>JAILDA010000022.1 GCA_024689865.1 Clostridia bacterium | reverse complement strand
CTGATCGCGGACGTAGTCACCGGATTGTTCATTTTAGTGGACAATCAGTATAACGTAGGAGACATAATCGAGGTCGGAGGCTTCCGCGGCACCGTTTCGGACATAGGAATACGCACGACCTGCGTTACGGACCCCGGCGGAAACGTAAAGATAATCAACAACTCCGACATGAAGAACATCCTCAACCGCTCGGACAAAAACTCCAAGGCCGTGGCAGTGTTCCCGGTGCCCTACGACACGGACATCCCGGCTCTGGAGGAAAAGATCCCCGCCATGCTGGATAAGATCTACGGCTATCATACGGACGTATTCAAGAACGAACCCAAGTATCTGGGTGTGGACGCCCTGTCCGCAAGCTCCGTGGATCTAAAGTTCATCGTGGAAGTAGACGAGAGCAACATTTATTCCGGCGCAAGGCTCCTTAACCGCGAGCTGTTCGTGGGCATGAGAGACCTGGGAGTCGAGTGCCCGTTCCAGCAGGTAGACATCCACACCAAGTAAGGAGCGCGACATGGAAACAAGGGAATACACGGCGCTGCCGCCCGAGTTCTCTCAGCCTGCGCCGGAGTTTACACCTGCATCGGAGTTTGCGCCGAAGCCCCCCGAATTCGGCCAGGGCAGCGGTCCGCAGCCTCCAAACAGAAGAAGACGCCGCTTAAAGTGGCTCTATTCCGGAGCCATAGTGATCGCTGCCGCCATATTTGCCGGCTTCTTCGAAGGATCTGCTGCCGCGGAGGACAGCTTCCCGGTAAGTCCGTGGAAAGAAGGCGACCCTGTCGTAACGATAGACCGCGCCATAATAATGCGCGCCGCAAGCTCCAACTACAGCATGGTGGAATACGCATACTCGCTGGATAATAACGATACGGAGTTCCCCATCTATCTGTTCTTCCAGGTAACGGACAGCCACGGCACCAAGACGGAGCTTACGCCAAGCCCGGCCCACATCTACGAGGACATCTCCCGCGAGGGAGGCGGAGTGGAGTCCACCGAGCTCGATTCCCGCAGCGACATGGTGCTTACCATCTACGCAGGCTGGGATACCGGAGAAGACGAGCTTAAATGGATCGCGGTGTCCAGACCGGTGGAGGAAGAGGTCCTTCCGGATTGGAACTTCCTGATCGACAAGGCGGTATATGTGCCGGCAGGTAACGGCATGGGGCCCCACGTGGACTACAGCTACGAGCTGAATGCGGACCCGGAGTGCTATCCGTTTACGGTCTACGCGTACATAGAGGACGAGACCGGCTATAACGCTTCGAGCTCAGAATACCCTGTAACTATAGATCAGTCGCAGCCTTACGGAGGCGGAACCTTCTTCGTTAGCGGCCTTCAGGGCGACCTTACGGTGCGCATGAACGCTACCTTTACCTACGAATGGGGCGAGATAACCATATTCGCGGAAAAGGAAGTGGACATGTCCGCCAAGACGGACGAGCCCGAGAGCTACCCGCTGGCGGACGGAAACATAGTGGTCACGGTGTACAACAACACCTTCGACCAGCGCTTTGCCGACGATCCGGACTTCCCGTGGCTGAACATTCTGCTGCACATCACCGTTCCGGAGGCAGGATTCAGGGAGCTTACGCTTCCGGAGCCGGAATTTGCCGGCGATGACTGGGACGCCAAGGGCTTCGTGCTTCACTATAACAGCGAGTTCGACCACGGCTACGACCCGAACGCCACCGTGCCGGAGTTCGTTCTGCCGCTCGGTCCAACGCTTACCGCTGCGGACGTCGAGAAGGTGCCTCCCGCCGCTGACGGCAACCGCTACATCAACATCCACGTAATGTGGCTGTCCCATGCGGACCAGATGCCCAAACTGCAGGTGATACTCAACCTGGGCAACGGCGACGACTGGCTCTTCGAGGGCGATCAGCCGTTCGCATCCGAGGGCTACTTCTACCTGGCCGCAGTGCCCGTGCCGGAGCGCGAGGGCTACACCTTTACAGGCTGGTACGATCAGACAGGCCGCAAGGTGGACTTCATATCCTACTACGATTTCTTCCCGCTTCTGCCGGACGCGCAGACCACGGAAGACCGCGACTGGGAGCACCCGCAGGCAATAGTTCTTAAGGCCGGCTGGGTAAAGAACTGAAAAGTCTTGAACGACCGGAGCAGGTGTGGTATCATTACCGCACCTGCTTTTTTGCAGGAATGACGGATGTCTCTTGAAAACCATCCTAAAAAAACAAGGAGTTTTTTATTTAATGAACAAGAAGTTCTTAACCACACGCAGGATCGCTCACGGCGCCATAATCGCCGCTGTCTACGTGGTCCTCTGCATCATCTTCCAGCCGATCTCGTACGGACCCATACAGTTCCGCATAGCAGAAGCCCTTACAATAATGCCGCTGTTTACGCCTGCGGCTATACCCGGGCTGTTCGTGGGCTGCATCCTTGCTAACATAATCGGCCAGGGCGTGATAATGGATGTTATATTCGGAAGCCTTGCAACACTTATCGGAGCGGTGCTTGGATACCTTCTGCGCAGGAACCGCTGGCTGGTACCCATCCCGGCTGTAGTCGCGAACGCGCTCATAATCCCGTTCGTGCTGCGCTACGGCTACGGTTTTACGGACGTTCCCATTGCGCTGGAGATGCTCTACATACTTGCCGGCGAAGTAGTCGGCTGCTACATTCTGGGCGAACTGCTGGCCACCATCCTCATTCCCCGCAGAAAGACGCTGTTTAAGGATGATGCCCTCTGATCCCTCATTAGGTGTATAATTAAATAGTAAAGCTTAACGGACGCGCCCGCAGGCCCGGGAGGTACAGCAATGGACAGACACGAAAATCTCAGCGAACTCATCCGCGATTCTAAAAAGACCGTGTTCTTCGGCGGCGCCGGAGTATCCACGGAGAGCGGCATCCCGGACTTTCGGTCCAAGGACGGCCTCTACAACGTCCGCGACGTCCAGTTCGAAAAGTACTCGCCGGAGTACCTTTTAAGCATAGACTGCCTGGAGGACGAGCCGGAGGTCTTTTACGAATACTACCGCCAGAAACTGGACGCCCACGGCATAAAGCCCAACCGCGCCCACTACGCGCTGGCGGAGATGGAGAAGAAGGGCCTCCTGGCAGGGATAATCACCCAGAACATCGACGGCCTGCACCAGCGCGCCGGCTCCGTAAACGTGGCGGAGATCCACGGCAGCACCCTTCGAAACTACTGCAGCCGCTGCGGCGCAAAGTACCCGGCGGACTACATCTTTAAGAGCGAGACCACCATCCCCCGCTGCAAGCATTGCGGCGGCACGGTCCGCCCGGACGTCACCCTCTACGGCGAGATGCTCCCGGATCAGGAAGTCTACAAGGCGGACAGTTACATCCGCGGCGCGGAGCTCCTGATAGTGGGCGGTACGTCGCTTGCGGTATGGCCGGCGGCAGGCTACGTGGCCCGCTTCCGCGGCAAGCTTGTAATAATCAACCGCGACGAGACCCCCTACGACTACCAGGCAGACCTTGTATTCCACGAATCCATAGGCGAAGTGCTGGGAAGCGTTGAAATTTAAGGATTCTGCCGGTAGTCCTAAATAAAGGACTGCCGGTTTTTATTATTCGTTTGGTTTTGCGAAAACACGTGTATTGTTCACCGAAAGGCACCCCGTTACCAGGCTGTTTCAGCGTTTTCTGACTTTTTGACAGAAAAATGCCTTAATTGACAACACTCGAACAGCTAATACCCGTTTTTTCTAGTATCCAAATAACTTTAGAGTAAATGAAGGCAAGTTATGATTTTGCGGCCGCAACAAAAAACGGCCTTTTTTTATTTTCCTCGAGCCGTTTATATCTATGATCCTGAAAAAGTGTTGTCAGGAAGCAAATAAGATCCTCAAAAAGTCAGAATTCGTAAAAACAACATCCTGCCAAACCCCAAAATGGTCGAAAAACGCATGCACTGAATTTCAGTTGCTGTGCTCCGGAAATAAATCGGGCAACCGATCTTTTTTTTCGTGGGGTTATGCGTAAACCGGTGTATTATAAAGCGAAAGGCACCCGAGACAAATGGCGCTTAAGCGCTGCAGCCGGACGGTCGCGGAAAGCAAAATGAAAGAAAGACCAAGCTGGATAGAAAAGAATCTGTTCTATGTAATACTGTTCCTGTGCGCGGCGATGCTCATAGGCGGCTATTTCGTGTGGTTCCTTCAGCCCGTGCCGCTGATCCCGGAAAACGCCGAAAACATCCAGGTCGCAGAGATGGGCTATGCAAATGAATCCGTCTCCAGAACAGACGTCCATATCTTTATCATCCCTTACGAAAACGGCAAGCCCGAGCGGCTTATACGGCTCAACGCGGAGGGTCAGGCGCTGCTGATCGAAAAGCTTAAAACTGTAAACGCCAGAGCATATACCGAATCGAACGTGGTTAAGTCATATCCGACAAATTTCGATAACCGCATAGGCCTGAACATAAGGTACCAAGTAGGTAATCTTCAGTATAACCGTTTCATTTCGATATACTCCTATCTTCAGGCCGCGGGCCGGCCCTACTCGGAAGATCCGAATGCTAAAAGACCTCTGAGACCGGAAAACTTCTTCGACCTGGAGATCAAGAACCTTGAACAGTTGCGGGACCTTTACGATTTCATAATGGACCTCGCGGACAATTACGCAGAATAAACGCCCCCGCCGGCTTTCCCGGAGCAAAGATTTGGAAGACGATCGCATAATACAACTTATACAGGGCAAAGATCAGGAAGGACTGCAGCTTTTGATAAAGCACTACGGCCCTCTGATCCGCTACGTCGTAAAACCGATCTGCGGCTCGGACGAAGGCCTTACCGAGGACTGCATCCAGGAGGTCCTGAGCAGAATTTGGGAGAAATTCCAAGGCTTCGACCCGGAAAAAGGCAGCCTTAAGTCCTGGCTTACTGCCGCCGCAAGAAATTCCGCCCTTAACATGGTCCGCGGAAAGGCCGATCACGATTCCTACGAGGAGATCCCGGAGGATGTAAAGTCCGACAGTCCGGGCCCTGAAGAGAGCGCCATAAAGAACGCCGCTGCAGCCGCAGTAAGGGCCGCCGTTGAGAAGCTCCCGGAAAAGGACAGGCTGCTGGTCTACAGACGGTACTATTACATGCAGTCCGTGGCGCAGATAGCCGCAGAAACAGGCCTCAGCGAAAGAGCAGCCGAAGGCCGTCTGTACCGCATAAGACAGAAACTGGCAGAAATGCTGAAAGGATACGCAAATGAGTGATTCATTCGAACTGAATATAAGCTCCTCCCTGGACGGGCTCCTTTCCACAGCAATGCCTGCCGAGGCTCCCGCGGAGGTAATAAAAGCCGTAACACCCTGGAAAAAAGCCATAAAGCCAATACTCCTCGGCCTTTTACTGAGTGTAATAGGAATGGAGTTCCTGCCGTTCGACATACCCGTAAACTCTGTCGGACTTATAATCGCTGTGACCGGTTACGAAAGGCTCAGAAAAGAAAACAAGGCGTTCCGCGCGGGCTGGATCCTGTGTCTTGCCGGGCTTGCAGTGTGCTTCCTGCGCATAGTCCTTATCTGCTTTGCGGTGCCTCTGGAGGTGAGCCGTCTTAAGGCCGGAAGCGTCCTGGGAGTGATCTCTGTTGTAATAATGCTTCTGATGATCATCTGCCTGTACATAGCGCTTGCGAAGGTGAAAAAGAAAGCCGGCATGTCCATAAATGCCGGAAACGCGTGGCGGGTCCTTATGTGGTACGTTGTCTTAAGGGCAATGTGCCTGATCTTCGGCCTGAGGGACACGCTTAACATCAACATCCGCCACATGTTCGTCTACATAGTGCTGATGCTCTGCGCTTTTGCTCTGCTGTTGCACGCGCTCTTCCGTCTGATGAAGGAACTGGAAGAACCGGGCTATGCAATGGAGCTCTGCGCCCCGAAGATCAGCGGAAAAGCACTGGCCGGCACTTTAGTCGCCGTTGCTGCAGTCATCTTCGCTGCCGGACATTTCTTCAGCACCTACCCCACAAAATGGGAGCAGACAAACAAGTCTTCAGTACCGCCGCAGGAAGCCTCCCGACTGGCTGAGAGCGGAATGTCCGAAGAGCTTATATCCTTGCTTAAGGACGAAGACCTTGCGATCCTGAACGGTGCGGAGATACGCGCCATGGAGACCGACAGTTCAAGGGAAGCCGCAGAAAAGAACATCCCTCTGGACATGCGTTCATTCATAGTCAGGAAAGGGAGCGACTGGTACACTTTGGTGTATTTCGAGTTTGAGGAAGGCACGGAATTCTGCGGGACCAACGGCCTGGCGCGGGACTGGGCAGGCGGCATGAGAGTCGGCGACGGGACGATCGAAGGACATCTGCTGCCGGATTACATAAGCGGACGCATGGCCTATGATCCTGCCAGGCCGGCAGACCTCGTAAGCCCGGATCTTGCTGTCGACGAACTGTTCGTAATGGATCCGAACGAGAGCAGCCCGTACATGAAATACCACCTCGGAGACAACTTCGCAGTGTTTGAAGGCTTCTCTGTGACGGAGACTGCAAATAAACTAAGAGGCTATGTGCTTACCGCGATAGATCCCCCGAGCCGCGAAGAATACAGCGTATCGATGAGCTTCATCAAATGCAAACCGGGGTTTAAGCCGGTCTCGGTGAGCGCCAAAGAATTCATGGACAGCTACTACAAAGCGAACATCTACGCGTTGATATACCAGACCGATTATTACAGCACCGCGGACCTGATGTGCTTCACGGTCTATAACTACAAGGCGACGCTGCCCGTAAACGAATTAGAATAACAAAGCAGTTTAAATAAACGACCCCGCGTCTGACGCGGGGTTTTGCTATACAAAGAAACAGCGTGGAAGTATATTCGCACTGTTTTTTAGTTGCATTATTACCGATGCCGCCCTACTTCACCAGCACGCCGTTCTGCTTCGCCAGGGCGCCGTCTTATTTCACCAGCACGCCGTTCTGCTTCGCCAGCACGCCGTATTACTTCACCTTCACGCCGTTCTCCGTGCAGTACTTTATGATGGTCTTGCGTGTTACTATGCCCACCAGGGAGCCCAGATCGTCCGTTACGGGTATGAAATTCTGGTTCATGGCGCGGGTAAGGAGCTCTTCTATGGTTGCGGTGATGGGCACGGAAGGGTTGCGGTCCTTGCGGAGTATGTCCTTTATCTTAACGTCCTCCAGCTTGCGGATGCTTACCTCCTCCATGTCGCCGGCCTTCTTTTGCAGTTTAACGATGCTCCACAGAAAATCGCCCTCGCTTACGGTCCCCAGGTAGATGTTGTCGTCCGTTATCACCGGCACGGCGGTATAGCCGTGTTTTTTCATGGTCTCAAGCGCCTGACGCACGCTGCTGTTTATGTTTATGCAAGTTACCTTGCTTCTAAGTGTCAAAAAGAATGCTACGTTCATGGTTTTCCTTTGCTGTTTTCTCCGGCGCGTTATGCGGCGGATCCTTTTTAATGCAGCACAGCGACGCAGATCGATGCGTGCCGCATCTTCTGCATCTATCTTACCCTGTATCCGAGCGCGGCGTCAACCGCAGGAGGCAGAAATGCAGGTGAATATTCGGTGAAAACATCGGTCTCCGATTTCTGCCCTGAAAAGTGCTCCGTGCGCAATATTTATGATATAATAAAAGATAATTCACAACATGTTGTTCCCGCAGGGAACGCGAAGTTACACGATCTGCTGCCAGCAGGGAGCGCAAAGCTGCTCAAACTTCTTCCCGCAGGGATCACAGAGACTCACAAACCGCCGCTGCGAAAGCGGAGGAATAACAAAGGAGGACGCCCATGCGCATCTTCGAAAAATCCGTAAAGCTCAACAACGTCTGCTACGACATACGCGGTCCGGTAATGGACGAGGCCGGCCGCATGGAAGCGGAAGGCGTTAAGATATTAAAGCTCAACATAGGCAACCCGGCAACGTTCGGGTTCCGCGCGCCGCAGCACCTGGTGGACATCATGTCCTCCAACCTGGACAAGACCGAGGGCTACTCGGACTCCAGAGGGCTCCTTACCGCAAGGCAGGCGATCGTGGAATACGATAAAAAGAAGGGCATAGAAGGCGTTGAACTGACGGACGTCTACACAGGCAACGGCGTTTCCGAGCTGATAACCCTGTCCATGCAGGGCCTTCTGGACTACGGCGACGAGATCCTGGTCCCCTCGCCGGACTATCCGCTGTGGACGGCATCGGTATCCCTAGCCGGCGGCACCGCGGTACACTACATCTGCGACGAAAAGTCGAATTGGTACCCGGATCTTAAGGACATAGAACGCAAGATAACGCCGCGCACCAAGGGCATAGTAGTCATCAACCCCAACAACCCCACCGGCGCGCTGTATCCGAAGGAGATCCTGGAAGGGATAGTGCGCATGGCGGAGCTGCACGACCTTATAATCTTTGCGGACGAGATCTACGACCGCCTGGTAATGGACGGCAAGAAGCACATATCCATAGCAAGCCTTACAAATAAGTGCCTCTGCATAACCTTCAACGGACTGTCCAAGAGCCACCTGGTGGCGGGCTACCGCGTGGGCTGGATGAGCATCTCCGGCGCCAAGCAGAACGCCAAAGGCTACCTGGAAGGCATAAACATGCTGTCCAACATGCGCCTGTGCTCCAACGTTCCGGCGCAGTCGCTTATCGCCCCGGCGCTTTCCATGGAGGAAGAGACTAAGGCGCTGGTAGTGCCCGGCGGGCGCGTCTTTGAGCAGCGCAAGTGCATAGTGGACGCCATAAACAACATCCCCGGTCTGCACACCACAACGCCGGAGGCCGCGTTCTACTGCTTCCCCAAAATGGATGTTAAGAAGTTCCGCATCCACAACGACGAGCAGTTCGCCCTGGACCTGCTGCACCGCCAGCATATACTGCTCACCCACGGCGGAGGCTTCCACTGGGAGCAGCCGGATCATTTCCGCATAGTGTTCCTGCCGGACGTAGGGGTCCTTTCGGAGGCTGCGCAGGCCATAGGACGATTCTTCGACGGCTACAGACAGAACGACCCTCTCTCCGACTACGGCGTGGACGAATAGGCCAAAAAGTACAGACTTATCAAGTAAAACTCAAGGCGCAGGACGCGATTCCTGCGCCCCTTGATTTTTAAGGGCTCTTTATGTATTATTAAGCCATGAAGACCATACTTATTACCGCCGGAGGAACCTCCGAGCCCATCGACAACATAAGAAGCATCACCAACACCGGCACGGGAGCGCTGGGCAGCCTTATCGCGGACGAATTCGCGCGCAGAAGGAACGTGGAACGCATAGTTTACATCCACGGAAAGAATGCAGTCCTGCCAAAGACGCAGAAGGCAGTCTGCATAGAAGCCGCAAGCACGGACGCGCTGCAGAAAGCAGTACGCGAGGCCTGTGCGCAGTACGCCCCGGACGCCATCATACACAGCATGGCAGTAAGCGACTACAGGACCGGCGCGGTGGTAAAAGCGGAAGATCTGCTTAAGATAGCCCTTAAGATAGCCGGCACCGCCTCGCAGGACGAGCTGGACAAGCTGGCGTCGCAGGTAATAGAAGAGCGCATAAGCAAGGCCTCCACCGCGGAGGAGCTTGCGAAGGCCTACGACTACCTGCCGGACGTTCAGACCGGTAAGCCTGCGGCTAAGACCGCTAAGGCCAAACAGTCGGAGGCGGAAGCCCTGCTTAAGCTGGCAAAGAAGGCGGATCTGAGGGACAAGTACAACAAGATCCCCAGCAGCGCCGGCAACCCGGTAATACTCCTGGAGCCCACGCCCAAGATCATCCCGGAGCTGCGTCAGCTGGCGCCGGACGCGATAATCGTGGGATTCAAACTTCTGGATGAGGTGCCGCACGACGAGCTTTTAAGCGTTGCCAAGAAGCTTATGGAAAAGAACGACTGTGACTTTGTGCTTGCAAACGACTATCAGACCGTTCAGGGCGGCGCGCAGAGCCACGTCGGGCATCTTATGGCCCGCGGCGGCAAAGTGGAAACGTTCACCGGCAAACCGGAGATAGCAAAAGGAATAGCTGCGGCAGTCGCGGCAGCATGGAAATAAACTGCGGCCGGCGCAATTAAGGATCAGAAAACTGCGGTCGGCCAGCCGGCCGGAGCAGGCGTACAGAAAGGCGGAACTGCCATGAAAAACGTAATACTCGGAGTAACAGGAAGCATCGCGGCCTACAAGGCGGCGGACATAGCCAACGGCCTTACCAAGAAAGGCTTCAGCGTGCATACGGTAATGACGGAGTCGGCCCAGAAGCTTATCGCACCGGTCACGTTCCAGGTTCTTACCAAGAACAAGGTCCACACGGACGTTTTCGACGACAGCGATCCCTCCGTAGTGCAGCACATAGCGCTGGCAAAGACGTCGGACCTTATGATAGTGGCGCCGGCGACGGCGAATTTCCTCGCCAAGGCTGCGGCAGGCATAGCGGACGACATGCTTACCACCGTGCTTACGGCGTTCATAAACAAGCCGGTAATAGTGTGCCCGGCCATGAACACCATGATGTACGACAACCCCGTAACACAGCGCAACATACAGACGCTTAAAGATCTGGGATTCACCTTCGTGGAGCCCCGTGAGGCGCTTCTGGCCTGCGGCGACGTGGGACGCGGAGCGCTTGCCGCCGTGGACGACATAATCGCAGCCGCGGAAGAATACCTTAAGTAAAAAACTGCAATAAAATACGGCCGCCGGTGCTTTCGTGTCCGGAGGCCGTTTTAATTTTGCGTTGAAATTTCAGCCTTTCTTCTCCTTCAGCAGAACGAACTTCTCCAGCGGGAAGAGCACTATCATCTGAAGCATTCCGGCGCATGCCATGGCCACCGTGGGCGCCAGATTCCGCAGCGTCTGATTTTCAGTTGCAAGCAAAGCGCCCGCCACCACGCCCTGCAGCCAGGTGGAGAACAGTATCAGGCAGAACAGAATTATAAGATATATGACGAAATTACGTTTAGGCGCATCCGATCTGAAGGTGCGCTTTTTGTTTTGTATGTAAGCTACTACGTTGGCCAGCAGATTGGACAGGAAGAACGGCAGCACATAGCCCCAGTTGGAGTTGCCCGCGCCTACGCTCTGCTCGGAAAATATGGACGCCAGAAAACCCGGAAGCGGAGGCGTCCAGCCGCGCAGCAGAAAGAACAGCACGTTTACCGATACCAGCTGTATGGCGGACGCCAGAAGGCTTACCAGTATGAATTTAAGCATCTGCTTTAGCGTCTTTTTCTCTGCCATTTTCCGTCTCCCGATCGCCGGCTGCAATGCAAATACATGCAAAAAGCGGCCTTTGCGGCCGCTTTTCTTTATATCGTATATCCTATAAGCAGGCGCAGCGTGTTCTCGGCGCCGTCCCTGTGGCTGCGTTCGTAGCCGTGCGACGCGTAAACGCCGGCGCCTATAAGGCCGTGCTTAACGTCGTAGCCGGCGGCCAGCGTAGCTTCCACGTCCGAGCCGTAGTGCGGGTAGATGTCCACTGCGTAGTCCGCGCCGGAGCGCTTAGCGGCGTCTATCAGGCCCTTTACTATCTCGTAGCTGTAGGGGCCGCCGCTGTCCTTGGCGCAGATGGATACCTGACGCTCCGTGCAGGAGAGTCCCTCGCCGACGCAGCCCATGTCCACGGACAGAGCCTCCGTAACGCCTTCCGGCACCGAACCGCTTCCGCCGTGACCCACTTCCTCGTAGGTGGTTATGTGTGCCCAGACCGGTCTTGACGTCTTTGCGCCGCTGTCCCTAAGATACATGGCGTAGCCCAGGATTATGGCGACGCTCAGCTTGTCGTCCAGGAAGCGGCTCTTAATATATCCGCTCTTTGTTACCCTGGTGCGGGGCTCGAAGCAGATGATGTCCCCGACGGCTATGCCAAGTTTTTCCACGTCCTTGGCTTCCTTTACCGGCTCGTCAAGGACTATCTCCATGGCGGACCATTCGCGCTTGGTGTCGTTGTACTTGCCGTTTACGTGCACGGACGCGTTGATCAGCTGGCAGGTGCCTTCGTAGATGCCGTTGTATTTGGTTACTATGCGTACGTTCTCGGCCTCCGCGTTGTTGGCGTTCATGCCGCCCAGGTTGGTAAGCTCCAGTCTTCCGTCCGGCTTTATCTTGCTTACCATTCCGCCCAGAGTATCCGTATGAGCCTCGAGCAGAAGCCCGCCGGCCGGGGCCGGGAGATCGCAGCAATTGTTGCATTCATCGTTTATCGGCGATACTGCTCCGCCGTCCGACAGCTTTACCAGTACTCCGCCCTTAACTGTAAGCTTTGGGGCATAGCCGAGCTTCTTAAACTCCTCCAGCACCCACGCCGCGGCGTTTTCCGTGTAGCCGGTGGGAGAATCCACCGCAAGCAGCGCCTGCGCTTCCTTAACTATAAAGTCCGTATATTTTTTTAAGCTCTTTTTACGCATCTTTTACTCCTGTAAACTCTCTTCCGGCACATATATCCACTGCTCGGGGCCGGTGTCGCGCATAAGCGTGCGCGGATCTTTGTATTTTGTAAGGAACTTGAAAGTCATGAACATGTCGCCCACGCAGCCGGAGATGTGGGTGGCGAACAGTATGCCGATCACAAGGTACCACGCAGTGCTGACCGTGCGAAGCCACAGCGCCAGCGCCACGAATATTATCGTAAATACCGTAAACGGCGCGATCAGCGACAGAATGGCCACGCGCCTGTAGGTATAGATGTCCGGCACTCCGCAGAACGCGGCGTTCCAGGTGATGCCGAAGCGCAGCTTCTGATGTGTAAGCGCCTTGTAGACCGCGCCGTGCGTAAGCTCGTGCAGGATTATGTACGCAATTTCCAGGACCAGCCATACCGCCCAGAACAGAAAGTATCTGATGTCCGAGGCGAACATGCCGAAGCTCCACGGTCTGGGGATGCCGAGGAACACCAAAGCAACGGCAGCGATCATTATGACGACAGCGCCGATTGTCATAAGCACGCCGGTCTTCTTGTCGGACGCGTTTATGTGATATGCCAGGGAATACCCTTCCGGGACCTGAAGTTCATAATCCTTGTGTTCCATCCGTCCTCCGATCCGGAGCGCCGCCACACGACACAGGTGCCGCACTGTCCTAAAAAACTATGCCGCCGGATACCAGGCGGTCCGGCGGCAATGCTCGTTAACGTTTATGCTTAGAACTTTCCTGCCCTTGCGGCTTCTTCCACGCTTACTGCAACAGCAACGGTAGCGCCTACCATCGGGTTGTTGCCCATGCCTATAAGGCCCATCATCTCTACGTGAGCCGGTACGGAGCTGGAGCCCGCGAACTGGGCGTCGGAGTGCATGCGGCCCATGGTATCGGTCATTCCGTAAGAAGCCGGACCTGCGGCCATGTTGTCCGGGTGCAGTGTACGTCCCGTTCCTCCGCCGGAGGCTACCGAGAAGTACTTCTTGCCCTGCTCTATGCATTCCTTCTTGTAGGTGCCGGCAACGGGGTGCTGGAACCTGGTGGGGTTAGTGGAGTTTCCGGTTATGGAAACGCCCACGTTCTCGAAGTGCATTATCGCAACGCCTTCCTGAACGTCGTCCGCGCCGTAGCAGCGTACGCTTGCGCGCAGACCCTTGGAATACGCCTTTTCGTAGACTATGTTCAGCTTGGCTGCCTTGTAGTCGTACTGGGTGTCCACATAAGTGAAGCCGTTGATCCTGGATATGATCTGCGCGGCGTCCTTGCCCAGACCGTTGAGTATTACGCGCAGCGGCTTGGTACGGACCTTGTTGGCCTTTTCGGCTATGCCGATGGCGCCTTCCGCGGCTGCGAAGGACTCGTGGCCGGCCAGGAAGCAGAAGCACTCGGTCTCTTCTTCCAGAAGCATCTTGCCCAGGTTGCCGTGGCCCAGACCTACCTTGCGGTGATCAGCTACGGAGCCGGGGATGCAGAAGGACTGAAGGCCTTCGCCTATAGCGGCTGCGGCGTCTGATGCCTTGCGGCAGCCCTTCTTGATGGCTATCGCAGCGCCCACGGTGTAAGCCCAGCATGCGTTCTCGAAGCATATGGGCTGTATCTTCTTTACCTGATCGTAAACGTTGAGTCCGGCGTCTTCCGTGATCTTCTTTGCTTCCTCTATGGACGCGATCCCGTACTTCTTAAGGACGGCGTTGATCTGGTCTATTCTTCTTTCGTAGGATTCAAACAGTGCCATGGCCTTACTCCTTTCTGGGGTCTATGATGCGCGCGGCGTCCGCAACACGTCCGTACTGACCCTTGGCCTTTTCCCAGGCCTCGTTGGGGCTGTCGCCCTTCTTTATGAAGTCGGTCATCTTGCCGAGGTTAACGAACTGGTAGCCGATAACCTCGTTGTCCTCGTCCAGGGCTATGCCTGTAACGTAGCCTTCGGCCATCTCCAGGTAGCGTACGCCCTTTTCCTTGGTGCCGTACATGGTTCCGATCTGCGAACGCAGACCCTTGCCCAGATCCTCCAGACCGGCGCCTATAGCAAGGCCGTCGTCGGAGAAAGCGCTCTGGCTCCTGCCGTATACGATCTGCAGGAAGATCTCTCTCATTGCGGTGTTGATGGCGTCGCAGACGAGGTCCGAGTTGAGGGCTTCCAGTATGGTCTTACCCTGCAGGATCTCCGCGGCCATGGCGGCGGAGTGGGTCATGCCGGAGCATCCGATGGTCTCCACCAGAGCCTCCTCTATGATGCCGTTCTTAACGTTGAGCGTAAGCTTGCACGCGCCCTGCTGAGGAGCGCACCAGCCAATTCCGTGGGTGAACCCGGAGATGTCCCCGATCTGCTTGACCTTTACCCATTTTCCTTCTTCCGGGATGGGGGCCGGGTCGTGCTTGGCGCCTTTGGCGACGGGGCACATCATTTCAACTTCTTTTGTGTAGATCATTATATGCTCCTTTCGTAAAGAGTTAATTCCTACTTTATATAATAACACAGCCGGGGCGGCTTGGGGGACGGAAAATTGTGGTATAATGCATGTATGTCCGTGAAAACGATACTTAAACTGAACAAGCGGTTCCGCCTGCCGGAGCACCCGTTCAACGACAGGAGCGGCGACGCGCTGGCTTACGCGAAGTGGGAATACGAACATGCGGCCGGTTCCCTGGCATGCTTTGCGCCGTACTACGCGCCCGGGGACATTCTGTTCCGCAAGAAGGTCCTAGACGTTGGCTGCGGAGCCGGCGGCAAGAGCGTCTGGTTTGCGGAGAAATGGGCTGCGGACGTTACGGGAGTGGATCTGCTGGAGAAGTACCGGGATCAGGCGGAAGCCTTCGCGATGCGCAAACGGATAGGGACGAATCCTGAGGAGCAGCGTCCGCGGGATCCTTACAGTGCGGACCCAACAGCACGAGGGACCTTGGATCCTTACGGCGCGGACCAAGCCGCCCGCGGATCGTTTCGCTTTATCTGCGCGGACGCGTCGGACACGGGACTGCCGTCTGAAAGCTTCGATACCATAATAATGAACGATGCTTTCGAGCATCTGGCGGACCCGGAGGCGGTCCTTGCTGAGTGCAAAAGGCTGCTTAGACTGGGCGGACGTGTTTTCATGAACTTTCCGCCGTACGGGCACCCCTACGGCGAGCACCTTTCGGACCTGATTGGCATTCCCTGGGTGCACAGACTGTTCCCGGAACAGCAATGCCTGGAGGCGTACCGGCTGCTGGCGGAAGAGCTGGACGGGCAGACCGCTGTAAGCGGCGCGGAGCGCATAGCGTTCCGCCTTTCCGAGGACGAAAACGGCGCACTTAAAAACAGTTACATAAACAAGATGACGCTGAAGCGTTTTAAGCGGATACGGGAGGAGCTTGCAGCACAAATGTCCGCAGCTGCAGACGGAGCCGTGGCGCAAGGGTCCGGAGATACCGGTAAACCTTCTGCACATGGATCCGGAAAAACCGGCGGCACTCCTGCGCAGGGGTCTCTGCGTGTAGTCTTTTACAAGGAAAAGCCGCTGCGAGGCTGGCTTGCTCCCCTGGCTAAGATCCCCGGCATTAAGGAGAATTTCGTCCGCATGGCCGTCTGTGTGCTGGAAAAGACCTGAAAAATGCGCGTTTTCCACTGTTTTGCAACTGCCGGTTGCGTAGTTTCCAAGCGCGGTTTATGGATTGCCACCGCGTCGTAAAGTACAATTTTGGCGTAAACAAGAGCTGCGGGCCGCAAGGCAAAAGACCTTAAGGGAAAACCGGAGCGTAAGCCCAAAGCAGCCGTAAAGAAACGTCAAAGGAGAAAAGAAATGATACTTGCAGACAAGATAATCGAACTGAGAAAGAAGAACGGATGGTCCCAGGAGGATCTGGCGGAAAAACTGAACGTCAGCCGTCAGTCCATATCCAAATGGGAGAGCGCGCAGGCGATCCCGGACATGAACCG
The DNA here is from genome assembly GCA_024689865.1 of Clostridia bacterium. Classification (GTDB taxonomy): domain Bacteria; phylum Bacillota; class Clostridia; order Peptostreptococcales; family Anaerovoracaceae; genus RUG13409. The sequence goes on along the minus strand of JAILDA010000022.1, from coordinate 59,160 downwards.
CATAATAACGATGTCGCAGATCTTCGGAGTAAGCACGGACGTGCTGCTTAAGGACGAACTGGAAATATCCGCGGCCCAGGGCGAAGCGGACTTCGACGAGCCGGCGGCCCGGGTAGTAACGGTAGAAGAGGCCTCCGATTACCTGGAGTTCAAAAGCTGGTCCTCGCGCCGCACGGCCATAGGCGTAATGCTCTGCATACTGTCACCGGTGCTCCTGATCTTCCTTGCTGGCGCAAGCGAGACCGGCCTTCTTAAGATAAAGGACGCCGTGGCAGCCGGAATAGGCGTGCCGGTGATCCTTATAATGGTAGGATGCGCTGTGGCGATCTTCATCACCACATTCCTTAAGGGCGAACGCTTCAGATACATAGAAGAAGAACCCATCGAGACGGCCTACGGAGTAAGCGGCATAGCCAAAGAGCGCCGCGAGCGTTTCCGCGGAGCGTTCGGTACCCAACTGACTGTCGGCATAGTGCTCTGCGTGCTGGCCGCCGTACCCGTTACCATGGCATCGCTGTTCAACTACAGCGAAAGGATAGAGATCATAGGAACCATCGCGGTATGCGTGCTGCTGATAATGATAGCCGTAGGCGTTCTGCTGATAGTGCGCAGCTGCATAATCTGGGGCGGTTTTAAGGCGCTGCTGGAAGAGGGGGACTACACCCGCGAGGAAAAAGCCGAAAGCAAGCGCGACGGAGTTATCGCCGGGGCGTACTGGCTGGTCGTTACCGCGGCGTTCCTGGCCATAAGCTTCCTCAGCGGCTGGGACCGCAGCTGGATAATCTGGCCTGTGGCCGGCGTGCTGTTCGCAGTGGTGATAAGCATAGCAAGGGCGCTGCGCAAAAGACCGTAACAAGCGGATGGACCGCGTTCAGGACCGTAAGCTGCGCAGAAGCGGATGGACCGCGTTCAGGACCGTAAATGCCTGAAATATCAACCATCTTTAAAGCAATGAGCGCTTGGCAACTAAACTTCAGTTGCTTGACCAATAACAAAACAAAAGACCGGATCCTGTGTGTTCCGGTCTTTTTTCGTTATGCGCGATCAGTTTATACGCCTCTATTCCGCCCTCGAAATGTAATCGCGGATAGTTTCCACCATGCGCTTGTTCTGCAGCCCGGCCTCCACCTCGGCCATGTCAACTATGCGGCCGGACAGGATGCCCTGGATCAGCGCCTCGGCATACAGCACCTCTCGCGTGTTGGGGACTTTAAGATAGCCGAGGATGTCGATGTTCATCTTTTTGTTGATACCTTCTATCATCCCGGTGCAGAACGTGCTGTCCTCTCCCAGGAGCTCGCCCATCTTTTCCAGGTACTCAAAGCCCTTTTCCACGTCAGCCAGGTACATGGGCCTTCGGTCTACCGGCATAACATTTCCGCCGTTAAGCAGCTTGTCTGCCGTTGTGCCCAGCGCTTTGCAAAGCTCCGGCAGAAGTCCCGTGTCCGGCAGGGTCTCGCCGGTCTCCCACTTGGAGACCGCCTGGAACGAGATGTTCAGTTTGTCCGCAAGCTCCTTCTGCGTCATTCCGGCGCTCTTGCGCAGATGCTGGATGTAGCTTCCTATTTTAAGATTGTCCATTGTTACTCCCTCCTTGCTGTAAGGTCTCTGAAGACCAATCCTACTTCCTCTTCCTTGTCGGAGACGTACCTGCCTCTGTAGACCGGCGCGTCGCCCGCCTCCACGCAGGAAATGACCAGTTCGCCTGTCTCCCCGAGCTGCTTTTCCAGAGCCCGGAAGTCGCGCTCGGCAAGCATCTGCCGCCTTCCGCAGTACGAGGTATATATGATGACGCATTTTTTGAGCAACGCTTCCGCGGCGAAAGCGCCGTCCGGATCCTTGTCCTTCAGCCGAACTATCTGATGTATCTCTGAAACAGGGACGACCAGATCCGGAATGTTTCCGTATCCGATGCTGCTCAGTCTGTATTCGAACTTCATGATTCCGGCACCTCCTTTTCTGTTTTGCCGCGCCGCGGTTAAAGTGTTCCGCTGCGCCGCTGCTTTGCTGTTTGTCCTTTGTCTGAAGCTGTTTCTTTTGCGGTCCGCGATTAGATGATATAACAATGCCGCGGATCAGTAAATAACTAGAAAATTGATTATATTCTATTTACGGTTGATTTTTGCGCCGTAAAAAAGACCGGGACCCTGGGGTTCCGGCCTTATTTGTTCTCTATATATGTTCCTGCTCCGCTTTGCCGCGGCGTATCCGGAAGAACAGCGCCGCCAGCAGATACCCTATCACAACGCCCAGCGTGTTAAGGATCAGGTCATCCACGTCGAAGACGCCCCTGTTGGTAATGTATTCCACCGCCTCTATAAGCAGGGACGATCCGAAGCCGATCAGCGCGGACACCCATAGTTTCCTCCTGCCTATCTTTAGGAACACGCCGTACGGCAAGAACAGCACAATGTTCAGAAGCGCCTGCCAGAAATACCAGCTCAGCCTGCGGCGCGTGTAATAGATAAGGTCGCGGAAAGGCACCAGATTTACTCCGCTGCTGTACTCGCCGGGCACGAAGGAGGGATTGAGTATGGTCTCGCCTATTACGAAACCCGCGTACGCGGCAAGAAGCGTCCAGTAGACCGTCTTCGCGCGCGGGGCTTTCCGGGCAAGGCAAACTATAAGCGCTATGATCGCCAGTACCACCGCGGGAATGACGCCGGGCATTATCTGATTTATAAGGAAATTCAGTACTCGGGCCAAAGCCTTCCTGCTCCTTTCTGATGCGTTACAAGAATAATAAAGGCAGATGCCTTCTTTGTCAAACGAAAAGACCGGAACCATAAGGCTCCGGTCTTCGTTTTCTGCATTTGCGCCCCGATCTGTCCGGGGCTTTTCCGCCTTAAACGCCGTATGCTGCAACGCAGCGCGGCTCAGCGGTCAAGGCATTAGTTAAGGTCTGCGTCGAAGGGCAGAAGCGCAACGGTCCTGGCTCTCTTGATTGCAGTGGTGACTGCTCTCTGATGCATGGTGCAGGTGCCGGTGATCCTTCTGGGAAGGATCTTTCCTCTTTCGCTTATGTACTTCTTGAGAGTCTCAACATCCTTGTAGTCTACAACGGCAGTGTTGTCTGCGCAGAACTGGCAGACCTTCTTTCTGCTGTGGCCGGTGTAGCTCTTTCTCTGTTTTCTTTCTCTTTCCATTTGTTATTATCTCCTCTGTCTTTGTTCTTAGAAGGGGATGTCGTCGTCCGTAAGCTGCGAGAAGCCTTCCGGTACGGAGGGCATGGACGGTGCCGGAGCCGGGGTGCTGAAGCTTCCCTGCTGGCTGTCCGTGCGGTCGCCCCTGTCTAAAAACTCCACTCTGTCCGCAAGGACTTCCGTGGTGTAAACTTTCTTTCCGTCCTTCTCGTAGGAACCGGTCTGGATGCGTCCGGTAATTCCTACAAGTCTGCCTTTGCCGAGGTATTTCTCGACCAGCTCGGCGGTCTTACCGAAGCATACGATGTTCGGATAATCCGCGCCGCGGTCGTTGCCGTCACGGTCTCTGCCTCTGTCGATGGCAATAGAAAAACGAGCAACTGCGGTCTGGCTGGCTGCGCCGTAACGCACCTCGGGATCTCTTGTTAGTCTTCCGATCAAAGATACCGAATTCATGCCTTCACCTCTTATTTCTCGTCCTTGGAAACGATGATGTGTCTCATTACGTTATCGGAGATCCTGAGCCTTCTGTCCAGTTCCTTGGGAAGCTCCGGAGCGGCTGCAAACTGCATTACTACATAGTAGCCTTCGGTCTTCTTCTGGATAGGATAAGCAAGCTTTCTGAGTCCCCACACGTCTGTTTCGGCGACTTCGCCGTCCGCCGCGATGATACCCTTAACGGTCTCGATAACAGCGTCCTTCTTGTCGTCCTCTAAGACAGGATCGATAATGAACATCAGTTCGTACTTATTCATTTTTTCTCCTCCCTGTGGTCTGAATGGCCGCGGTACTCCCCCGCGGCAGAGGGCATTTCCTATATTCAAATGCTCGATAATTATAACAACGAGGCGTTGATATTGCAAGCACTTTTTGCTATACTAATTCTTGTATTTTTTCTATACGGAGGCGCATCATGAAACTCGGTTTTGATCCGGAAAAGTACCTGGAAGAACAGTCCCGCTACATACTGGAGCGCATAGACAGCCGCAGCTGCGACAGGCTGTATCTGGAGTTCGGCGGAAAGCTGGTGCAGGATAAGCACGCAAAGCGTGTTCTGCCCGGATTCGACGAGAACGCCAAGATAAAGCTCCTTGCCAAAATGAAGGATCAGGCGGAGATAATCATCTGCATCTACGCCGGGGACATCCTCACAAACAAGACCCGCCAGGACTTCGGCACCACCTACGACCTGGAAGTAATGCGCCTTATCGACATGTTCCGCAGCTGGGACCTTTCGGTAAACAGCGTGGTGATAACCCGCTACGAAGACCAGCCCGCAGTAAACTCCTTCATAAGCAAGCTGGAGCGCCGCGGAATAAAGACCTACAAGCACTATTTTACCAAAGGATACCCCACGGATGTGGATACGATAGTCTCCGACGAGGGCTACGGTGCCAATCCGTACATCGAAGTAACAAAACCGTTAGTTATAGTAAACGCTCCCGGCCCCGGATCCGGAAAACTGGCCACCTGCCTTTCCCAGCTGTACCACGAGAACAAGCGCGGAATAAAGGCGCGCTACGCCAAGTTCGAGACCTTCCCCGTATGGAACCTGCCGCTTAAGCACCCCGTAAACATCGCCTACGAGGCCGCAACGGTGGACCTTAAGGACGTAAACATGATCGACAGCTTCCATCTGGAGGCCTACGGCACGCCGGCCGTAAACTACAACAGGGACCTGGAGACCTTCCCCGTCCTTAAGAGGATACTGGAAAAGATCTCCGGTACCGAAAGCGAATACAAATCGCCCACGGACATGGGTGTTAACCGCGTAGGATTCTGCATTACGGACGACGAAGTCTGCCGTCAGGCCAGCATCCAGGAGATAATAAGGCGCTACCTTATCGCCAGCGTGGAATACAAGAAAGGCATGACCGACGAGGACTGCCTTAAGCGCGCCAAGCTGCTGATGGACGAGGTGGGCGCAGTGCCTACGGACCGCCCGGTGGTAAAGCCGGCTCTGGATTACGCAGAATTTAAGCGCAGCCTGGATCCTGTCCGCTACGAAAACGTTATCGCCATGGCCATAGAGCTTCCGGACGGCAGGATAATAACCGGACGCAGCTCCAAGAGGATGGTTGCAGGCGCGGCAATGCTTCTTAACGCCGTAAAGGCACTGTGCGGCATCCCGGACGACATGCAGCTGATCTCCACGGAAGTCCTCAAGACCATACAGCACCTTAAGACAGACATACTCAACAAGCAGAAGGGCTCCCTCAACATAGAAGAAGTCCTTACCGCGCTTACAATGTCCGCCGCAGTAAACCCGATGGCGGGTCTGGCGGTAAACAAGCTGGTGGAGCTTAGGGGGTGCAAGGCCCACTGCACGGCGATCCTGTCCAGGCGCGACGATCAGATATTCCACGATCTGGGCATAGACGCTACCTGCGAGCCGGAGTTCTCCACCAACAACCTGTACTCGGGCTAAAGGATCGTTGAAATTTCAATTAAAAACGCGGGTCCGAAGAGGACTCGCGTTTTGTGTTACTGAAATTCAGTTGCAATCTAGAAGTACCCCTTCAGCGCCTGCATGTCCGTCTTGCCGTTGGGAAGCGCGGGCAGCTTGTCCAGCTGCTTAAGTTTGCGCGGTACCATGAAGGCCGGCATGTTCTCACGGAAGTACATTACTATCGCTTTGGAGTCCGCGGCGCCCTCGTAGAACAGCCACAGGACTTCCTTTTCCTTGTTGTAGAGCGCGCAGCAGTTCTCCACGCCGTCCACACGCCTTGCGGCGTCCTCCACTTCGCCCAGCTCTATGCGGTGCCCGAAGTGCTTTACCTGCCTGTCCATGCGGCCGTGGAACTCCAGCTCGCCGTCCTCCGCCCAGCGGCCAAGGTCGCCGGTCTTGTAGATGCGCTCGCCGTACATGCCGTTGACCGGGCTGGTTATGAACGAAGCTGCTGTCACCTCCGGGTTGTTGTAATACCCGAGCGCCAGCGCCGGTCCGCCCACGCAGATCTGGCCTATCTCGCCGCGCGGAGTCTGTGTGCCGTCCTCGTTCAGCAGAATTATCTTGTAGTTGTCGTAAGGCTTGCCTATGGGAAGGACCGTGTCCTCCTCCACTTTGCCCGGGATCACGTAGTATGTGCACGACGCGGTGGTCTCCGTGGGGCCGTACTGGTTAACGTACAGCGCGTCCGGAAGCGCGTCCTGCCACATGCGAAGCAGCTTGGAGGACATTACGGAGCCGGAGAAGCAGACCTTCTTTATGAATTCCGGCTTGCAGACCTTGAACGCGCCCATCTTTGCGGGTACCTCGAGCCCAGAGACGCTCCAGCATATGGAAGTTATCTTCTCGCGGTTGAGTGTGGCGAACAGCGTGGTGGGTATGGATACCTCGCTGGTGGGGATTATGTACGTAGTCGCTCCGAAGCTGATCGGGAAGTAAATGTCGCGGATGGCGGCAATGTAGTCCAGCGGTGCCTGGTTGCCGCAGATGTCGGTCTCATTTATGCTGAGGACCTTGCCGACGGCGTCTATGTAGGTCATGAGCGAAAGGTGCGAGGTTATTACACCCTTGGGCTTTCCGGTGGAGCCGGAGGTGAATATTACGTACAGCGGCGAGGTGTTTATAAGCGTTTCTTCGCGCTCGGCCAGCACGGCATCGTCTGCTTTCGCTTCCGCAAGATCCTCCAGAACAGCCAGTTCGCCTTTAAATTCCAGCTCTTTTGCCACTTCCAGATGATCCCTGTCCACTACCATAAGATCCGCGTCGATCACCGACAGCACCTGGTTGAGCCTGGCTTTGGGAACGTCCCCGTCCATAGGCGCGTAGAAGCAGCCCGCCCTTACTATTCCAAGGTACGCGGCAGGCGTGTACACATGTCTTCCGGACAGCACCGCAATAGGCTTTCCGGGCGCGGTCCTTTCCGCAAGCGCCGTTCCGATGCGCTTAGTCAGCCCGCTGAACTCCGAAAAAGTAAGCGATCTTTCGCTGTCCTTAAGCATAGTCTTGTCCGGCCAAAGCCTTGCCGCTCTGTCCAGACGTCCCAGCACCGATCTTTCCATGTCTCTGACTCCCTGTTTTTATCGTTTCGCTGCTCCGCGGGCGCAGTTTCCGGCCTTCCCGGCCTATGCGTTTACGAAGCACAGCAGTTTTCTGCATATCATATTAATTATATAGCCCCTCAGGTGTTTTCTCAAGTGCACGATGAGGCATGCGGGTTTTCGTGCGCTGCAGCGGCGTTACCGTGTTAAAAGGGGCGGGCCCGGCAGGGCTGATCTTTCGAAGCGCTTCGGAGCGGTAGAAGAGACTTTCCGCTAAGGCTTTTCCGGGAGGCCGTTAGGTACGAGCCGACCGGATAAAAAGCATCGGAAAGGCTCGGCGTGAAGCCGCGGAGCGGGCAGAGAAAGATCAGCCTGCCGGGCCCACTCCAACAAGCACAGCAACGCTGCTTCGTCACAGAAACCTCACAGCGCCTTTCGTTGCGCTTATCAACACCTTGTGATATAATAAGCTGTCATATTATAGATATAGTAGAAAACCATACTTATACAAAATAAAACCGACCGAAAAGAGACATATAGATGGCAGAAACAAGAAGAAGCACGCCGAAGCGCAGAAAGCGCAAGGTAAAACTTAAGAAAAGAGCATACGTAGTCGCATTCGTGCTGGTCGTGATACTGGCGGTGCTGCTGATATCGGCGATATCGCACATAAACGTGCGCAAAAGAGTAGTCATCGAAGCCGGAGACCCCATCCCCGGCATAGAGGCCTTCGTTAAACGCAACCCGGACAAATACACCCTTGCAACGGATCTGTCGGGGCTGGACACCACGGTTCCGGCAACCAAGATCGTAAAGATAAAAGGCGGACTGTTCCCCTTAACGTCCAGGCTCATAATTAAGGACACCATACCTCCGGTCGTTACGGCGGAGGACCGCAAAGGAGCGCTGGGACAGGAGCTTAAGCCGGAGGACTTCATAACCTCCTGCGAGGACAAGACAGCGGTCACCTTCAGCTTCGGCAAGAAGCCGGACTTCAAGTCCACGGCGGTCCAGAACGTGGAGATAACCGCCACGGACGCCGGCAAGAACTCCGCCACCGTCAAGGTAAAGCTGGAGCTGGTGGACGACAAGGAAGCCCCGGTAATAGAGGGCGTAAAGAACCGCACTGTCTACATCGGCGAGACCATAGCCTACAAGGCAGGCGTAACGGTAACGGACAACATGGATCCGGAGCCCAAGCTTTCCATAGACAACACCCAGGTGGACCTGGATAAGGTAGGCATATACCCGGTCACCTACACCGCCACGGACTTCTGCGGCAACAGTGCCAGCGTCTCCATAAACCTTAAGGTGGAAGAGCAGCCCATAGGCTACAAGAACATCGAAAAGATGAACAAGAAGGTGGACGCTCTGCTGGCCAAGATAATAAAGCCGGAGATGACGGACATCGAAAAGCTCTACGCGGCGTTCCTGTGGATACGCGAGCACATAGAGTACCAGAACGGCCACACCCAGTCGGACTACGTAAACGAAGCCATAAAGTGCCTGGACGGCAAGCCCGGCGACTGCTACACCTGCGCCTGCGGATTCCGCGCAATGGCGGAGGCCATGGGCTTCGAGATAAAGGAAGTAATAGGCACCTACGTAAACCACCACTTCTGGGTAATGGTGAAACTGGACGGAAAGTGGTACCATGTGGACGCAGTGCCGCTGTACATAAGGAACTACGTGGGCTTCCTGGGCACAGACGCCGAGCTGGACTGGTTCAGCACGGACGTCCGTCCCGGATACTACAACCGCGTAAAGGAAGACTACCCCAAGACCCCGGACACCACGCCGGTGCACGTGGAGTACAAGAACGGCAAATACGTACTTACATATAACTAGCGCACAAGCGCGGATCACCAACTGAGAACGATCAAAAGACCGGGCAGAGCCCGGACATCAAAGGGAGGATATAAAATGGAAGAACTGATGGAGATACTCAGCGACATTAGACCGGACGTGGATTTCGAGAACTGCACTACGCTTATAGACGATAAAATACTCGATTCGTTCGATATAATATCCATAATCACCGAACTCAACAGCCAGATGGACGTTGCGGTGCCCGCGGATCAGATAATCCCGGAGAACTTCAACTCCGCTAAGGCCCTCTGGGCAATGGTAGAAAAGCTTCAGGACGAATAATGTCTTTCGTATCTTTAGGATTCTTACTGTTCCTGCTAATACTGTTCATCCTTTACTACGCGCTGCCGCGCCGCTTCCAGTGGGTGCTGCTTCTGGCGGGGAGTCTGGTTTTCTATGCCTTCGCCAGCCCCAAGTACCTTATCTACATTGCAGTAACTGCGCTTTCCACGTGGTTCGCGGGCAAGCTGATCCACGACGAGTACGCCGCGCGCGACGCGTACATTAAGGACACCCCGGACATTACAAAGGAAGACAAGAAAGCATGCAAGGAGCAGGCCAAGAAGAAGGCCCGCCGCCTTATGGTGTGCTGCCTGATACTTAACCTTGGCATCCTTGCGGTCTGCAAATACACGGATTTCACCATAGGGACCATCAATTCCCTGTTCAAGACGGACATAGCGTTCCTGCGCTTCGCCCTGCCCATGGGCATCTCGTTCTACACCTTCCAGAGCATGGGCTACATTATCGACGTTTCCAGAGGCAAATACCAGGCGGAGCTCAACCCCGCCAAATTTGCGCTGTTCGTAACCTTCTTCCCGCAGTTGGTGCAGGGCCCCATAAGCCGTTTCGACCAGCTTTCGCAGACGCTCTACTCCGAGCACGATTTTGAGGCTCAGAAGATAACCCAGGGCGCATGGAGGGCCGTCTGGGGCTTCTTTAAGAAGATGGTAGTGGCCGACAGGCTGGTTCCTGTAGTTACGGGAATAGCCGGCAATCCGGACAAATACGTAGGCGGCTACGTTCTGGCGCTGGTGTTCTTCTATACCATTCAGCTCTACGCGGACTTCACCGGAGGCATAGACATAACCATAGGCGTCGCGAAGATGTTCGGCGTGGATCTTGCGGAGAACTTCGACAGACCGTTCTTCTCCAAGAACATCACCGAATTCTGGAGGCGCTGGCACATAACCATGGGAACGTGGTTCAAGGACTACATCTTCTACCCGGTATCCGTAAGCAAATGGATGCTTAAGGTGTCCAAGTGGTCCAGAGCCAAGCTGGGGCCGCAGCTGGGCAAGAGGGTGCCGGTGTACCTGTCCACAATCCTTGTGTGGCTGGCCACAGGCATATGGCACGGCGCATCCTGGAACTTCGTGGTCTGGGGACTGCTAAACTGCCTGGTGATAATAATCTCGCAGGAGCTGGAGCCGCTCTACGCAAAGTTCCACGAAAAGTGCGCGTTCAGCAATACCAAGGGCTGGGACGTGTTCCAGATGTTCCGCACCTTCTGGTTGATGGCGTTCCTGCGTGTGCTGGACGTATACAGAAACGTGCCGCTTACCTTCCGCATGGTGCCCACGATCTTCAGCAGCAAAGGCTGGAGCGAGATGTTCTCCGGCGGCATGCTTAAACTGGGGCTGGAAGTGCGCGACTATATTATAGTTGCAGTCGCGATAGTCATATTCCTGATCGTAGGGATACTTCAGGGCAAGAAGCCCGTGGCCGAGCAGCTTGCCGAAAAGCCGCTCGTTCCAAGGTATCTGATCGTTTGGGTGCTCATAATCGTAATTCTGGTGTTCGGTGCCTACGGCATAGGCTTCGACGCCACGCAGTTCATATACAACCAGTTCTAGGAAAGGAGGGACCATGAAGAAAAGAATCGTAAAGATAGTAATATGCGTCGTCCTCCTTGCTGCTACTGTATTCATGCTGCAGAAGCTCCTGGTGCCCAAGTACGCGACTACCAACGAGGAAGGCATACTCTCCTCCGAGTACTACGCCAACGCCGGAAACAACGACGTGCTGTTCATAGGGGACTGCGAAGTATACACCAACTTCTCGCCGGTAAAACTGTGGCGGGACTACGGCATTACAAGCTACATCCGCGGAACTCCGCAGCAGCTCACCTGGCAGTCCTATTACCTGCTGGAGGACACGCTGCGCTACGAGACGCCCAAGGTAGTGGTGTTCAACGTGCTGGCCATGAAATACGCCGAGCCGCAGAACGAGGCCTACAACCGCCTTACCCTGGACGGCATGAAGTGGTCTAAAACCAAGCTGGACGCCGTAAAGGCTTCCATGACGGACGAAGAGACCGTAGCAAGCTACATCTTCCCGCTGCTGCGATTCCACTCCCGCTGGAACGAGCTTAGCTCCGAGGACATAAACTACCTGTTCAAAACCGAGAAGCTGTCGCACAACGGATACCTTATGCGCGTGGACGCCAAGCCCGCCGGACAGGTGCCGGATCCCGTGCCGCTTCCGGACTACACCATAGGCCCCAAGTGCTGGGAGTACCTGGACAAGATACGCGAGACCTGCGATCAGAAGGGCATAAAGCTGGTGCTGATAAAGGCCCCGTCGCTCTACCCCGCCTGGTACGATCAGTGGGACAAGCAGGTGGCGGATTACGCCGCAAAGTACGGTCTGGAATACATTAACTTCTATGCTCTTGCAGACGAGACCGGAATAGATTACAATACGGATACATACGACGCAGGCCTGCACCTCAACCTTTCCGGCGCGGAGAAGCTTTCCGCCTGGTTCGGCAAGTACCTTAAGGAAAAGTGCGGCGTGGAAGACAGAAGGTCCGACGCTGCTTTGGCAGCAAAGTGGGCTGAGCGCGAAGAGTTCTACGAATTCATGAAAGAGGCTCAGTACAAGCAGCTTCGCGAAGAAGGCGCCGTAACGCGTTATAAGTAACAGTTAATGATCATCCCCGCGGGCGGCTGACCGCCGGCTCAAAGGGGTGCAAGATAATCGGTCCCCGGGCCGATCGAAGGAGGAAAAGGATATGAGAAGAAAGTTTATTGCGGCAGTTGCCCTTGTGATGGTGCTGACCATTGCGCTCTGCTCCTGCGGAAGCGGAAGCAACAGCGTGACCCCAAACAACAGCGGCAGCAACACTAAGGATTACGTATTTAAGAGCGGCAGCACCACCATCTCCATGAAGGCAGAAGCTGCTCCTCTGCTTAAGGCCCTGGGCGCCTATAAGAACAGCTACGAGGCCCCCAGCTGCGCGTTCGACGGCATGGACAAGATCTATTCCTACGGCGGATTCGATCTTATGACCTACGCCCAGAAGGACAAGGATCTGGTTAGCGGCGTAGTTCTGAGGGACGACACCGTGGAGACCCCGGAAGGCATTGCCATAGGGTCCAAGGCCGAGGACGTTAAGAAGGCCTACGGAAACTTCGAGAAGGACGCCACCAGCGCCACCTACACCAGCGAGAACTGCAAGCTGCTGATAATATTCGAGAACGGCGTGGTAACATCCATCCAGTACATAGCTCTGGTAGAGAAATAGTACTGCGGACTGGGGCACTTTAGGCCTAAGCAACAAAGCAAATTAAGACCGCATTTCCGCTGTCGGTGCCTTTGACCGGCGGAAGTGCGGTCTTTCAGTTTCGGCTCTAAAAACGCTTTCGATACAGATTTGGGGGATGCCTGCAATAATACTGACCGAGCCGACCTGCAAGCAGATAATGGCATAACCTGCGCAGACCGTCAACAGATCCGGAGCGTCACTGTACCGTTTTAAACTAAAGTGTGTGCCGTTTTAAGCAAACAAAAAGCCCTGCATTCGATGCAGGGCTTATAAATATGTATCATAGACAGATGCCATTTGTTTACTGACTGTCGGTCTTAACTGCTGTGGCTGGTATTGTACCTGCTTATTCTTCGTCTGTTATGCGTTCCTTCTGATACTCCTTGGAAAGCTTCATGATGTGCTTAAAGAAGCGGCGGACGTAGGGCTTAAGCTCACCAGCGTCTGCGGTGCGGTCCTCAAGGATCTGCTTTTCGCGCGCGGAGTCCGTTACCGGAAGACCGTGCTCATTTTTATATTCAGCAACCTTGGAGACGATCTCCATGCGCTCCTTAAAGAGCGCCGTTAGCTGATCGTCTATCGCGTCTATGCGGTCTCTGTGGTTTTTAAGGTCCATCACAGGAACACCGCCTGTACTATCTCTATCACGGCGATGCCAAGCACCCAGGAGCTGAGAACGTCGCTCGGCCAGTGAACGCCTACATAGATGCGGGAAAGCCCCATGAACACTATGTAGAGTATAAGCAGGGTATTTACCAGCTTGCGCTTGCCGTTGCTGCGGATATAGGCCTCGGCGGGCTGGGGATGCTTCTTGTAGATCGGAAGCGAAGCGCCCTTGGTCTTGTAATAGTAAGCGAACAGCAAGATGAGCATGGTCCACGCCACAAGACTTGTAAGGCTGTGGCCGCTGGGGAAGCTCCAGCCGTCCTGCACCAGAAGATGCACGGAAACGTCCGGTCTGGGTCTGCAGAAGGTGTATTTAAGCCCCTGGTAGATGCCTACGCAGAACAGGCAGGTGCAGGACATCGGTATTCCGAAGGTAAAACGCGTCTTGCGGAAAAGCAGCAGAATGGCACAGATGACCGTGGGCACAGGCCAGTTGCCGCTGTAGGAGAACGGCACCAGTATCTTTGTAAGCCAGTCGCGGCGCAGGCCGAAGAAGAACTTCTGGACCGCCGCGTCGAAACCTTCCATTCTTCCCGTCATCATAAGCCAGGTTATGAGCGCGAAAACGGCTACGGAAAGCGCTATTTTTATGATCCTTACGCTGCTGAATCTTTTGGCTGCGGGTTTTGTCTGCAGATTTTCTTCCATTGTGTCCGCCTTTCTTGTAAAAACATTGCGATTAGTATATCATAAAGTGTTGTAAATATAAACCAATGGAGGATCATCATGAAGAAAAAACCCATACTCGTTATAATGGCCGCCGGCATGGGAAGCCGTTACGGCGGACTTAAGCAGATCGACCCCATAGGCCCCGCCGGTGAGATAATCATTGATTACTCGCTCTACGACGCTAAAGCTGCCGGGTTCGAAGACGTTATATGCATTATAAAACACTCCATAGAGGACGATTTTAAGGCCATCATGGAGCGCGGCGCCGCAAAGCACCTTAACATCAAGTACGCCTACCAGGAGATAGCAGACATTCCGGAAGGATTCGAGATCCCCGAAGGCCGCGAAAAGCCCTGGGGCACCGGCCACGCCATCCTGGCAGCCAGAGATCTTATAGACGCTCCTTTCGGCGTTATAAACGCGGACGACTACTACGGACGCGAGGTGTTCAGAAACATGTACAACTACCTGGAAAACGCAGAGGACGGAGAATTCTACGACTACTGCATGGCAGGCTACTACATAGAGAACACCCTTACAGAGCACGGCAGCGTAGCGCGCGGCGTCTGCGTTACCAAGGACGGATATCTGGAGCACCTGGACGAGCGCACTAAGATCCAGTGGCAGGACGGAAAGATCGTCTTTACCGAAGACGACGGCAAGACCTGGACAGAAGTAGCGCCCGGAACACCCGTTTCCATGAACTTCTTCGGATTTACCCCCAGCATCATGAAGGAACTTAAGGAAAGGTTCCCCGTGGAGCTGGAAAAGATCCTCAAGAATAACCCGCTTAAGGGCGAGTTCTTCATCCCCATCGTTACCAGCGACCTTGTAGCCGAGGGCAAAGCAAAGGTCAAGGTGCTGGACGCTCCGGACCGCTGGTACGGCGTTACCTACAAGGAAGACCGTCCGGTAGTAGTCGCGGCCATGAGAAAGATGACCGACGAAGGCCTCTACCCCGAGGATCTATGGAAATAAAAAAATACATAAAACAATTATGCGAAGCCTTCGGGCCCACAGGATTTGAGCGTCCGGTCGCACGTCTTGCAGCAGAGGCCATAGCGCCTTACGCGGACGAGGTGAGCATCGACACGCTGGCAAACGTTGTGGCTATAAAGCGCTGCGGCATTCCCGGCGCTCACAAGCTGCTGCTTGCGGCTCATCTGGACGAAGTAGGACTTGTGGTTACAGGTCACGAGGACGGTTTCCTGTGCATAGGGCAGATAGGCGGGCTGGACCCGCGCGTTCTGCCGGACAGGGACCTTATGGTGCTTACGGACCCGCCCAGGCTGGGCGTAGTATCCGTGCAGCCGCCTCATGTGCTTAAAGCAGAGGACATGTCCAAAGCGCTTAAACAGGAGGACCTGCGTGTGGACGTAGGTCTCAGCCAGAAAGAGGCTGTCCGCGAGATACCCATAGGAACGCCTGTGGTGTTCCGCACGGAAGGCTTCGACCTTCTTAACGACCGCTACGTAAGCAAGACCCTGGACGACCGAGCAAGTTTTGCCGCGCTTATCCGCGTTGCGGAGCTAATAAAGGACAAACAACTCCCCTGGGACGTATATTTTATTGGAAGTTCCGGCGAAGAACGTTCCGAGGGCGGCGCTCCCGCGGCGGCGTACGAAACGGACGCGGACGTCTGCATCGCAATAGATGTAGGTCAGGCAGCGGTGCCGGATTCCACGCCGGAAGTTTTCGCGGACCTTGGAAAAGGACCGCTGCTTAAAGTCGGGCCGAACTTTACCAGACACGTGGAGAAGCGCCTTACCGCTCTTGCGGAAAAGCAACAGATACCCGTTCAGCGCGTTGCGACACCCGGCAGATCCGGAACGGACGCGTGGTTCATGCACATAGTTAAGGGCGGCGTGGCGTCTGCCATCGTGGAGTTCCCGCTGCGCTACATGCATTCCCCCACGGAGTGCCTGGACTTTGCGGATGTGGAGCTTACCGCAAGGCTTCTTGCTGCTTACGCCGAAGACCCCGGAAAGGAGGCCCTGGAATGCTGAGAACGCTTAAAACCCTCTGCCTTCTTAACGGCATCTCCGGAAACGAGGACGAAGTCCGCGAATACATAAAGGCCCGCGCGCTTAAACACACGGATGACGTGCGAACGGACCGCATGGGCAACCTTATAGTTGTAAAGCACGCATCGGAGAGGTGCACGGCCTGCGGCGCAGACGGCAACGCTGATCCTAAGCAGTCCGCCGCGCCTTCCCGCAGCAATAAATTGCCGAAGCTTATGATAGCCGCCCACATGGACGAAGTCGGCTTCATGGTGACGCGCGTTACGGAAAAGGGTTATCTTGGATTTGCCCCGGTAGGAGGCATAGACCCGCGCGTGGTGTTCAACAGACGCGTCTTCGTGGGTGAAAAGAAACTGAACGGCGTTACCGGACTTAAAGCTGTTCACCAGACGCCTGCGGAGCTCAGGACGGAGATCCCCAAGTGGCCCTCCATGTACATAGACATAGGCGCAAAGGACAAGGCTGAGGCCGAGTCGCTGGTGAGCATAGGAGACAGCATCGCTTTCCACAGCGATTTCGTGCGTTTCGGCAAAGGCGACGGTTTCATTAAGGCCAAGGCCATAGACGACCGCTACGGCTGCGCCGTAATGCTTAAACTTATAGAAAAGGACCTTCCGATGGACGTTACCTTCGTGTTTACCGTCCAGGAAGAGGTAGGGACCAGAGGCGCCACCGCGGCTGCCTACAGCGTGGCTCCGGACATAGCCCTGATCCTGGAGGGAACCACCTCCGCGGACCTTGCCGGAGTTGACGGCCACAAGAAAGTGACCCGCCTGGGCGACGGTCCGGTGCTGGGCTTCATGGACGCCGGCTCCATATACGACCGGAAGCTGTTCGAAGGCCTGCGTGATCTTGCAACTGAAAATAAGTTGCCATGGCAGATAAAGGGCAGGATAGCCGGAGGCACGGACGCGGCAGCCGTACAGCGAAGCCGCTCGGGCGTTAGAGTTGCAAGCATCTCCGCCCCTGTGCGCAGCATCCACTGCCCCAACAGCGTAGCAAAGATCTCGGATCTTAAGCAAGGACTTAAACTTGCGGAACTGTTCATAGACGCCGTGGCGTCCGGAAGGATCTAAACATGCAGATACTTGATACAATTAAGGAACTTAACGCCTGCTTCGGGCCGTCGGGCTGCGAGGAAGAAATAAGAAACAAGATCGCGGAGCTTGCAAAGCCCTTTGCGGACGAGATGTACACGGACGTAATGGGAAACCTGATCGTCGTTAAAAAGGCGGCAGGCAAGCGCGGCGCCGCAAAGGCCGATAACTTTAATGAGGCAAAGGCCGGCGCAGAGATGCCCGCTGCCGCAAAGGCCGGCACTCCCAGGCTGATGTTCGCGGCCCACATGGATTCCCTAGGGCTTATCGTAACATACATAGAAGAGAACGGTCTGCTGCGCTTCGGAGTGGTAGGACTGGTGGAGCCTACGGACCTTAAAGCCATTCCCGTCCGCTTTGCGAACGGCACCGTTGGCACCGTTTACAGCGACACCGGCGCGGATAAGCCCGGGATCGACGATCTGTTCATAGACATAGGCGCGTCATCACGCAAAGAGGCCGAAAAGCTGGTCCAAAAGGGAGACATGGCCGTGTTCGACACACCGGCAAGGGCTCTTGCGGGCGATCTAATAGTTTCGCCGTATCTGGACAACAGAGCCGGCGCAGCTGCGCAGCTTTTGGCGCTCGCGGCTGTTAAAAAGCCCGCTTACGACTGCTGTTTCGTGTTTACGACGCAGGAAGAAGTAGGCCGCAGAGGCGCAAAGCCCGCGGCGTTCGGCGTGGACCCGCAGTATGCCGTAGTCTGCGACGCTACCCGCACGGACGATCAACCCAAGTCCAGGCACCAGGGTACGACCATCCCCGGCAAAGGCGCAGCGATAAAGGTGATGGACAAGTCCGTCATCTGCCACCCGGAGATGGTGGCCGCGCTCAAAGCCATTGCGGATGAAAAGAAGATCGCCTGGCAGACGGATGTTCTGCAGGAAGGCGGCACCGACGGTACAGAAATGCGCAAGACCGCCGGCGGAGTTTGGACCGGCGGCGTATCCATCCCGGTACGCTACGTCCACTCGCCGCAGGAAGTCTGCTGCACCGCGGACATAGAAGCAGCGGCTAGGCTGATGGCGGCGTTTGCGGAGACAAAGCCGGGCTTTTGACATCCTAGAACGGTCTCTAAAGATCCCTGATCTTAGGAGCAGACCCATTAAACACAGCAAATTAACATAAGATAAATTACATTCGTTAATTTTATTTAACAGAAGTACACCATCATGAACCACAAAGGCACTAAAACTTTGGAGACCGAGCGTCTCATCCTCAGGCAGTTCACTCTAAACGACTCTGAGGCCATGTACAGAAACTGGGCAAACGACCCGGAGGTAACCAGGTTCATGACCTGGCCGCCCTACGAAAACGCAGAGGGCACGCGCAAGAAGCTCCAGCAGTGGGTCGAGGAATACAAAGACCCGTCCAACTACACCTGGGCGATAGTACCCAAGGAGCTCGGAGAGCCTATCGGTTCCATCTCCGTTGTTGCCGTAGTAGAGGAGCGCGACATCGTAAGCATCGGCTACTGCATAGGCCGCAAATGGTGGCATCAGGGCATAACCAGCGAAGCTTTCGAGGCGGTAATACGCTTCATGTTCGACGAAGTAGGCGTAAACCGTCTGGAGGCACGCCACAACGTGTTCAACTCCAACTCCGGCGGCGTAATGAAAAAGTGCGGACTAACCTACGAGGGCACTCTGCGCCAGGCGGCAACGGACAACACCGGCTTAATGGACCTTAGCGTCTACAGCATCCTGCGCAGCGAATATGAGGCCATGGGATGAAGATACTGTTTTTACTGGACATGGATGGCACTTTGTACCTGGGCGATCAACTTTTCGAAGGCACCGCCGAGTTTCTGACGTGGGTGCGCGCAAGCGGCGGGCAGTATGCCTTCCTTACCAACAACAGCTCGCGAGGGATAGAGGGCTACCTGGCCAAGATGGAGCGCCTGGGGATCCCCCAGACGCCGGACAGATTCCTTACATCCACGGACGCCACAATAGACTACCTTAAGAAGACCTACGCACCTTTCGCGCCGGGCAAGGAGAACGATCCCCCCGCAGCATACTACGTCTGCGGCACGGAGAACCTTAAGAGCCAGCTGCGCGCAGCGGGGCTGAAAGTCCTTGCAAATGAAGAGCTATCGGCGTTTTTCGATGCGCGCGGGAAAGTCGGGGAACCCAGCAACTGTAATTCAGTTGCGCTTCCTGCAGTCCTTCTGGGCTACGACACGGAGCTTACATACGAAAAGCTGGTAAACTGCGTGCGCCTTCTGGACATGGGAGCGGACTACGTGTCCACCCACCCGGATCTGGTCTGCCCCACAGACAACGGCAACGAGCCGGACGTGGGCCTGGTCATCCACAGCCTTAAGGTCTGCACCGGCAGAGAACCTGTCATAATCGGCAAGCCTCAGCCGCAGATGGTATATTCCGCGCTTAAGAAATACGGAGCCGCCCCGGAAGAGACCGTCCTGATCGGCGACCGCCTCTATACGGACATAGCATGCGGCAATAACGCCGGCATCGACACCATCCTTGTGCTCTCCGGCGAAGGCAAGGCAGAGGACTGCCAAAAAAACGGCGTTGCCCCTACTTACATCTATAAGGACATAACCGCTGTTCTGGAGGCGCTAAAGGCCGGAGAGCTGTAACCGCACAGATCCTCCGGCTGGCGGACTGCCGGTCCGCACAAGCCTTATCTGTTTCAATATCCCCCATTTTATACAAATGATGCATAGGACCGTCCTCCGTGCTGTTTTTGTGATATAATAGAAAAGATGTAAAATTATCAATTAACGAACCGTAAAGGAGTCGGCAATGAAGCTCAACAACAAACGGACCATACTGGTAGGACTGGCATTCCTGTCCATCTGCGCATTCTGGCAGATGTACGACAACATAGTGCCCCTGATCCTTACAAAGACCTTCCACATGAACGAGACGATCTCCGGAGTCATAATGGGCGCGGACAACATTCTCGCTCTGTTCCTGCTTCCTCTCTTCGGATCTCTGTCCGACCGCACAAACACAAAGATAGGCAAGCGCATGCCCTACATAATCTTTGGTACCGCCTGCGCCATAGTTCTTATGAACATACTGCCGCTCCTGGACAACAGCTACGCTGCGGCGCCCGCGAGCGGAAAGGTAGTGGTGTTCGTAATACTGCTTGGGCTTCTGCTCATAGCGATGGGCACCTACAGATCCCCGGCCGTAGCTCTGATGCCGGACGTAACGCCCAAGCCGCTGCGCTCCAAAGCCAACGCCATAATCAACCTGATGGGCGCCCTGGGCGGAATAATCTACCTGGGGATAACTTCCGTATTGTACCCCAAGTCCAAGACCGAGGGGCTTGCCCACGTAAACTATCAGCCGCTGTTCATAATAGTCGCGGCAATAATGCTCGTAGCTGTGGTGGTGCTTAAGCTTACGACCAACGAGCCTAAGCTCACCGCGGAGAACAAAGCCCTGGAGGAACAGCACCCCGAATGGAACCTTGCGGAGGACGACGGCTCCGGAAACGAAGCGCTTCCCGCTCCGGTAAAGAAGAGCCTTGGCTTCCTGCTTGCTTCCATAGCTCTGTGGTTCATAGGCTACAACGGAGTTACCACCTGGTTCACCACCTACGCATCGGAGGTAATGGGCCTCAGCCTGGGACAGGCATCACTGGTGCTTACGGTGGCCACCGGCGGAGCAATAGTTTCCTACATCCCGATCGGCATCATAGCGTCCAAGGTGGGCCGCAAGAAGACCATACGCCTGGGCTGCGTGCTGCTTGCGGCGTGCTTTGCGCTCAGCTACTTCCTTACGACTTCCATGACCAAGGTGACCGCGATAATGTACGTGGTATTCGTTCTGGTAGGATTTGCATGGGCGGCGATAAACGTTAACTCCCTGCCGATGGTAGTGGAGATGTGCAAAGGAAGCGACATAGGCAAGTTCACCGGCTACTACTACACCGCGTCCATGGCAGCGCAGGTGGTCACTCCTACCGTGGCCGGCACGCTGATGAGGAGCATTGACTACAGAGTGCTCTTCCCGTACGCAGCCGTTTTCGTGGCGCTGTCCTTCGTTACCATGGGCTTCGTAAAGCACGGCGACGCTAAGGCCGAGGCTAAGAAGGGCCTTGAAGCCTACGAGGACATGGACGACTAGTAAATGACGGGGACGTTTCCGAAGTATCTCCGGAAGCGTCCCTTTTAATCGACTTATGAAGATAAAGCTCAATTCGCCGCTGATACTGGGATTCGTGTTCCTGAGCCTGGCGGCAATGATCCTTAATAATGCGACCGGCGGCGCAAGCAATCGCCTGGTGTTCATGACCTACCGCAGCTCACTGGGAGATCCGCTTACCTACGTGCGGTTTTTCGGGCACGTGCTGGGGCACGCCGGCTGGCAGCACTACATAGGCAACATGTCCTACATCCTGCTGCTGGGACCGATGCTGGAGGAAAAGTACGGCGCCAAAAGGCTGCTGGGCGTTATAGCGCTTACCGCGCTGATAACCGGCCTGGTAAACTTTTTCTTCTTCCCGCACGTGGCGATATGCGGCGCAAGCGGCGTGGTGTTCGCGTTCATACTCATGACGTCCTTCACCAGCTTTAAGAAAGGCGAGATACCGATAACCTTCATTCTGGTAGCCATCGTCTATCTGGGGCAGCAAGTGTACGATGGATTGTTCGTAAAGGACAATATATCGAACATGGCCCACATAGTCGGCGGCGTAGTAGGCGCCGTATCCGGCTACATGATGAGAAAGAAAAGATAATGCACGAATTCTTTACAGGCCGCACAGGCCATCCTAAGCTGGAAGAGCTTAGACAATTCAAATACGCGCACAGGGGCTTCCACGACAAGCCCCGGATCCCGGAGAACTCGCTGGCGGCGTTCATAAGGGCTATCCGCAACAAGTTCGGCGCGGAACTGGACGTCCACCTCACCAAGGACGGCAAGCTTGTGGTGTTCCACGACGATACAACGGACCGCTGCACAGGCGAGCCCGGAACGCTGGAAGAGCGAACCTTGGAAGAAATCCGCGAGCTGCGCCTGGAAGGAACGGACGAAAAGGTGCCCCTCTTCAACGAGGTGCTTACTCTGTTCGAGGACAGCGGCTACCCGCTGATAATAGAGCTTAAGGTGGTTGGCGGCAACTACAACGAACTTGCGAAAGCCGTCTGCGAGCGTCTGGACAGCTACAAAGGACTGTTCTGCATAGAAAGCTTCGACCCGCGCGCCATTAAAGCGGTGCGCAAACTTCGCCCGGACATCGTCCGCGGGCAGCTGTCGTCGGATTTCGTAAAGGAGCCCGGCACGTCGCCGAAGAACACACGCTGGATCCTTACGAATCTTAAGATGGACTTTCTGTCCAGGCCGGACTTCGTGGCCTACAACTTCCAGTACCGCGACAACCCCGCTTTTAAGAAGGCCGTACGCAAGGGCATACAGGGCGTAGCCTGGACCATACGCACACCCGAAGACTTTAAAGAAGCCGAAAGGCTCGGATATATAAACATTTTTGAGAGGTTCGACCCAAATGAACAAGAATTATGATGTAGTGATAGTCGGCTGCGGAACAAGCGGCGCGGCTATAGCGTTCACGCTGGCGCAGTACGACCTTAAAGTGGCCGTGCTGGAGCGCGAGAACGACGTTGCCATGGGCACCACCAGGGCAAATTCCGGCATACTTCATGCCGGATACGACCCGGAACCCGGAACCCTCATGGCAAAGCTGAACGTGCGCGGCGTGGCGATCGCAAAGGAACTGTCCAAGAAGCTCCGCTTTGCCTACAATCCCGTAGGATCGCTGGTCCTGGCGTTCTCCGGACACGACCTTAAGACGCTCAAGACCCTTAAGGCACGCGCGGACGCCAACGGCGTAAAGGACTGCCGCATCCTTTCCAAGGAAGAAGTGCAGCAGATGGAGCCCATGGTGTCCGAGGATGTTATCGCGGCCCTGTACGCGCCTTCCGCAGTCTGCAGCCCCTGGGAGTTCTGCCTTACCATGGCAGAGACCGCCGCTCTTAACGGAACGGAGATATTGCTGGAGACGGAAGTCGTTGGAATTTCAAGAGAAAACGGCAAAGACGGAAATGCCGGCGATGCAGGCAACTGGAAAGTAGTTGCTAAACAGACCAGCTGGCCGAACGGTCCGGCAAACGCTCCCAAGGTAGAAGAGATAACTCTTACCACCCGCTTTGTGGTAAACGCCGCAGGACTTGCCGCCGAAAAGATCCACGACATGGCAGCTCCGCACAGCTTCAGCATAAAGCCCAGCCGTGGAGAGTACTACCTTATGGATAAGGCCGAGGGATTCCGCGCAAGGCACACCATATTCCAGTGCCCGGACGAGAACGGCAAGGGTGTTCTGGTGTCCCCCACGGTACACGGCAATCTTATCGTAGGCCCCAACTCCGAAGAGATAAAGAACAACGACTACAGCACCACCGCAGGCGGCATGGCCTTCGTAAGAAAGTCCGCCGTACGCTCGGTGCCCAGCATAGATTTCCGCAACAACATCCGCAACTTCGCAGGAATACGCGCCCGTTCCACGTCCAAGGACTTCATAATAGAAGAAGCCAAGGGCGCCCCGAACTTCATAGACGTGGCAGGCATCTGCTCGCCCGGACTTTCCGCCGCCCCCGCGATAGGCGAATACGTAACGGAGCTCATGGCCGGCAAGGGACTTAAACTTATAAAGAAGCCAGGAGAACTTAAGCTCTACAAGGAGCCCCATCACTTTAAGGATCTGGACGCGGAGCAGAAGAACGCTCTCATCGCCAGGGATCCATCGTACGGCCGCATAGTCTGCCGCTGCGAGAGCATCACCGAGGGCGAGATGCGCGACACCTTCAACTCGCCGCTTCCGCCGCGTTCCGTGGACGGAATTAAGCGACGCACCATGGCAGGTCTGGGACGCTGCCAGGGCGGTTTCTGCGGACCGCAGGTAGTTAAGCTTCTGGCTGAATACATGGGCGTTACGGAAGACCGTATCGTTCAGGACAAAGCCGGTTCGTGGATGGTATTAAGAAGGGAGGATGCCTGACATGTACGATCTGATCGTTGTAGGCGGAGGTCCCGCCGGACTGGCCGCAGCCGTTAAGGCAAGAGAATGCGGTCTTAAGAAAGTCCTTATAGTAGAGCGCTCGCTGCAGCTGGGCGGAATACTCAACCAGTGCATCCACAACGGTTTCGGACTTACCTACTTTAAGGAAGAGCTTACCGGACCGGAGTACGCAGCAAGGTTCATAAAGCAGGTGGAAGGCACGGACATAGAAGTCCGCACGGACACCATGGTACTGGACATAACCCCGGACAAGACCGTGCACATGGTAAGCCCCACCCTGGGCTACCGCGCGGAGCAGACAAAGTCCATAATACTTGCCATGGGCTGCCGCGAAAGAGCCAGAGGAGCCCTGTCCATACCGGGCACCAGGCCGGCAGGCGTCTACACCGCAGGAGCCGCGCAGAAGTACGTAAACATCGACGGCTACATGCCCGGCCGCAGGATAGTCATCCTGGGAAGCGGCGACATAGGCCTTATAATGGCACGCCGCCTTACTCTGGAGGGTGCAAAGGTCCTGGCATGCGTGGAGCTCAATCCGTACTCCTCCGGCCTTAACAGAAACATTGTGCAGTGTCTTAACGACTTTAACATTCCGCTGTACCTGAGCCACACCGTAACAAACATCCAGGGCGAGAGCCGCGTAGAGAAGGTAGTCGTATCTCAGGTGGACGACAGGACCAAGGCTCCCATCCCCGGAACCGAAATAGAGTTCGAATGCGATACGCTGCTGCTGTCCGTAGGCCTTATCCCGGAGAACGAGCTTACCCGCGACGCCGGCATTGCGCTGGATCCGCGCACCAAGGGCGCGTTCGTTTACGAAAACATGGAAACTTCCATGCCGGGCGTGTTCGCCTGCGGAAACGTTCTGCACGTGCACGATCTGGTGGACTTCGTTACACAGGAAGCCCAGAGGGCTGCCGAAGCCGCCGCCGAATATGTACTTAAAGGACAGCCGTCCCGCGAAAACATAATAGACGTCCGCACCGCAGGCGGGGTAACGTACACAGTGCCCCAGCAGATCTGCCCGGAGAACCTTAAGGACGAAGTCCGTGTGTTCTTCCGCATAAACCGCGTGTTCGGAAAGTCCGAGATAGTCGCAAAACTGGGCGACAAGGAGATAAAGGTATTCAAGAAGCCGTTCATGATCCCCGGAGAGATGCAGAACGTAAGCATCCCTGCGGAACTGCTGGCCGGCACGCATGAAGACCTTACGATAGAAGCCCGCGAAGTAACAGAACCTGCCGCTGATAACGGGGAGGTAGCAAAATGAAGGAACTTATCTGCATAGTCTGCCCCAGAGGCTGCCATCTTACCGTTGACGAGAACAACGGCTACGCTGTTACAGGCAACTTCTGCAAGCGCGGCGAAGTATACGGAAAGGCCGAAGTAACGGCTCCCGTCCGCGTAGTTACATCTACAGTTGCAATACACAGAGCCTCCGCCAAGACCGCTCCGGACGCAGCCGGCGGTATTGAAGCGCGCTGCCCGGTCAAGACCAGCGACGCCATCCCCAAGCACCTTGTACTGGATGCCATGCAGCAGATCTATGCCGCGTCGGTGGACCTGCCCGTGCACATAGGCGACGTGGTAATACATGGGATCTGCGGCACAGGCGCGGACCTTGTTGCCACCAAGGACATTCTGGCTTAAAAGCCCCCGGCAGCCGCACCGCGGCACATATCCTGCACATCATAAAAGCGCGACTGCATAGCCGCGCTTTTGATTTGCTGTCTTTTATTCTATTGTCCGGTACAAAACGCCCCGATCCCCGGACCGCTTTGGTGCCCTGCCGGCAGAAACGCCGCTATTAATTGCCGGACTGCTTTCTTGCCATTGCCAAGACCTGCTTAAGCGCCGTTTCCTTGTCTATTCCTGCAAGCCGGAGCTTGTGGGCGAATTCCAGAAGCTCGCCGAAGTTCTCGCCGGGCTTAAGTCCCGCCTCTATAAGGTCCCTGCCCATTACATAGGGCTTTGCCATGGTCTCCTGATATACCTTCAGCCGCTCTGTAAGGAAGTCTACGTCGCCGGTAAAAGGCGTATCCCCGGACTGCACCGGATGATCTGCCCTGGCCATAAGTATAAGGTCCTGCGCAGACGCCGCGGAGTCGAACAGTTTGTTTGTGGTCTTAACGGCAGACTTGCTGAAAGCCATCATGTTGGGCTTCATGTGAAGCTCCGCCATGTTAAGTACGTAGCTTATGACCGCAGTCTCCTCCGTAAAGCGCCTCAGAAAGCCTTCTATTATGGGAAGGCCTGCAGTTTCGTGACCGTAGGCGTGGATGCGGCCGTTTACGAACTCCGTGCTTGCGATCTTGCCGAAGTCGTGGGTAAGCGCAAGCATCATGAACGCATAGGGCTGCTCGGCCTTGTCCCGAAGCGAGGCGGCGCGGTCCAGCACCTCCATCGTGTGCGTCCACACGTCGCCCTCCGGATGATACACAGGATCCTGCTCTATGCCTATAAGCTGCTTTACCTCCGGAAACCAAGGCTCCAGCTGATCCATCTGCCGGAGCACGCGGAAGAACACGCTTGGCTTTTCCGTGCCCGTAAGCACCTTCTTAAGTTCGCCTTCCACTCTTTCTCTGGTGAGAGGACGGATATCCATCGACGCGCAAAGATTAACGGTATCCGGATCCACCGCAAAGTCCAGCGCCGCGGCAAAACGCGCGCACCTAAGGACTCGTAAAGGATCTTCTACAAAGCTTTCCGGATCCACGCAGCGCAAAACACGGGCTTTAATGTCCCTGAGCCCGCCGTACGGATCCAGGATCTCGCCGGTAAGCACGTCCTGCATAAGCGCGTTAACTGTAAAGTCCCTGCGCCTTGCGGCATTCTCCGGGCCTATGTCCGGGTCCACGAATATCTCGAAATCCCTGTGGCCGCGGCCCGTTGCGTGCTCCTTGCGCGGAATGGCTATGTCTATGTCGCTGCCGGATATGCCGTATATCCCGAAGCTGCTGCCGTACTGCAGGGGCGTCCCGACCTCCGTAAGGATGTTCCAGAGCGCCTGCGGCTCTATGCCGTGGACCTCTATGTCCACGTCGCCGCCTGCGTCCCGGCCGTAAAGGATGCTGTCGCGCACCAGACCGCCCACGTAATAGACCCTGCCGCCCAGAGCGGCTGCCTTATCCGCTATCTGCCTTGCAAGTTCTTTATCTCTTATTGTTTTTTCCGGATCGTAAGTTTTCTGCATCGATCATGTTCCCGGACCGTACGGTCTGCACCGGACCGCAGTACCCGGGTTATTCATTTTCCGCTACGGACAGCTATTCCAGGCTGTCCAGGACCATCTTAAGCTCCACGTTGGCTGCTTCGAACGAGCCTATGGCCTTTCTGAGCTTGGCCGCAGGCTCCGCGGGAAGCGCACCCAGAAGGTCCGCCAGTTCCTCCGCGTGGTGCTCGTTGTGCTCCACCATGTACTTAAGCACGGCCTTAAGCTGCGTCATGTCCGCAGGTGCAGCCGCGTGGCTGTGAGTGTGGGTAGTTCCGTCCGCGTGAGTGTGGGTGTGACCCTCCTCGCCCTCGTGCAGATGCACGTGGGAATGCGCGTGAGCATGGCTGTGGGTGTGCACCGTTCCGTCCGGGTGCACATGCTCGTGGGTGTGGAAGTGCTCGTGACCGTGGGTATGAGTGGTCTCGTCGCCGGGCTCCAGATCGTGGAAATGATCGTGGACGTGCACGCCTTCCGGTTCCGCACTGTGGCTGTGCGTATGTACCGCTCCGTCCTCGTGCAGGTATTCGTGTTCATGACCGTGACCGGTCTCGTCGTTGATGTGCATGATGTCTCCTTTATCTGTTATTTATGAAATCCTCGAGCATTTCGTAGGGCTGGGCGCCCATGGTGTGCCTAACCGGCTGACCCTTATCGAAGAGTATGAGCGTGGGGATGCTTACGATCCCGAAAGCCGCCGACAGTTCTGCTTCTTCGTCTACGTTTACCTTGCCCACCTTTATCTCCGGATGCTCCTCCGCAAGCTTTGCAACGGCGGGAGCCAGCATCCTGCAAGGTCCGCACCAGGCAGCCCAGAAGTCCACAAGAACGGGCTTGTCCGAGCCTAGGACTTCGCTCTCGAAATTAGAGGCTGTGATCGTTATCTCTTTCATTGTATGTCCTCCTTACGGTTTGTTTTCCGACCGGCCGGGACCGGCAAACAGCGCCGGGCGTCCCGGTTACCAGTTTAATTATAACAGAAAACCACTGTAAATGCGTAAATAAACAAGGAGGCAGAGGATGTGATCCCCTGCCTCCCGGCTGCTTGTAACCGTACTTCCGCAGCAAAAGTTTTCGGCGCCCCGCGGAGTTTCATGATCAGTCTTTCAACGTCGAACATTTACCGATAAACAATAAAAGCCTTGAATAACAAATAACTTTTTACATTAAACAATTACGATCGGCCTGTTTAAGGGATGCGGTGCGCCCGGAGAGCGGCCCCTATGCCCGGGGCCGCGGAATATTCAGTTGTAAGGATGCGCTAGTCCAGGACCACGTCTATGTCCATGGTCTCCGTGTTGTTGAGGGTATCCAGCGCCAGCTGCAGCGCGGAGAGCTGTTCCTCCAGCCGGTTGTACTTCTCTTCCACCTCGGCCGCGTCGTAGTTGGTTATTACGTAGTCGATGATGTTAGTGTTTCTGAAAGCGGAATCCACCCTTTCCTTGGGCAGGCGGGCGACCATCTCTCCCAGAACGGAGAGCCTGCCGCGAAGCTGCGGTATAAGCACCAGCGCCTGGTCTACGGTAACGCCCTTAAACCCCGGCAGGGTGTGGCTGATGTTAAAGCAGTTGATGGCGTGCTTTACCTTGCGGACCTGCGCCTGCAGCTCCTCTATCTTTGCCTGACTGTCCTTAAAGCTGTACTTGGGCCTGAGAGACTCTACGTCCTCGCCCGACGCAGCATTGAACGTTGCGCTCTTGCTTTCCGCAAGCTCCGCGCGTCTTATGCGGTCTTCCAGCTTCTTTACAAGCTTGCCGGCTTCTGCGGATGTGTATTTCATGATTACCTCCTGTATATGTATAACTCGAATGTTTTCTGCCTGAACGGACTTGTTTATGGTCCGGAGGATGATGATACCACATCGGGCGGC
Organism: Clostridia bacterium; assembly: GCA_024689865.1. Classification (GTDB taxonomy): domain Bacteria; phylum Bacillota; class Clostridia; order Peptostreptococcales; family Anaerovoracaceae; genus RUG13409. Next base: position 30,060 of record JAILDA010000022.1, on the reverse strand, counting down.
AATTGTCCACTTTTGCGGCTTTAAAGGCTTTGCGCCCGGGCAGACGATCTTTCGGCTGTAAAGGCCCCGGTATGAAGGACTGCACATTTGCTGCAATGCGGTGCAGCGGACTGCAGGAGAGCCTGCAAATGTGGTATAATGGGTGCATGGAACAGAAAGCTTACGCAAAGATAAATCTTATACTGAACGTTCTGGGCAAGCGGCCGGACGGCTACCACGAGGTGGAGATGCTGATGCAGGCCATAGACCTGTGCGACATTGTGACCGTGGCGACCGCGGATGCAGCACCTGCAGAGAATGCCAGCATGGGCGAACGTCGGGCAGCGGGCGCCGGTCCGGACACCTGCGACCGGGACGCTCTCCTTGGCCCGCAGGACTTCGAGTACGGCCAGGCCGACCTTGCATACAAAGCGGCGCTTCTTATGGCGGAGCAGTTCCGTCCGGATCTTATAACCGAGGCCCTGGACGAGGACGGGACCGAGCTTGCCGCAGGCGTAAAGGGCGTTAAGATCTCCATAGAAAAGCGCATCCCGGCCGCAGCCGGTCTTGCCGGAGGCTCCGCGGACGCTGCCGCAGTAATGACCGCGCTCGGAATGCTCTGGATGCCGGAAAGGGACCCGGAAGAACTGCTTAAGATTCTGCTGCCCCTGGGCGCTAAGCTGGGATCTGACGTTCCGTTCTGCATTGCAAGCCAGCTGGGCCATCCGGCGGCCATCGCAAGAGGCAGGGGAACAGATCTGGAATTCGTGGAGCCAACGGACTTTGCGGTGGACCTGTACTTTTCCGATGTTGCGATACCCAATAAGACCCGCGCGGTATACGCGGAGCTTAAAGAGGAGGACTGCGAAAAGCGCTTCAGCATAGAAAACTTCCTGAAAGCGGCTTCCATAGAGGATAAACGACGCTTCATGGGCAACCACCTGCAGGCCCCGGCCGAAAGACTGATAAAAAAGTATGGCGAAAAAGGCCCGGTAAAGCAGCAACTGAATTCAGGTTGCAAACGCTCCGTCCCCGAAAATTCAACGCTTAGCGGCGCAGGACCCACATACTTTACCATATCAGAAGACGGTGCATACCGCACGATTCTTGGCTGACAGACCGCCCGGCCGGTGATCCTTTCCGCACGCATCGTTTAGCGTCTGCACGCTACCGCACCGCCCTATTATGTGATATAATAATGAGTACTAAAACGCACCGGAGGTGAACTATGGCTAAAACAAGACTGGCTGTCCTGTTCGGAGGAAAGTCCGGAGAACACGAGATCAGCTGCATTTCCGCTACTTCTGTAATAAGAGCGGTAGACAAGGAAAAATACGACATAATCACCATAGGCATAACAAAAGCCGGCGAGTGGCTCCTCTACGAAGGCCCGGTGGACAACATAGAGTCCGGCGCCTGGGAGAAGATCGCCAAGGCAGAGCTTGCCGAGGACCCGGAGCACTTCGCCCTTACGATACTCGGTACCGGCGGCAAAGGGCTTAAGGACATCTGCGATTTCGTATTCCCCGTGCTTCACGGCCCCAACGGCGAGGACGGAACGGTGCAGGGCGTGCTGGAGCTTCTGGACATCCCGTACGCGGCAAGCGGCGTTCTTGGGTGTGCGCTTACGATGGACAAGATAGCAGCAAAGGACGTTTTCAAGTCCGCAGGGATAAAACAGGTTCCCTACGTTGCGCTAAACTCCACGGAGATAGGACCGGCAAAGATCGCGGAAATAAACGAAACCCTTAAGTACCCGCTGTTCGTAAAGCCCGCAAACATGGGCTCTTCCGTCGGGATCACCAAAGTAAACGACCCTGCTAACCTTATAAAGGCCCTCAACATCGCGGCCGTCTACGACACCCGCATAGTGGTGGAGCAGGGCATAAACGCCAGAGAGCTGGAGACCGCCGTTATGGGCAACCTGAAGCCTATAGCCGGAGCCGTGGGCGAGATCCTTACCGAAGCGGAGTTCTACGACTACGACGCCAAGTATCACAGCAGCACCAGCCGCACCGTGGTACCGGCAGAAATAAGCCCGCAGCTTGCGGACGAGATCCGCGCGGAGGCAATAAAAGCATATCTGGCCTGCTGCTGCAGCGGATTCTCGCGCGTGGACTTCCTTGTGGACAAAGATTCACAGGAAATTTACCTTAACGAGATAAACGCAATACCCGGATTTACTAAAATAAGCATGTTCCCGATGCTGTTCATGGCTACCGGGCTCACATACACACAGATCGTAGAAAAGATAATCGAATTCGGCTATGAAAGATATAATGCTGAAAATAAAAAGTGACGACGGCTTGGAGCTCGTAACGGAGGGGCGCCTTTACACCAAGGGCAGCACCACGCTTATCCAGTACGACGAAACTGTAATGTCCGGCTTCGAGGGCTGTTCCACCAGCCTTACCATCACGCCCAAGCGCGTAAGGGTAAAGAGGACCGGAAGCAGCATGGAATCCCCCACGGAGCTCATCTTCGAAAAGGGACGCAGGCTGCACGGGCTGTACGCAACGCCGTACGGCAATTTCGGCGTGGAGATACTTACCAACAAGATCTCCGGCCTGGGCGGCTTTGCCCAGACCTCGGGGAGCCTTTCCATAGATTATTCGATCAGCTTTAAGGGATTGTTCGACGCGGACAAACAGCTGGACATAGAGATCCTGCAGACAGGGGCGGACGTTCTTGCACCCGGGCAGGAAATGCCCGGTCCGGGCGCGGACGCAGGCATAATGCCCATGGCTGAAAACGCCCTTCCGGAGGAGGAATGCATACATGCCCAATAAAAAGACAGTAAAAAAATATACGTACGCACCCGTTAAGAAGACCAGCAGCCGCACTCTGGCCGTAAGAATATTCTGCATAGCGCTTGCAGCCATAATGGTGCTCGGCATGGGCGTATATCTGTTCATGCTTATCGGAGGCAGACTGTAATGCGCCGCTGTAATGATACAAACACTGCAAAGCTCGCAGGAAAAGCGTCCGGAAAGCCCGGAAGACTTATTCCGAAAGCGCTGATCCCCAAGATCCTTGCCCTGGCGCTGGCCGTGTTTCTTATATTTGCCTGCGCGGCCACCGCTTTCGCCAAGAGCGGCGACGGACTGCTTGCAGCGTCTGAAAAAGGCTCGGAAAGCACCGCCCCCGCCGGCGATACTACTACAATAGGAGCGTCGGAGCCCACCGGAGCACCGGACGGCACCGGTCAGAGCGCAACGATGGATGGCAGCGAAAACAGTAACTCGGAGGACGGCGGGCAGACAGACCCGGAGACCGAGCGCCGCAAGGAGATCTACACCTTCATGACGCTCATCGCTTTAGGCGCAATAATAGTAGGCATCAGGGAAAAAAGGAGCAAAAGAAGGTATTAGACCTTAATACAGGACTTTTAAAGCGGACCCGTATGGGCCCGCTTCGCTATTTGCCAAGACTGCGGCACAGAGACTGCCCCTTGATCTTCTGTCACCGCACTGTCATATAGATAAGCTAGAATAAACACTTGAAGTATCGTTCCGGAGGTCTATAATATACCGAAAGAACATCCTTAAAGTATATAAGGAGATAAACATGCTTAAGATCGAACATTTTACCAAGAAGTACGGAGACACAAAGGCCGTGGACGACCTGTGCCTCCACATCCAGCCCGGCGAGATCTACGGATTCATAGGCCACAACGGCGCCGGCAAGACCACCACGCTTAAAGCAGTATCCGGAATAATGAACTTCGACGAAGGCGAGATAACCATAAACGGCCATTCCGTCGTAAGCGAGCCGCTGGAATGCAAGAAAGTAACGGCGTACATACCGGACAACCCGGACCTGTACGAGTTTATGACAGGCATTCAGTATCTCAACTTCATTGCGGACATATTCGGTGTAAGCGCGGACGCCAGAGCGGAGCGTATACGCGAGTATTCGCAGCTTTTCGACCTGGAGAGGAGCCTGGCCAACCCCATAAGCAGCTATTCCCACGGTATGAAACAGAAGCTGGCCGTAATTTCCGCGCTGATCCACGACCCGAAGCTTATTTTAATGGACGAACCGTTCGTTGGATTGGACCCTGTAGCCAGCCACAACCTTAAGCAGATAATGAGAAAGATCTGCGACAACGGCGGAGCCATATTCTTCTCCACACACGTTCTGGAAGTCGCGGAAAAGCTCTGCGACAAAGTGGCCATCATAAAGGGCGGAAAGCTTATAAAGTCCGGCACAATGGACGAAGTTAAGGGCGACGAATCCCTGGAAGAAGTCTTCCTGGAGCTTGCGGAGGAGGCAGACAATGCTTAAAGCGCTACTTAAAAAGGAGTTCATGGCGCTTACCGCGGGCATCACTACAGACCGCAGGAAAGGCACCAGGCGCTCCAAGGGCGGCATAATAGGCTTAGCCATACTGTTCGCCTTTTGCTACATTTCCCTAGGCACTGCGTTTCTGGGCTTTTCCACCGCGTTCTCGGTGATCCTGCCGGACAGGCTGTGGCTCTACATGTCCATGGTAGGACTCATGGCTCTTGCCATAAGCATACTCGGCAGCGTATTCATGACCTACAGCATGCTTTATAAGGCCAAGGACAACGAACTGCTTCTGGCGCTGCCCATACGTCCGGGGACCTTGCTGATCAGCAAGATATCTTCCTTATACATAATGTCGGTGCTGTTCTCGGCGCTTGCCATAATACCGGCCATGATAATCCTTTGGACCAGCGGATACCCTGTGCCTGCGGCAACGTCGGTATTCGGCATACTGTCCATATTCTTCATCGCGCTGATGGGCACCGCGCTTGCCTGCATACTGGGCTGGCTGGTTGCTCTGGTGGTAGGGCTCTTCCCCAAGAAGAACGCTCTTACAGTCATAGCCACGCTGGTGTTCCTGGGAGCCTACTATCTGTTCTACTTCCGGGTAAACACCATACTCAACAACATGCTGGCCAACATAGATGTCATCGAAGGCAGCGTAAGCGCCTACATCTATCCTTTCTACAAGATGGGCGTAGGCTGCGCCGGCGACGTGGTGTCGTTCCTGATCTTCGCGGTCATCTGCGTGGCCCTGTTCGCGGTAGTCTGCTTCGTTCTGTCGCGCACGTTCTTTAAGATAGCTACCCGCACAGAAAAGGTAAAGTCCGTAGAATACAAGGAAAAGAGGACCGAGGCGCAGAGCGTGCCTAGAGCGCTGCTCAGGAAGGAATTCAAGCACTATCTCGGAAGCCCCGCTTACATGCTAAACAGCAGCATGGGAACGCTGTTCATAGTAGTAGCGGCCGTTGCCATGATAATAAAGCGCGCGGACATCCTTATGTTCCTGGAGATGCTTAAGCAGCAGCTCGGCAGTGTGCTGGGAAAGTTCCCGATCCAAAGCTATGTTACGCTTCTGGTAGGGACCGTGCTGTGCTTCTTCTCCGCTACCAACGACATTTCCGCACCCGGCATAGCGCTGGATGCCAAGACGCTTTGGCTGAGTAAGTCCCTGCCGGTGGATACCATGCAGATCTTCGGAGCCAAACGCAACCTGCATCTTATTCTTACGCTGGTGCCTTGCCTGATATTCCTTGCGGCTTCGGCGTGGGTGTTTAAACTGGACATCATGGGCATAGTGTACTGCGCGGTGCTGGTGATACTGTTTACCTATTTCTGCGCGAACCTGGGGCTGATGCTCGGCCTGCGCTTCCCCAACCTTAACTGGACCAACGAGACGATGGCGGTAAAGCAGGGCGCGGCGGTTGTACTTGCGCTGTTCGGAAGCTGGGTGCTGATCCTTGCAATCGCGGCGCTCTACATATTCGTGCTCAGAAAGACCATGGCGCCGGAGACCTACATGCGCATACTCATAGCCGTGTTCCTGGTGGCTTCGCTTGGCATCAACGCCTGGCTGATGAACGCCGGAAAGAAGCGCTTCGCGGAGCTGTAATTACGGACTAAACTGTAATTTCCGACACAGAGCAAACTGAATAATGCAGTAATTTCAACGGTTTAGAGAAACAAAGGCCCTGCAACTCAAATTAAGTTGCAGGGCCTTTTTGTAATTTTTCCTATGTTACAGCTTTGCGCTTTTTTGTCAGCGGCTCGATCGGTTCGCTCCGCTGATCCCGCGCGATGCCGTCAGGTCCGTTAATTTCCGCCGGTCTGACCGCCTTCGCCGCCTTCAGCAGGCTCCTCTCCCGGTTCTTCCGGTTCCTCCGGAGGCAGCGCCGGGATCTCGCGCTCAAAGAAGTTGCCGCAGCCGTTATCGCAGAAGCTACGTTCTAGTCCTGGCTCAGTGGTGGTGGGTGCCCTAAGGACAAGCCATTCTTTATAAACATGATCCTCCGTTGGGGGGATGTCCTCCACGATGAAGTCGCTGCAGGTTGCGCAGGTAAGCTTCTTCTGACCCTTTACACAAGTAGGCTGCTTTAATATCTCTTCTCTGATGTAGTTATGCTTGCCTGTGGCAGGGATCGGTTCTGTGTAACTGTCACCGCAGACCGTGCAGGTGTAGGTCATGGTGCCTTCCAGAACACAGGTGGGCTCCTTTGTCACCAAGGACTCGTAGATGTGCTTGCCTGTGGGCGGCACGGTGTCCTCGAAGGTGCTGTCGCAGTTCTGACACTGGTAGATCTCTTTACCTTCCGCCACGCAGGTGGCCGGTTGAGTCTCCTTTAGAACGTACATGTGGTTGCCGGTAGCCGGGATGATCTCCGTCTTAGTGGCTCCGCAAAGCTCGCAGAGCAGCGATGCCTCGCCGTCTTCGGCGCAGGTGGCCTCTTTAATGACGGTCTTCTTGTACTTGTGAATGTCGGACACCGGGATCGGCTTTGTATAAGTGTCTCCGCATCCGTAGCAGGTATATGTGGCCAGACCTTCTTCCACGCAAGTGGCGGGCTTGGTGACCTTCTCTATGTAATTGTGCTTGTGGGCCGTGTTATCGTTGTTCTTCCCGCAGGCGGCAAGCGCCGCAAGAAGGAGCACCGCCAAAAGCATGGCGGCAGCAGCCCGTAATATTCTTTTAGCTTTCATTCTGCATCCCCTAAAACGCTTTCTCATATCCCTTGCATAAAGGAACTCCTTGGTCCCCTTATTATCCGGAACGCCCGAATTCCCCTTATTTTCCGGGCTGCACCGGCAGGTACATCTTTGTGAGTATCCAGCGCTTCAGCCTGTCGGGCAAGAAGCGGAGGATGAACATCAGAGCCTTGTATTCGAAGCCTATGGCTACGCGCGGCGGCGGGTTGGTCTTGCCGGCAAGCTTAAGCGCAACGGCGGCCACGGTATCCGGGCTCTTGCCGCCCTGTTCGTCCTTGGCCATGCGCTCCACGCTGTCCACGACTGCCTTGTAGTACGGCGAGCCTTCCTTGGTGTAGGTCTTTCTGGCCGCGGTGAATCCGGTCTTGGTGTCGCCGGGCTCAACTATTACGGCGCGCACGCCGAACGGCCTCATCTCCATGGATACGGTCTCCACGTAAGCCTCGAGCGCGTATTTGCTGGAGGAATAGTGGCCCTGCATGGGGATGGGCACCTTGCCGGCTATGGATCCGACGACTATGAACAGTCCTTTGCCCTGCTCCCTCATCCTGGGGAGGACCTTGCTTCCTACGGTGAGCGTTCCGAAGTAGTTGGTCTCCATCTGGGCGCGGATAAGGTCCAGCGGCATTTCTTCCGCTGCGCCGGCTATCCCCATGCCTGCGGCAAGGAACGCAATGTCCACACGCTCCATAGAGTCCACTACGGCCGCTACGGACGCCTCGTCCGAGACGTTCATACGCTTATATGTTATGCTGCCGCCTCCGGGTACCTGCTCGGTCTTTTCCTCGCAGTTTCTGGAGACTGCCACTACGCTGCAGCCCTCGGCCGCGAAAGCCTTGGCAACCGCTTCGCCTATTCCGCGGGAAGCTCCCGTTACCAGCACGTGTTTTCCGTATACGTTATTCATGGTATTACCTGTCTGTTTTCTGATTTGATGTCCGTTGAGCCGAACTATCCGCTTCTTGCGCCCCGGGATCCGAACGAACGGCGTCCTGATCCCAAAGTCCGGGTCTGCTTATCGTATTTTCTTATATTATATGTAAAACTGCATTTTTTTCAAGCCTTACATAAAGAAAGACCGCGCAACCGGATAACAGTTGCGCGGTTCTTCATGCATTTATTTGAAGGTCTCTGTCGTACGATCTTTGGATCAGACTCTCAGCTGGCCGAAGAGCACGCAGGTAAGGCATGCAACGGTACCCATCAGGATGGCGGAAAGCCACAGGTTTCCGGTCTTTCTGAACAGGTATGTGGAGCCGCCTACTCCTACTGCCATGCCTGCCGGCATTCCCCAGAGCCTCTGAGTGTCGGCATTGAAGTTCAGAAGGAACGAAGTGTCTGCCGCGGATCCCACAGACTGGAAGTGCCACTTGAGCGCTATGATCAGCACCAGAGTAAACTCTGCCAGGATGACGTTTATAACGATAGCCCTGAGAGTGTCCTTCCACTCCACACCGGTAGTCGGGAGCCTGCGCTCTATGTTGTTGCCCAGGTTGGAGAGCACGAAGCACGGTACCCATATGCAGATGTAAGGCAGGAAGTACGGGATCTTAAAGAGCGGAATGCTCTTGAATCCGAAGAACCATGCGTAGAAGTCCGTACCGGTGATGGTCTCCTGCAGGAGGATCAGGCCGAACGATATCGCCAGCGTAGCGGTCGCTACGAGTATCGTCTTCCAGATGTAGCTGAAGGTTATCTTCTTTTCGCCGTAGGCTGTCATTCCCAGGTCGGATACGGTCATCTTGTGCTTCTTGCCGTCTATGCAGCAGAAGAGTATGAATGTCAGCACGCCCAGAACGGACAGACCTATTATCGTAAAGAACGCGACGTTTGCATAGGTCAGGTTGAATCCTGCGCGTATGGCGTTCTTGTTCTTGGGAGTAAGGATGCCGAATGTACCGGTCTTAAGCACTATCCAGGGGAAGATTATTCCGCAGATCGCGCTTATTGCGAAGCCCTTGCCGCGGAGGCCTATGTTTCTGGGAAGCGGCTGCTTTACGGAACTGAATGCAGGAACGCCTTCGATCAGCATCAGAGCGATGGCACAGATAAGAGCGCCGAAGCAGAGTATGCCTGCAAGTCCTACGTAGTCCTTGTACATCCATATCTGGTTGGAAGCTTCTATGTAGTTGGGAACGTTAGCCTGACCTACGGTCTCCTGCGCGAACCAGATAAGCTTTTCGATGGCGCCCTGGTTAACGAAGGCAGCCTCGTGGATGCGCTGATAGTCTCTTGTTGCATAGAACGCGTTGCCGTTCTCGAAGGAACCGTAGAGCTTGTCCAGCTCTATGTCTCCGCCGGAATAGCCTGCTCTGCCCTCGAGCGCAGGAGCGGCCTTCATGGTATCAGCAATGAATTTCGCGGCCGGGGATTCCACGTCGCCGTTAGTGGTAAGAACGTTTCCGGTGTACTTGCTCCATGCCTCGGAAAGTTCCTTGCCGTAGAAGCTCATGCCCATGCCGGAAGCGTTGATGACGCCGAGAGTATTGTGCTTTACTGCCATTGCCTTGGCGGTGCAGCAGCCCATGGAGTGGCCGGCCGGGATGATCCTGCTGGCATCTACGTTTCTCATGGAAGCCAGTACGTTGTAATACGCGTCGGCTACGTAGACCATGGAAGCCTCGTTAAGCGCCCAGCTGTCCAGATACTGTCCGGAGTCTCCGGCGCCGTACTGGTCTATGGACATTACTACGAATCCGCGCCTTGCGAATTCTACTGCCCAGGACTCGTGGTTCCTGGCGTTACCGGCGTTGCCGTGTGTGCACATGATGGCCGGTGCAGGGGTCTCGTCTGTTGCGTTAGACGGAATGTACACGAGAGCGCTCAGGGGCACACCTTCCGGACCTGTTATGGTGGTCCTGGTGATCTTTACGTTGCCGAAGCCCGTAACGACGCCCCAGTTAACGAATGCAAGTACGATAACTAACGCAAGTGCGATCCAGAAGAATCTGTGTATGTTCTTCTTTCTCTTTGCCTTGCCCTCTTCGGAAAAGAATTCGTCGTGGAGCCTCTGGTCCATCTGACGGTCTTTCTCTGCGGATGCTGCGTTGCTCATTTCTATCTCCTTTAATACAACGGGATGATCTCGATTACGGCACAACACTATCAGAAAGGAAAAAGCGTGTCTACGGCTATGCTTCCGATGGTCTTCCGTGCGCCACCACTGGGAAGACCGGCTGCATGAGTGGGCAAAAACCCGTCACGAACGGACGATGCAGGTAAGACGCGGATGGGCAGTTATGATATAATACAAATGTAAAAAACCTGCACTGTCCGGCATCAAAAGCCGGTTGTCAATGGGGTACCTACCATGCTCAGACGTCTTGCAGTATGCGACGATGAAAAGATAATGCTCCGCCAGATATCCTCTTATCTGGACCGCTGGCAGACAGAGTCAGGCAGAAAACTAGAGATCTTTTATTTTTCCTCTGCGGAAAGCTTGCTTAAAAGCATGGACAGGAGCACGGATCTTGTGCTTCTGGATATCTCCATGGGCGGCATGACCGGAATGGACTGCGCCAAGGCGCTCCGCGACGAAGGCTTTCCCGGAGAGTTCATATTCATAACCAGCATGGAAAACTACGCTCTGGAAGGCTATAAAGTCCACGCTTTTGCTTTCCTTACAAAACCGCTGGTATACGAGGAGCTGAGCGCTGCGCTGACCGAATGCAGCGCAAAGATGTCGGCGTCCGCTCCTGCCGTTCTGCCGGTAGAGACCTCTTCCGGAACAAAGATCCTAAAGATAAACGACATTCTTTACGCAGAAGTATTCCGCAGAGAAACGTCCTTTACGCTTAAGAACGGAAACAAGGTCGTTTCTTTAATACAGCTGGCCGCAGTCGAGGAGCAGCTGAACGGCAAAGGATTCTTCCGCAGTCACAGAAGCTACCTTATCAACATGAAACACGTAGAGAACATAGCGCCTCCTGACATTACTCTTGCCGGAGGCTGCGTGGTCCCGATAAGCAAACACAGAGTAAAGGAATTCCTTTCAGCTTACGCTAAATATATAAAAGTAAAACGCTGATGACTAACTTCATCTGGATATCCAGTTACATAGCGGACCTGCTGTTCATATGGCTCTTCTTTAAGAGAAGCGCCTATACGCCCCAGCGTCAGAACAAATGGCTCAAACCCATTCTGTCCGTTCTGCTAGTGGTGCTTTATCTTAACGATTCATTCATCACTATTCCAAACGCAGCCATCAGAATATGCCTTAGGGCAGTAATCTATTTCATATGGATCTTTGCCGCGGAAGGTGTTCCTGCAAGGCCTGCCGTCTATGCCGCGGTATTCTGGACCGGGGTATATACGATGCTTCAGAACGTATTCTTCGGCCCCCTGTTCTATGATTTCTTCTCCGGCCGGACAAGCATAATAGGTTCCAGACTAGTAAGCCAGATCGTGCTTTCCATCATTAACCTGGCGATACGTTTTGTTTATTTCGGCATACTCTCAAGGCTGCTGCCGTTCGAAGGAATAGCGGGAGCTCAGCTGTCCCACATCATATTCGCTGCCGGCATGTGCGCGCTGTCCGTATACACAAAAGACACCGGCGCCAGGATGAGGCAGTCTTTCTCGGAGGGTTCGCCGCATTTTACCGTGTACTTCATTCTGCTGCATGTGGCCATGCTTCTTGCTCTTGTAATATTCGAGTACTCCAGACGCCGCGACGTTGAGCGGGCATCGCTTCAGATACAGAATAACACCACCAAAGCCCTTATGCAGAGCATACAGGACAGGCAGATGTCCGAGGATGCGGTAAGGACTCTTCGCCACGATCTTAAGAACCATGCCATAAGCCTTCAGCTTCTTCTGGAACACGGCGAAACGGACAAGGCAATGGAATACCTGGAAAACTTCAGAAACGCCGCGAAAAACCCAGTGGACGGCTTTGAAACGGGCAGCCAGCTTCTGAACGGACTGCTTAGGCAAAAGCTTTCGCCTGCAAAAGAGCGCGGAATAGATGTGGAATGCGATCTGGACTTTACGGAGGGCTCGTTCATAGACAACTTCGATCTGTGCGTCATAATGGGCAATATTCTGGACAACGCGGTGGAGGCTTGCGACGCGCTCCCGGAAGGTTCGCAGCGCTACATTAAACTGAGCGGCGGCCCGGCCGCAAACTATGTGAACATAGAGGTAGAAAATTCCAGCGCACGCAAGTCGCATCTGCTCGACGGGCTTCCGGCCACCAGCAAGGCAGACAAGGCAATGCACGGGTTCGGACTGAGAAGCGTAAGATCAGTAGTAGAGCGCTACAACGGAGTTATGAACATAGAGCAGAATGACAGCAGCTACTCTATATCCCTGATGATACCGAAACCAAAGAACTAAGATCCACGCGACAACACGCATTTTATGTCTTCTGAACATATTCATCGCCCTGAAAGGGCGATTTTTTGTTGCTTTTGACGGAATTAACGTTTTTTGTGCCCAAGAAAACGCGCAAAAAACGGCCCTTTTTCGCCGTTTTCGCTGTTGTTAAGAATTTTCCTGTTCCCGGAACCCGTTGAAATTTTAAGGTTTATGCATTTAGTTTATAATTTTGTATAAATCTACTGTTTCCAAGCTGTATTTTTTGTGTTAATATAATAAAAATCATCATGCGGTCTAACCGATGCAAATCGATAAAGACCGCACGCTCCACCCACGGCAGCCGCACCAAAGCGCAGCACCGGAAAGGAACCTACCAATGGCAACGATCAGTCTAGGCTCTTACGCAGCAACCAAATATCCGCTCTGCGAACGCAGGATCCCGGATGAACTATACAGAAAGTACAACGTGTACCGCGGCCTTCGCGACGAGCGCGGCAAGGGCGTAATGGCGGGCATCACCAACGTCTCCACCATCTACGGTAAACAGATCATAAACGGCGAGGAAGTTCCGGCGGAAGGCATACTGCTCTACCGAGGCTATGCGCTGTCGGACCTGGTGGCCGGCGAGAGCCTTAAAAAGCACCGTCTGTCCGAGGAATGCGCTTACCTTCTGCTGTTCGGCGAGCTTCCCACTAAAAAGGAGCTTACCGAATTCTCCAAGGTCCTGGCCGCTGCGCGTACGCTTCCCCGCAACTTTACGCGCGACGTAATAATGAAGGCGCCCAGCAACGACGTAATGAACTCCATAATCAGGAGCGTCCTTACTCTTGCGTCCTACGACAAGAGCTCTCTGGACACCTCCATGGAGAACGTTCTGCGCCAGTCGCTGATGCTTATAGCCACTATGCCCATGCTGGCCGTGTACGCCTATCAGGCATACAACCACTACATAAAGGGCGGCAGCCTTATAATCCACCGTCCGGACAAGGATCTTTCGTGGTCGGAGAACCTTCTGATGATGCTCCGCCCGGACAAGCAGTATACCGAACTGGAAGCCAGGGTGCTGGATCTTGCGATGGTGCTGCACATGGAACACGGCGGAGGTAATAACTCCACCTTTACCACCCACGTAGTAACGTCCACGGGCTCCGACACATACTCCACCATAGCTGCGGCTCTGGCATCGCTCAAGGGCCCCAAGCACGGCGGTGCAAACCTTAAGGCCGTTAAGATGATGGACGACATCCGCAAGCATGTCCGCGACATAAAGGACGACGAGGAGATAGCTGCGTACCTGCGCCGCATACTGAACAAGGACGCGTTCGACAAGGAGGGCCTTATCTACGGAATGGGCCACGCAGTATACTCGCTGTCCGACCCCAGGACCAAGGTGTTCGAGTCCTTCGTAGAGAGCCTTGCCAGAGAAAAGGGACGCGACGAGGAGTTCGAACTCTACGCGGCGGTGGAAAGGATAGCGCCGGAAGTCATCTGCGAGAAGCGCAGGATCTACAAGGGCGTATGCCCCAACGTGGACTTCTTAAGCGGCTTCGTATACAGGATGCTGGGCATTCCGGACGAGATGTTTACGCCTATATTCGCGATCGCACGCATGGCCGGCTGGAGCGCCCACCGCATGGAAGAGCTTGCTAACATGCAGAAGATAATCCGCCCGGCGTTCAAGAGCATTATGGACGAGCGTCCGTACGTGCCCATCGGCGAAAGGAAATAGTCCCGAGACTGCAGAGTTGCCGAGGGAAAATGCCCTCAAGCGTTCAGGACCACCGAGGAAAAAACAACCTCGAGCCTGCAGGACTTACCTTGCAAACAGCAGCAACCGAAAAACGGTTGCTGTTTTTTTATTGCGTAAGAAGTATCTTGTGGAGATCTTTTCAATTATATTAATACTCCCGTGTAAAAAAGTCGAAAAAAATGCTTGCATTTGTTTTGCTGCGGTGGTATACTCCGTTTAATTAAACTTTAATTCAGCAAAGTGCAATTAAATAAAGCGCAAGCCGCGGAATGCTGACAAACGTTCAAGTTCCAAGGCCTGCGCGGACAGCGCTCCCTGCTGAACAGCAGTCAAACGAGGTGTAAACATGAAGATCGCATTACTGGTAATCTACTTCGGCGTAATGGTGGCAATAGGTCTCTACTGCCGCAAGAACGCCACGGACGTGGACGGATTCGTGCTCGGCGGACGCGCCGTGGGCCCCTGGCTTACAGCTTTCGCATACGGAACTTCGTATTTCTCCGCGGTCGTATTCGTAGGTTACGCCGGCCAGTTCGGCTGGAAATACGGCATTGCGTCTACATGGATAGGCCTGGGCAACGCCATAGTCGGATCCCTGCTTACGTGGGTCATCCTGGGCAGGCGCACCCGCATAATGACCCAGCACCTGGACGCCAAGACCATGCCGCAGTTCTTCGCCGAGCGTTTTAAGTCCCCGGCGCTCAAGATCGGCGCGTCCGTAATTATCTTCATATTCCTTATTCCCTACACCGCTTCGCTCTACAACGGCCTGTCCAGACTGTTCGGAATGGCGTTCAACATCGACTACTCCGTCTGCATACTGCTTATGGCGGTGCTGACCGCGGTATATGTAATAGCGGGCGGCTACATGGCCACGGCCATCAACGACTTCCTGCAGGGAATAATAATGCTCATAGGTATAGTTGCTGTAATTGCAGCCGTTCTGGTAAGCAAGGGCGGCCTTATGACGGCGCTGGACGGCCTGGCCAGAGTCTCGGACGAGACCGTTTCCGCAACGCCCGGCATATTCGCTTCCATGTTCGGCCCGGATCCGCTCAACCTGTTCTTTGTAGTAGTGCTTACGTCCCTTGGAACCTGGGGCCTGCCGCAGATGGTGCAGAAGTTCTACGCTATAAAGAACGAAAAGGCGATCCAGAAAGGCACTGTAATTTCAACGCTCTTCGCGGTAGTTATCGCGGGCGGCAGCTACTTCCTTGGAGGCTTCGGCAGACTGTTCTCGGATCAGATAGACATCGCGAAGAACGGATTCGACTCCGTGATCCCCACCATGCTCTCCGGGCTTTCGCCGTTCATGATCGCCCTGGTTGTTATCCTGGTGCTCTCCGCGTCCATGTCCACGCTGTCCTCGCTGGTAATAGCGTCCAGCTCCACGCTTACGATAGACTTCCTGAAGGGGCACTTCATTAAGGACATGAGCGAAAAGAAGCAGGTCCTGCTTATGCGGATCCTGATCGTGGTGTTCATTGCGATATCCGCCGTGCTGGCGCTGGTGCAGTACAAGAGCTCCGTAACGTTCATAGCCCAGCTGATGGGCGTGTCCTGTGGCGCTCTGGCCGGCGCGTTCCTGGCCCCGTTCCTGTATGCCCTTTACAGCAAGAAAGTTACCAAGGCTGCATGCTGGGTGTGCTTCATCTTCAGCAGCGTGCTGATGATACTGAACATGCTTATCCGTCCCAACTTCCCGCCGATCATGCAGTCGCCGATCAACAGCGGCGCCATAGCGATGCTGGCCGGTCTGGTGATAGTCCCGATCGTAAGCGCATTTACCAGAAAGCCGGACCAGAAGCTTGTAGACGACGCCTTCGCCTGCTACGAGAAACCCACCAGCGTCGCCCAGAAGACTGCGCTCGGAAGCAAGTAACCGGAACAGTTCCGGACACATTTAATATCTTCTCCTCCAATATAAAAGCCCTTTGTCCATCTTATCGAACAAAGGGCTTTTTTCTTTATCAAACCAGAAGCTTTTCCAACTCCTTAACAAGCATGTACGGGAAGTAGACCCATTGATCCTTTCCGTCGAGCCGGATCTGCTGATACACATACACCAGCCTGTCGGAGTCCGTAGACGTATAGTACTTAAGGCCTTTCAGCCAGCTGTGCTCATCCGCAGTCTCCTCTATTACATGTTCTTCGCTGTAGCCGTCCGGACGCTCTTGGTAATGATCGTAACCCCTTTTATTGCACTGCCAGTATTCATCTTCGCCTGCTTTAAAGTGCGGAAGCGTGGCCCAGCGAACTTTGCTTCCGTTTTCCGCGGAACATGCCGTTAAACACAAAATGCAAGCCGCAGCGCACAGCATCGCCGCCAGCTTGCATAGTATCTGTTTTTTTCCCTTAATTCCGCGCATTCCTGCTGATAGGCCCTGCAGTACGATCCGGAAGATCCTATTCCTTTTCGGACTCAGGCTGCGCCAGCTGCGGGTTGAGGCGGCACAGGACCTTTTTTACCGTTCCGTTCTCGCCGGTGACCATGCGCTTTACGCGGCTGATCGTGGACGTGCTGGCCTTGGTCTCCAGCAGGATGTCCAGATACACTTTGTCCTCCAGCAGAAGTTTAGCCACCTGATAGCGCTGCTCTATCGCAGTAAGCTCGGATTCGGAGCACAGGTCCTCGAAGAACTGCCGGCACTCCTCCTCCGACTCCAGCGACATTACTGCTTTATATAATTCGGGAAGCCTTTCGGGGCTGGTCTTCTTTGCCATGGTTCTGCCTCCATTGTGTATTACTTTATTTAATTAAAGTATAATGCAGAAAAGCGGACGGCGCAACCCAAACTTGCGCTATCCGCAGATCTTACCAATATGGTTCGTTTCGGACGTAATCCGTCCGGCGCCTCAGCGCCCTAGGCATCTGCTGACGTCCGGCGCTTCGGTTCCTGCCGACTACGAAACGTTTACCTGTGCGGAGCGTCGTCTATGTGAACGGTCGTCTTCATCCCTTCCACGTAGCGCTTGTTGTTGGAGACGCAGTCGTAGAGGATGTTTATAACGTCTATCTCCGGCTTTCCCGCGAAAAGCTTAAGCGGGAACGGCTCGCCGAACATGTCGTTGTATTGAAAAAGCAATACTTCCAGCATTTTTACCTCTGCAGTATTATCGTCTGATACTTAAGCGGCTGCACCCCGTCAGAGGAGAAGTTGTGCTGACCAAGCGTAAACAGAATGGCGGAATAGCCCTTAACGTCTATCGTTGCGCCGGTGGCTGCGCCGTTGGCGTGGATCACTATGTAGCTCTTGTTTCCGGACTTGAAGCTGTACTTAAGAACCGCGCCGCCGTCCAGCACCTCCACGTCTATTCCGCCGGCCGCGGTATGCAGTTCGGCAGTATTCTGCTTAAAGGCTATCAGATCCTGGTAGTTCTTGAACACGTCGTCGTTCTTTATCTTAAGCGAGTAATCCAGTGCATTTACGCTGTCCGGGGACTGGTACGAATTGCTGTCGCCGCCCTTGGTGCGCAGGAATTCTTCGCCGGAGAGGATGAACGACGTTCCCTTGGAAGTAAGCACCATCGCGTTTGCCAGAACGCACATCTTGCGGATGGTATCCTCGTCCGTTATGCCTGCAGCCACGCAGCGGTCCCAAAGGGTGTAGTTGTCGTGGCAGGTAGCGTAATTTACGGTCTTGTCCGCGTCGTCTATGGTATAGGCGCTGTTTACGGTCCTGCCGTTGATACCGCCGATTATGGCGTCTACGTCCGCGTTAACAGCGGATGTGCCGGTGACCCAGCCCTTGCTGTCCTTGGAGTTTAGGCCGCCTTTTATAAGGCCGTCGCGCATCTGGTCGTTGAACTGGCCGTAGCCGTTAAAGTTGTTGGCGTTCTTCTGGACAGCCTGAGCGTCCGCCGCCAGCGGTGTGCCGCCGCCTGTCCAGGGCTCGCCGTATATCACTATGTTCTTGTTTATCTTCTTAGCCGCTGCAGCCACCTGATCCATGGTCTGGATGTCGTGCAGGCCCATAAGGTCGAAGCGGAAGCCGCCCAGCTTGTACTCCTTGGTCCAGAAGCAGATGCTGTCGATGATGAACTTGCGCATCATAAGGTTCTCGCTGGCGGTCTCGTTGCCGCAGCCGGAACCGTTGGAGAGCGAGCCGTCCGTGTTGTAGCGGAAGTAGTATCCGGGCATCAGAACGTCGAAGTTGGAGCCCGCGGCGCCGTTCACATGATTGTACACAACGTCCATTATAACGGTTATGCCCTTCTTGTTGAACTCCGCTACAAGCTGCTTAAGTTCTCTTATCCTTGCGTATCCGTCGGAAGGATCGGATGAGTACATGCCCTCCGGAACGTTGTAATTCAAGGGGTTGTAGCCCCAGTTGAATTCGTATTTGCTCTCGTTGTTTGCGTGGTCGAATATGGGCTGCAGCTGCACTGCGTTAACACCCAGCTCAACGATGTGGTCGAAACCTGTCTTTACGGTAACGCCGTTCTCAGTATATGTGGTGCCGCTCTCGACTACGCCGAGGTATTTTCTGCGGTTGGCTTCACTGCCGGTCCAGGTATCGGAGGACGTAATGTCCGCAATGTGCATCTCCCATACGGTAAGTGCCTTACGGTCTGTATCCAGGTATTTAACACTGCCCCAGCCTTCCGGATCCGTCTTGGAGAAGTCCACCACCATGCCGCGGACGCCGCTCTCGCCTGCGCTCTTTGCGTACGGGTCCACGATCTCCCTGCCGTCCGGATAGGCGGAGTTATATACAACGTAGGTGTAATACCTGCCGCCCTGGTCGCCGTCCGCAACGTACTCGAACACGCCCTTGTCCTTCTTTGTCATCTCAAAGGTCTGAGCGGTCTCGCCGGCCTTGGCAGTGCCGTTTTCGTAGATCTTAAGTTCTATTTTGGAAGAAATGGGTGACCAAACGCGGAAGGTCGTAGCCTTGGGCGAATAGATGGCGCCCAGTTCTCCGTCGTAATAGTACATTTCGTTGAACGAGTCGCTGCTGTAGAGCCCGCGGATGCCTACCGGAGCGCTGAGCTTGATTCCGGATCCGCGGAATTCTATCTCTACGGTGTAAGTTTTGGTGAACGACGCCGGCTGCGGAAGCGCTATGCTGAACCTGCTGCGGCCTGCGCCGGATCCTTCGGTAAGCAGCGCGCCGTCTTCGAACACTTTGTAATGCTCCGCGGCCTTGCTGAGGCTTACGGCAATGTTGTTCTCATCCCTGAACGCAGCGGAATCTATGGATTCGCTGATTATCTTTTCCGATGTTTTGTACATGTTTTCGTCGTCTCCGGCCAGATAGATGTGGTAAACGCCTTTCTCATCCTTACTAAGCTCCGAGAACACTATGTATCTGTCCGAATCCGTACCGTCCTTGGCGTTCCAGGAACCCTTGGACTTTACTATTATTCCCAGACGGCCGCCGGAAAGCGCGCCGAACTTGGACAGTGGATACGCAGCGATCACGCCGTAGTCGTCCTGATAGTTGAAATCATCCTCCAGTCCGTCATCGTCTCCGTCCGGATCCCAGAGCCACAGCGCCCACTTTGAATAAGTGTTGTCCTGGCGCTGGTAGTGTATCTGCACGGAATCCTCGCCCATGTCCGGAACTGCTGTAGGAAGATCCATGTCGCGCTCCGGATACGAAGCCTCCTGCGCAGCGTTGTTTGCGTTGCCGGCATTGCCCGGCTGGCCGCACGCCGCAAGCCCGAAGATAAGGCAGATAGCCATCAACAGGGCCGCTATCCTTGTTTTAGTACTCATTTTTCGAACCTCTCTTGCGTCTTAACTGTAAGGAACGATACTTAACTACTCCTCGAAATACTCCACGCCCTGCTGACGCAGGAACTCCTTTATCTTTTCTGCGTTTATGCACTGCCCCACATGAAGGAAGGGCTGGTTGTTTATCGTGTGCTCCTTGCCATGGAGCATCATTTTTTCTCCTACCATGTCGAAGCCCAGATGCAGGTGCTTGGTGGCGGACTGCATGCCGCAGATGCGCCCGTCCTTGGTGAACAGCGGCCCGCCGCTCTGGCCGCGAAGGCCCGGCGTACTTAGCTCTATTCCGTAGATCTTGCCGTCTTTATCCGCCAGCTGGCGCGTAAACATGCCTTCTATCGGGAAACGCGGGGTGTTGCCCCTGCCGGCGGAGCGGTCCCACTCTATGGAATCCCTGTCGACGTCGTAGCGGAAGTCCGCAAACTCCGGGAACGGGAAGCCAAGCCTGCAGAGCATGTCGCCCGGCCGCACCTCTGCCATGTCCTTTACGAACACAGCGTGGCCTTTGTACAGCACCCTCTCAAAGCCCATAAAGCGAATTATCGCCAGATCCAGGTCCGGGTGAAGATTGATGTCGAAACCCGTAAAGTTGGATACTGCGCCGTCGAACTGGACCTTTTCCTGTATGGGCGCGCCAGCCTTAAGCTTGTGCACCAGCTCCAGCTTCTTAATGGCTGCAGCCTTGCCTTTTCCCTCCGGAACGCGCGCGCACGCAGCCTTGTATTCCGCGTATCTTTTGTTGATCTCCTGCGCAGCTATTATCTGCCTTGCAACATGCTTGCAGGTGACCGCGCAGCCGTCATCGTTAACGAAGAACAGCGTCGCAAGCCCCGGGATCACCGCCGGTTCCTTGTAGTTTCTTGTTATGGTCTTGATCGGCCTGGTAAAGCCTCCGACTTTTTCTATTGCGTCCGCAAACATGCGATACCTCCATCCTGTTTTGCGATGTGTTTGCGCTGCCGGTTTTGTTCTATATTGTTGCAACTGCTCATCAGTTGCTCGGTTTTCGTCAATTATTTAAGCGTTTGTCTCTTTGCCCCTGCCGAATATTACCCTTGCGGACTTCCTGAGGTTCTGGTGACGTATCGTTTTGGGATCGAAGCGAACGGTCTTGAATGCCAGCTGCATTACAGGGCCGGTGCCGAACGCGCAGATTATCGTCCCAAGGCCCACCGGACCTCCCAGAAGCCAGCCGATAAGTGTTGCCGTGCCGAGCAGCAGTATGCTTACAAGTCCTATGGGCAGGCGGTCCAGCCGCTTGGCAAACCCCACAAGAAGCGTGTCGCGCGGGCCGCAGCCCAGCGATGCGGACATGTAGGTAAACTGCGTGTATGCCAGAACGATAAGGCCCGCTATCATTACAAGCACGCCCACCAAAGGATCCTTGCACGGCGGCACCACGTTAAGCCGGTTGTACAGATCCACGGCCTTGCCCACGGTAAGCGCGTCTATTATCATGGCTATGCCTATGGGCTCGCGCATTATTATGTCTATTATAAGTATGGTTATGGATATTGCTATCGACGCGTTGCCGTAGAGTATGCCCAGCGTCCTGGAAACGCCCAGGTTAAGAACGTCCCAGGGCCCCGCGCCTATGTTGGCCTGGATGGTAAGATACACGCCGAAACCGTTTATGAACAGGCTTACGAACGCTATTAACATGTTTAAAAGGATAGCGCCCGCAGTGCGGTTCTCCTTAAGGTCTTTCAGCATATGTATTTCTCTGCCGCTGCCTGCGCGTCCGCGCGCAATGCTCAGCCGTCCAATGTTGCCTTCGCGTCCGCGAGGTCTGTCAGTCTGTTTCCTTGTCGTCTATGAAGGTCTCCTTGGCGCCGAACGTTTTGCAGATCGCGGAGTAATCGCCGAATACCGTTACCCTGTCGCCGGGCTCGAAAGTAGTGTCTGCCTTGGGATGCTGCATGTGCTGGCCGGTCTTTTCGACAAGCATCACCAGAATGCTCTTTTCCTCCTTAAGCCCGGACTGGGCAAGAGTAATGCCCTTAAGTTCCTCCGGCACATCAACAAGAGTTACCCTTGCTATGGCGTTTCTGCCTATGTGGTCCAGAACCACCATGGAGTTGGTGGCTTCTATGTTCAGGACCTTGCCGGCTAGCTTCTCCAGAAGCCTGTCGCTGCGCGAGCGCATCGCCGGTACGCGTATGAAGATTATGATCACGGCCAGAGCCGCCAGCGGAATTAATATGGCCAGCATGAAATTCTTTTGCTGCGGCGCCTGCTTAAGCGATAGGAACACGTTGATAAGCGAGGTTACGATGGTTATGTTGAACACGTACCCGAACAGCATCGTTATTCTGGCAAGGCGTCTTCTGGATTTTGTGGAGACTACCATCTCGCTTTCGCGTGTGGTAAATCCGCAACCGGTAAGCAGTGACGTTACCTGAAAACGCGCCTTGCCGTATGGCAGCCCCGTAAAGCGGAACAGTATGGTAAACAGCTCCGATATGACCCAGTAGAGCAGTATTATAAGCGCAAACAGCGAAAACGCAAGAATTATGTTCATGGATGCCTCCTGTTATTTGATGAATACCTCGACGTCAGGTAGCTTGCTCTGCATGCCCGTTTCATCGTCCTTGGCAGCACGGTAACCCGTTACCTCGATCAAAGTCGCGTAGTCCTTAATGTCCGGATAGCTTACGTTGCTCGGGATAAGCACCTCGAACGTGCGGAACTCGAACACGTAGGCCTTGCCTTCGGCCAGCTTGCCGGTCATGTCCTCGCTGAAACGGAGCAGGAACGGTCCGTCCTGGAAGAAATGAACGACCGCAACGGTATTGCCCTGCAGCGCGTAGCCATCCTCTGTCAGCTTCATGACGGAAGCCGTAAAGGATCCGGAAAATTTAGCATATTTTTGGGCAGACGCTCCGGAGGCCTTGCCCTCCTTTATGCCATCTTCTTTTCCGGCCGCATAGCCTTCGTCGTATCCGGCTTTCTTACCCTCTTCGACGCCTGCCATGTGGCCTTCGTCGTATCCGGTCTGGTATCCTTCGTCCTTGCCGGCCTTGTAGCCCTCGTCCTTGCCGACTACCACGCCCTCGTCGTACCCTGCCTGATAGCTCTCCTCGTTTCCGGCTTTGGCACCTTCGTCGTATCCGGCTTTCTTGCCTTCTTCGTAACCGGTCTTATAGCCTGCCTCGGCTCCGGCCTTTTCTCCTTCGGCTTTTCCTGCGGCAGCGCCCTCGTCGTATCCGGCCTTAAAACCTTCGTCATATCTGGCCTTAAGAGCTTCCTCGTCCTTGGCGCAGGCTGCCAGCGACAGCGCCAACACCAGACAGAGCAATATGGCTAAGAACTTTTTCATGTCGATACCTCCCGTGGATCCATTCCCCGCACAGAACGGGGATGCATACCCCTTATTATTTTATTATACCGCAGGTTTAGGATCTGTAAAAGAAATAACCGCTTCTTTTAGCAGAAGCGGTCGTTAAGTCCATATGTTTGTTTGTATATGCGTACTATTGCGGTCCTTTTTTCCCGGTCTTGATGGAATTAAGGGGCTTTCTGAATGCGCAAACGAGCGCCAGAGTTATGAGGCCGCTTATAAGCGCGCCGCCGAGGAACCTGACCATAAGCGACACCACCAGACCCAGGGCAAGGACCAGGATAGCATAGACTCCGCGCACAGACCCGAACGCCAGTATCTCCAGCGCGCCGGTAAACGCCACCACTACAGGCCAGATAACAACGGTAGAAAGGAAAACCCAGCCCAGTTCGTTTCCCGGAGATATAAGGTACCATCCGGCAGATACCGCCGCGGCTCCCAGAACAAGCAGAAAGATGGATATCCACCGTATCGACTTAGCTTCCATTACATTAGTCCCTTTCCGTTCTGCTGCGCAATAACCTGTATGTGTATTATATCATGAAAAACCGAGTATCCGCCAGTCGGATCCCGTCTTTTGTAGTGGTACGATTGTAAATAACGGATTTAGTGAAGTTGCAGCCAGGTAAGCATGAGTACTTGGTTACTCGACAAGAGGCCCCGCAACGGGCCTCTTGTGTTTTTGGTAGCTTTATCAGATTGTCCTTGCGGTTATCCTAAATGATGGTTAGATCAACGATTTTGAATGGTAATAGCTTCCGTTATTGTTGACGTTCTATTTTTGTTATTGCTATACTGACGAAAATGAAATATGGTCAAAAATAATTTGTGAGTCATTTTGAATTCCGCTTCGTACTATAAGTGAAAGCAGAACGAGCGCAGATGATACAGGACAGAGAAATATTTGAAAAGCTGAAGAATGGAGACGGACAGGCGATCTCGGATATTATGGCCAGATACGAAAGATTGCTATGGAAGATCGTAAATGCTGTCTTGGGAAAGTCCGGGTCTGTTGAAGACGCGGAGGAATGCGTTGCTGATGTTTTTATCGAGCTCTGGAAAGAGCCGGAGAAATTCGATCCTGAAAAAGGAAGCCTTAAGACCTGGCTGTCAATGAGGGCAAGATCACTTGCAGTCGACAGATACAGGAAGATCAAACGCCTCGAGCATGATACATTGGATGCCTTAGAAGTTGAAGGAACGGATCCGGAATCTGAAGTGATCCGTTCGGAGGAGCTCAGGATCCTAAACGATGCTTTGGGTAAGCTCCAGGATATTGACCGCGAGATCATCGAGCGCAGATATCTGGACGAACAGACACCAAAGGAGATATCACTTGCCACAGGGATAGATGTAAAGAAGGTCAGGAACATACTTTTCAGAGCAAAGCAAAAGCTGACAGAATCGACAGTAATAAAGGGGATCTGATAGAAATGGAACGCTTCACAAGAGAAAACAGCCAGAATATAAAAGCAATATTCGAGGCCGGGACTAATACTACACTGCCAAAGCATAAGATGATGAGACCGCATAAGATACTCAGTATAGTGATAGCAGTTATAATCGTGCTGGCAGGTACCGGCACAGTACTTGCATCCACGACGACATTTACATTATTGCTTGGAGACAAGATGGTGGATCTGGACTGGGAACCAATAGAGCAGTTCGATATCGACAGCTTTAACGAATACTGCAGGCAGATCGGTTCGGATGTATGTCCCGATCTTGACAAAGCAGAGGAGCTTACAGGAATAAAGCTGATAAAGACGGATCGTTTTACGATCAGTTATCCTTCGGTGCATATATATGAACCAGTCGGGGAGGTAAAGTTTGCATGTGATCTGTGGATCGATGGGAAAGGTGCAAAAGTAAATGCTATAGCCGTTCTCCCCGGATACGAAGAATTGATACATGGTTACGGTGTTAATGAGCTTCGGAGTATGAAAAAATATGAATATGCACCGGGTAAGACAGCATATATCATTTTAAATGATTCTGCTTCCAAGATCGATCCATCTCTCAGCGATTACTATGTAGGTTATTTCTCACTCGACGGTATTATGTATCAGGTCGCGACAGACAAGAGCTATGGCCCGGATTTTAATAAAATGATTATAGACTATTTAACAGAATCAAAGTAAACGGTGAGTTCGAGATTGTATTAATGATGTAGCCAGAAATCACAAAGTAAATATATCTGATCATTCTTTGCTGTTTACTCTATATGACTATTAGACCCCGGGAACAGCAGATCAAGTATCTTTGCAGAAGTCGCTTTGCAAGACTCAGCCCCATCAAAACTGGACACTGTCACTTTGTATTGCAGGCCATCCCTTGGAAACTCCATATCTATCGCATAGTACTTATCCGTGGAGCGGTCTGTACGCTTCAATTCTTCCGTGCTTTGGACATCGCTGGAGATCTGGATAACTATTCTGTCCACGCCATACGCATAACCGCTCTGGAGCATGTAATAACTTACATCGCCGTCTTCCGAACCTCCCCAGTACAAGTATGCATGCATGAAACCTTCACCGGATACATCACCCGGAGGAGATCCGGTACCAATATCCGCACCGGTATAGTTCTTCTTTTCCAGCCAGTCTGCGCTCTCCAGCGGGTTCCACGGCTCCGTACCAAGATAAGCGGTAGCTTCTTTCCAGGTGCTGAAATACTCCCAGCACCAACCCGGCATCTTGTTCGAAAACAACTTCTCTTCTTCAGTTTTACTGTGATATGCCGCCCAGTCCTCCATCAGAGCTTTGCGCACCAGATCCGATGCCGCAAGATGGTCAGACAGCTTTTTCTCCGCGTCACTGATCTTTGTATTCAGTATGTCTTTTATTGTATTGAAATCCTCTTCAGAAATGCTTACTGTCTTCTCTACAGAAAGCCCTTTGTTATACTTTTTATCCATATAGTATTTGCCGCTGTCTTCCTGATAAAAGTCTGCAATTTGTTCAATACCGTCAGTCATTGTAAAGGTCAGTATTAGGAGCTGCTCTTCATTGCTTGGTTCCTCTTTCTGGCAGGCCGGTCCCTCCGCATACATGCTGTAGATTCCGTAGGCCGTTTCGATCGACGCTCTGTTCGTTATGTGGTGAAGGTTCTCGCCCTGCGCCAACGTGTCTATTACAAGGCTCTGGACCGCAGGCGCTTCAACAGGGGCATCCGGCTCAACATTGTTTACCGTCCGGAAATAGTAGTACGCATTGCCGCCGGTACCTTTCCGGACAGCCCATTCCGCGTGAACGATGCAGTAGGCCCCGCCGGACGGAATACTGATCATTTTTTCGTCGTATACGCCGATCTGTACTGCGGCGCTCTCGCCCCGGAGCTGGAATGTCACTTCGTCCACCACATATACCTCCAGCAGATCCGGCTGCTGAGAGAAACTGAGAGCGACCCAGCTGCTGTTTTCCGCGTCGACCACCTTCAGCCCTTTTCTGAAGATCTCATTTCCAAGGCCCGGGCTGTCTTCGATTATACTTTCGACGCCCCCGAACCGGCTGCCTTTCTGCCAGCTGCTGCCGCTATGTTTTACTGTTACACTGCTCCTATCCGAAACCACTTTCAGCTCCGGCGGACTTGTTGGAGACTTGCCGCTTCCGTCCGAAAGCGCTGTCATTATAAGCTTTCCGTCCTTCATTGCAAGCAAACCGTCCTCGCCCACGGAACTGGTCCTTTCATAGGCGCGCTTCATTACTATAAGCTTTCCGTCGCGTTCGTCCAGCATGTAATCGAAGTTCCCTCTGTCCTTAAGCTCCAGAGTGCTGCCGTCCGCCGGGCAGTAGACCACCACACGCGCATCGATCATCCCCGAACCAAATATGCATGTGGTGCAGAGCTCGGGCTTTCCGTCGCCGTTCAGGTCGCAGAAATATGCACTCCGGATCCCCCCGCCGAACATGGCATGGACGACCACTTCTTCCTTGCCGTCCTTTACCATGTATATGTGTCCTTCTTTTCTGAATTCGACCCCGGGATATTCCGGCAGCGTTATGACGCGGCCCTGTCCTGCCGCGTACTGCTCGTCCTCAAACCATTTTGTTACTTTGCCTTGCATTGCTTTATCTCTCGGGTTCGTAAGGAAACAAACGGCCAGCACCAGGCAGATGACTACAGCCGCAATTATCACCCAGAACGCGGGCTTCTTGTAGTTAAGAGCGGACTTGACACGGTCCTTTACTCCGACTTCTCCGAACGCCAGCGGGCATGCGGCTATCGCCCTGCGCGATACACTGCAGGAAAGCAGAGCTCTGGAATAATCGGCGCGGTCCGTCTCGTTAAGGCTGCCGACCACTTTTTCGTCGCAGGCAAACTCTATGTCGCGGCAGAAAAGCACGTAGGCCAGCCACATAAGCGGGTTGAACCAGTAGACGCTCAGAAGCAGGTAGCCTATGGGCTTCCAAAGCTGATCGCGGCGGGACAGATGCGCCCTCTCGTGAGCCAGCACGTGGGCTTCGGCGTCCGCAGACAGTCCCGAAGGCAGGTAGATCCGGGGCCTTATAACGCCCAGAATGAAAGGCGTATCTATGTCGTCGCAGACGTAGATCGCATTGTCACTGGGTACGGACGCCCGCACCTTTGCGCGAAGCCTCGCGAAACTGACCACGGCATAGCAGACCATTACGATCAGCCCGCCCAGCCAGAGATATCCTGCAACATCCAGGAATGAGACCTTTTTGCCGGGATCGGCCTCTGCCGGACTGCTGCTGTCCTTTGTAAACTCATCTCCCGCCCAGCTATTAATGAACGGGATCCCGCTGTGGATCTCTATCGTCTGTGTTTCCGAAGGGCTCGTATAAGGCATATCGAACGGCTCCGGGTCCTGCTGTACATCAGTGCGCCCGCTCTGTTCCGGGCCGGCCGACTGCTCTGTCTGCTTGATCACGATCGTTTCGGCGCTGGGAACCAAGCTTACAGGGCTTTGCGGCAAAGTGGGTATTATAAGACGCACCGCGACCAGCACCCACAGCGCGCAGCGCAGCCACTTGGGCGCCCGCTTCAGCACCAGCCTGGCCAAAACTACCGCAAGCACTACAAAGCCTGCGGCGATGCTCATATTAAAAAGCTTTATAAGAAAAGCGCTCAGCATTTCTCCGTTCCCCCTGAGTTCTGCAAAAGCGAAAGCCTGCAGCTAAAGTCTGGAAGACTCATATTCGTCGATCATGCGGCGGATCTCGTCTGCTTCGGAGGCAGAAAGCTTCCGGCCGGACGTAAATGCCGCAAGGAATGCCGGCAGAGAACCTCCGAAGGCCTCTGCCACGAACTGCGTGCTGCGTCTGGAACTGTATTCATCGCGGGAGACCAGCGCCTTGACTGTGCCGCCGTCATTTATGAACAACCCCTTTTCGCATAGTTTTTTCAGCACAGTGTAGGTGGTAGACTTCTTCCAGCCGAATTCCTGCTCACATATCCTTACCAGTTCGCCCGACGCAACAGGCTGCTTCTCCCATACCAGGTCCGCAAACCTTGCCTGTACTTCTCCAAGTTCCAGATCCGCCATTGTATCCTCCAATATTATCCGCAGCTTAGGCCGCAGAGTATTTTGAACGTTGCCTTAGCCGCAAAGTATTTTGAACGTTGCCTTAGCCGCAGAGACCTTACGGCCAACGAGTCTATTCTCAATAGACCTTACGCCTGCAGTCTATCATGGATAGACCAGGCTGTCAAGGAGCAATTCTCTTTGGGAAACAGGATTTTTGCAATAAAAAACCGAGTATCAGTAGGTCGGATCCTTTACTGATACTCGGAGTGCTGTGATCGAAACACCGGCTCTGGTAAAGTCGCAGCCAGACGACTGTTATGCTCTGTGCTCTATTACCCAGTATAGCAATTCCTCATACCCCATGGTCCCAGCGGCTACTGCAAGTCCGGTCTCCGCAACTTCTTCGTTAGTTGCATCGAGTCTTATGCCGTTAACTTCCAGAAATGTCAGCATTACATACATGCCTATGCGTTTGTTACCGTCCACAAAGGCGTGATTTGAAATAAGCGTATAGCCAATCCGGGCGCCTTTTTCTTCCTTAGTCGGATACAGATCCTTGCCGTCAAAAGTCGCAAAGGCTCCTTCCAACGCAGACTCAAGCAGTCCCTCGTCACGAACGCCTATGGTCCCGCCGGTCTCCTCTGATATCAACTGATGAAGCAGTTTGACCTTGTCTTTTGAAAACTTTATCATTTTGCGAGCTCCTCGAAAGCCGGTCTGTATTTTTTTAGTATGCGGGCGGCTACGAAATCGATCTTCTCATCGTCCGTCATCTCGATGGGCGGGTTGCTCTCTATGTCCAACAGAATGTACTTGGGCTTGTTGTTCTTAAAAATGACGACCTGACCGTTCTTTTCCGCGATGCGCGTGGCCTTGGAGAAGTTCTGGTTTGCCTCGCTGACCGATATGATGCTGTTAGTATTGATAGTCATTGATCCAACCTCCAAGGGTATTATATCAGCAATTAGGTAAAATACAAGCTAATTTTTATAGGTGTCGGAGTGCCGGTCTTTACGCTCGGGGCCCCTGCCCCGGCTGACTTCTCTCGCGCTCCCCGCTCGGTCGCGCTCGACCGCTCGCTGCTCGAAGGTCCACCGGACCTTCTCACGACGCTCGTGCCCTCTCGGGTTCAAATCCCGCCTGCATTGTACGAAAAAACACAGGATGGCTTAAGTCATCCTGTGTTTTTTGGTCGGAGTGCCGGGATTTGAACCCGGGGCCTCTTGGTCCCGAAAGAGAGAACGTATGTTCTTTTTGGTGTTTTTCAGTCACTTCTGACACCACCAAATCACTCATGTTTTCAACGGGTTTTATCTTTCCTCCGGCACAAACGCCGAAAGCGCTTGAAATCATCGCAAAGTGATCTTCAGGCAAAATGTTAGAACTATTTAGAAAGTCTGTGCTTCTTGGTTACTCGACAAGAGGCCCCGCAACGGGGCCTCTTGATGATA
>JAILDA010000018.1 GCA_024689865.1 Clostridia bacterium | reverse complement strand
GCAAGTAGCGTACTCTTTGATGATCTCTGCTTTCTTTTCTGTTGTAAGCATAAAAAAATACTCCTTTACTGCTTTCGCCTTAAGCTGCGTACATCGGTGGAGATTCGAATGCCGAAGCAAAAGGTATCCTTTAATTGACGACTAATATTAGCACAACGCAGGGTGCTTGTAAAGAGTTAATTTCCCAATGAAAAGCCCTGCTGCGCAATGGTTTCCGGAGGCTGGACCTCCGGACAAAACTAATCGAATCTGTAGAGGTTAAGGCCGGTCTCCTCGTCATGGGAGCGCCCGACATGGCCGTCCAGACAGCGGACGAAGATCTCCGCGGTGGCTGCAATCACTGCCTCGTTAAGATGCCCGCCGTGGCCTATCCCGTCTTCTCCGGCAAAACTCATGTGAACGTGCAGATAGACTTCGCCGTTCATTTCGGATATGTTTCCGGTAAGAGACGTTATCTCGAAAGTTCCACCCTCGAACGTGGTCTTGTAATAATGCTTTTCTTCTACGTTGTAGCACCCGACCGTTACTTTGCCGGCAGCGCCCAGACCATCTATGCTGCCGAGTCTGATGTTCTCTGTTTTGCAAAGAGCCGTAAGCTGCTCAATGATCTCTTCGCCGCGCTGGATGCGTACAACGTATGTGTCTCCGAATTTTCTGTATTCCATGTGGTGTTCCTTTCGCTTTCTGATGGTATAATCATACCATGAAAACGATCCATTATCTTTTAATATTCTTTGTGATCTGGAATCTTATCGTATTCCTGATCTACGGTGCGGATAAACGCCGTGCTGTTAAGGACAAGTGGCGCATCCCGGAAAAGACCCTGATGCTGCTTGCCCTGTTTTTCGGCGCCACCGGCGCGTTTGCAGGAATGAGTGTCTTCCGCCACAAGACTCAGCACAAAAAATTTTCCATTGGTGTACCGCTTCTGATGCTGCTTAATTATGCATGCATCGCTGCTGCAGTATATTATTTCTGCATTAAATAGGTCCCGTCAGAATCTAACCAGTTTTTCCAGGCTCTGCTTCAGCTTGCGCGGCACTTCCATGATCTTTTCCATGGTTTCTGCTTCCGCGTCCGCCTTTTCCTGTCCTGCGTAGCTTATTATATGCTCCGTCATGTCGTTGCCGCTGTCAGGTCCCACCGTGGATCTGTAAAGCCCGAAATACGCAGCGTTGATCTCCGAAGACCTTGGATCGTCAGGATCGTCCGTTACATAGAACCATCCGGATTGCTGGGAAACATGCTTTTTATATGCGTCTTTAGCTACCTGAAGCGCGGTCTTGCCGCCTACGCACGCCAATGGCTGCCTGAGATCCAGAACTATCTTGTTTTCTCCGTAAAGATGAAGATATGTCTTCTGAACATCCCATACTCCGTACTCTGCTGCGGAATTGGGGCAGAACGTCGGATCCATGCACTTCCCGACAGCGTCCGCAACGGCATGGGCAAGTCTCTGGTGCCTTATGTGTCCGTACTCGCCGTTAAGGTCCTGGGTTATAACGATCTGCGGCTTGAACCGTCTTATCATCTCGGTCACGTACTCTGTGATCGCGAAGAACCCTTTCCATTCTCCGCTGTACAGCCTGTAACCTTCGTGCGCGGCGTCGAATCTACCGGTCTGAGGATACTGTTTAACTCCTAGCGCCCAGAGCCCGTTCATCCTTTCGTGTTCGCGTACTGTCGTTTTATTGAAATATCCCATAAGGTGGACAACTTCTATCTTAAGGTCCGTTTGTTCAGCAAGCGTTGCGATCGCTCCGCCGAGGAACAGAACGTCATCGTCCGGATGTGTTGCAAACACCAGAACGTCTGCCTTTTCCGGCTGAGGCTCCCAGACTTCCACATCCATTGGAAGAATACCGTCCTTCGGGAAGGCTTTTATTAGAAAAATCCTCGAAGCATTGGTCATGCAAAGCTCCGCCTCCTTAACGTCTTCCGGAAGTTCCACGTATTCGTGCTGGAATCCGTTTATGCCGCATCTGATCTCCGTGCCGCCCGCTTTAAGGGTCCATTCTCCGGGTATGTTTCCCCACTCTATGTATATGCGGGAAAAGCCTGCTGAAGAGGATATCTTAATAGATCCCCCCGCTCCGCAGCTTTTAGAAGGAACAACAAGACCTACCGCAGACGATGTGTCCGCAGCAAAAGCATTAGCCGTAAAAACAGACTGTATCATGGCGATCATCAATAGAATGACTGCTGCTTTCTTCAAGGAATTCTCCTTCGGGAAGCTGAAAATGGTTATCTCTTTTTATACAGAACAAGCTCCGGATCCGCGCCGCCGCACTCGTATGTGCAGACAAGGATGAAGTCCATGTTTGCAAGAACTCCGAAGCACCTGTCTCCGCCGAGCTCCGACTCTAGCTGGTTTCCCAGATATGTAGTCCCATCGTTAAGGAACTTTACACGCATGCCGTTTGGAAGCGGATATTCAAGATTAACGTAACTACCGACCAGAGCGTTGAGCGATTCCAGTTTCGGCATGCCCTCAACATGAAGATCGTTGATCTCGTCAATAAGCTGTTTCTTGAACTGTTCGAACTGTCCGTCGTCGCTCAGCTCTTCGTACCTTTTCCAGTAGTCCAGCGTCGGCAGGATGTGTTTCATGTGTTCGCGTGCCTGTTCCTCGGTAAAGCCCTGCTCTACCATGTGAGGAATGCAGACCCTTATAAGATCGTCCATGTCGCTGTAGGTGTAAGTCCCGTCCGCGTAGCACCACTGGCAGTAGTCTTCGTTAAGGGAGCCGTCCTTGTTCTTTCCGATGATGGAATCATCCAGCGGCATTCCGCAGCACTGGCATATGAGCTGTCTCGGCGAGCCGAGCAGTGTGTTGATAGAAACATTGAACAGACCGGACAAGAGCTTAAGGGTCTCGGTGTTCGGAACGGTCTCACCGTTCTCCCAGCGCGAAACGGCCTGTCTGGTAACGAAGACTTTTTCCGCAAGATCATCCTGCGAAAGACCGTTCTTAGTTCTTAATTCATATATTACGTCTTTAGTACACATATCATACCTCCTGCCGTAATTCTAAAACAGAAAGACGTCAGAATCACGCAACTGTCTGTTGCTGTCAGCAAGACCCCCTGAGTCCCGGTAAAGCTGACCGGACTACGTCAGTCAAGGATCTTATAATATTTTACAACAATAACATCAGATTCTCAATAACACTTGAGCCTACGTGCAAGTTGATGATGCACATGCTGGTATTTATGCTATAATGCAAAAATACAGTCAATAAGATCAGCTGAAGTTAGATCACCTGAAAGGTCTTCGGAACATGTTCGACAAGCTTACCTTCCTTTCGCAGTACAAGGGTCTGCGCAAGGAGATCTATGTGCTCTTCTTCGGGCGCGTGGTAACGAATCTGGGCGCGATGGTCTGGCCTATGCTTACCATGATCATGAGCCAGAAGCTGGGAATGGACGCGAGCACCATAGCAGTAGTAATGGTGCTGGCGGGCATTGTAATGGTCCCGGCAAACGTATTCGGAGGCAAACTGGCCGACAGGTTCAACAAAAAGAAGATCATTGTATATTTCGACATCCTCTCGATAATCTGCTACATAACCTGCGGTCTTGTACCGCTGTCATATATTACCATAGGGCTGTTCTTCATTGCCGGCATCGGACAGAATCTGGAAGGACCGTCCTACAACGCTCTGCTTGCGGATCTGTCTACCACTGCCGACCGCGAAAAAGCATATTCTCTTATGTATCTCGGCGGAAACCTGGGACTAGTGCTTTCGCCCACGATAGCCGGCCTGCTTTTTAAAAACTACCTGTGGCTGTCCTTCATCATCAGCGGCGTTGCAATAGGATGTTCCACTGTGCTTATAGCGCTCAAGATAAAGGACATTACACCGGAAAAGGATACGTCCGAAGAATCCGTATACCAGAAGTCCAGAAGCGACGTAAGCATATTTACCGTGCTTAAGGAGAACAAGGTCGTAGTACTATTCTGCGTCGCGATAGCGCTCTATTACTCAGCTTACCACCAGTACGGATACCTTATGCCTCTGGACATGGGAAAGGTCCACGGAGAGAACGGGGCGGCGCTGTACGGAACGGTATCCAGCCTTAACTGCATCGTCGTCGTAATTTTTACGCCGATAATAACCCGCATGTTCCAGAAAATAATAAACACCAGAAAGATCCTTATAGGACAGGCTCTGGTGCTTGTAGGTTATGTTACTTTCCTGCTGTTCCTGGGGCGCATCGCGTTCTATTACGTCGCGATGCTGCTATTTACCTGGGGAGAGATCTTTACGACCATTTCCGAAGGTCCCTACACATCCACGCGCATGCCGGCAAGCCACCGCGGACGGATAAACGGTTTTAATTCCGTGCTGAATTTCGTGCTGCAGAGCGCAAGCCAGCTTTCCGTAGGCGCTCTTTACGACAATTACGGTTCCACTGCTGCATGGACGCTTGTGATAGGGATAGTCGTTGCAGCCATGGTGCTTACAGTAATTCTGATAAAACTGGACCGCAAGGCTTATCCTAAACTGTACTAAGCATCTATCCCGTGGTATTCCCTTGCCATTACGCAGTCTTTTTCTATCTGCGAGGATAAGTCTTCCAGTGTTTCGAACTTAAGCTCCGGACGAAGCATCTTGACGAATTCCACCCTTACTTCCTGACCGTAAACGTTGTCCGAGAAGTTGAATATATGTGTTTCGGCGTTCTTTGCGAATTTTCCTACGCTTGGCTTGTTGCCGACATTCGTTACGGACTTGTACCACTTATCATTAACAAAAGTATTTGTTATGTAAACTCCATTTGCAGGAAGCGCCATGTCGTGGTTGAGCGCAAGATTGATCGTCGGAAAGCCCATCTTCCTTCCGAAATGCTCGCCCGGGATCACTCTTCCGCTTATCGTATAGAGTCTTCCGGTTAGCCTCCGGAAATCTTCCACATCGCCTTCGGCAAGTCTCATCCTTATGAGCGTGCTGGAAACAGTCTTACCTTCCATTCCCAACTCGTCCAGTACGGTAACTCCGAATCCGTACTTGCGACCCAGCGCCTGAAGGAGCGAAGGATCCCCCTCTCCTCTGTACCCGAAGTTGTAGTTAAATCCGCAGAAAGCCTGTTTTACGCCAAGAGCGCCGCAAAGAACGTTCTTTACAAAATCCTCCGGACTGCAGGTCCTGATGCTGTCGTTGAAAGGCACGGCTACCATTATGTCCGCGCCCAGAGCTTCCACGGCCATGGCCTTTTCCTTTAAGGTCATGATGCTCTTAACTACACACTCCCCTGCCATCTCGTTTATCGGATGGTTGAGGAACGTAAAGACTACAGAACTTATTCCATGTTCCTTAGCGTATTTAACGCACTCGCTTATAAGAGCCTGATGCCCCTTATGGACTCCGTCGAAGTTGCCAAGAGCCGCGGCCGAGCTTTCTATTCCTTCTTTTGCTTCGATAAGACTTGTATATAAGATCATGAAAAAACCTTTACGGGCACAAGACTGTCCCCTGTAAACATTGAAATTCCAAGCAGTACGCCGCTGCAGTACACAGCTGTCGGTTCGTTCTGCGCAAAACCTTCCGGATCCATCTTAAGCGTAGCTCCGTTAAGATATCTGCGCGACGCTTCTTCCGAAATGTTGAGCTTCGGCATCTGTCCAAGCGCGTCTTCCACCGGACGGACATGTTTAAGTACTTCCTCACGGGTCATGTTCCGCGCATCGTTAAGGTCCAGCGCGTCCTGAAGCGTAAAACCGCAGGCTTCCGTCCTTGTAAGAGAAGAAAGACAGGCGCCGCATCCGAGCTTAAGTCCTATGTCGTGGCATATCGTCCTAATATAAGTGCCTTTGGAACAGCAGACCCTTATGAGCCCTTCCGCGGTCTTAGGATCGTATTCCAGAAGCTCTATGCTGTGGATAGTTACCTTGCGCGGTTCAAGTTTTGGCTTCCCGCCGCCTCGCGCGATGTCGTAAGCCCTTCTGCCGTTTACGAACACAGCGCTGTAAGCAGGCGGTATCTGGTCTATGGATCCGCGGAAATCATCCAGTACTGCGGATATCTCCTCTGCGTAAGACGGAACAGGCCGTCTTGTTCCTTCCGGCACTGCATCCTTATCCGCATCTCCCCAGATGTCCTGAGTAACTGTTGCAAGTCCGAAACGTATGCCGGCCTCGTAGGTCTTGGACGCGGTATCCATGTATTCAATAAGCTTTGTGGCTTTTCCGAAGCATACAGGAAGAACACCGGTAGCGTTCGGGTCGAGCGTTCCGGTGTGTCCCATCTTTCTGATGCCGGTAATGCCTCTCATTATCGCGATAACGTCGTGAGAGGTAAATCCGGCCGGTTTGTTTATTACTATGATGCCGTAGTCCATCTGTCAGCCGTTCTTAAGCGAACGCGCAAGTTCATCTTCCACGGCGGCCTTTGTCCTGGAAATTGCATCTGGCAGAGAAACTTCCAGAGTTGCGCCGGACGCCTTTACGTGGCCTCCGCCTCCGAGTTTAACTGCAACGCGGTTTACGTCCGCGGCGCCCTTGGATCTGAGCGAAAGCTTATAGCTGCCGTCTTCGTGTTCCTTTAGGAAGGCACATACTTCTACTCCTGCTATCTTGCGCAGAACGTCTATGCAGCTTCCGGTCATGTCGTAGGAAGCCCCCAGTTTCTTAAGCTGCTCCTGCGTAACGTAGGATATAACAGCCTTTCCGTCCGCAAAGACTTCCATCCAGTCCACTATTGCGGCTTCCAGCTTTATCTGAGCCATGTCCAGCGTATCGTAGATGAGCGTTGCGAGCTTTTCGTGCTCTATGCCGTATTTGTAAAGCTCAGCGGTAACGATGTGGCATTCCGCCGTAGTATTGGAATACTTAAAGCATCCGGTGTCCGTAAGTATTGCAACGTAAAGGTCTTCCGCTATCTCCTTGTTGATCGTGACCCCAAGTTCTTTAATTAGCTCGTAGACCAGAAGACCTGTCGCAGACGCTTCCGGCTCTATTACGGAATGATCCGCAAAACTGCCTACCTGCATGTGATGGTCCACACAGACCTTGGTCCTGCAGGATTCGAACACCGCCAGACGCTTTTCTATCCTTCCGGAATCTCCGCAGTCCACAACAAGCGCAAGTTCCGGCTCGAAAGGCATGCTTCTTACGAAGAACGGATCGCCTTCGTGTCCGGAATGATCGTGCATGAACTTAAGATATCCGGGAATGTCGTCCTCAATAAGTATGACGCAGCGCTTGCCGAGACTTCTTAAAGCATGGCAAAGAGCCAGCGCGGAACCTATAGCGTCGCCGTCCATGTTGGTATGAGTCATGATCACGACTCTTCCGGCTTCCTTTATGCAGTTTACGATATCAGTCCACTTATTCATCTGCTTCGGAGCCTGCATCCGGCTTCTGTTCTTCCGTTGCCTTTATCTCGTCCAGTATCCTGTCCATCTTAGCGCCGTATTCGTAGGACTCGTCGAACTTGAATATCAGCGCGGGCACGTGCCTTACCTTTACAGCCCTGTCTACAGCAGAACGGATGTAGCCCTGGCTGCTTTCGAAGGCGTTCAGCACGTCTTTCTTATCTTCATCAGAGAGAGACTTCCCGGAATACGAAAGACAGGTAATGTAAAGCGTAGCGTAGCTGCCGTCCCTTGTAACGTCTACTCCGCTTAAGCCTATCATGCCTTTGCCGAACCTGGGATCCTTAAGGTCTCCGCGGACCAGCATCTCGCTGACGGTCTTGCGTATCTCTTCACCGAGCCTCTCCGGCCTGTGACTTCTTCCCATTAATCTCTCTTTACCTCTTCCATCCTGAAGGCTTCGATTATGTCGCCTTCCTTAATGTCGTTGTATTTCTCGATGCCGATACCGCACTCATAGCCCTGGGCGACTTCCTTTACATCGTCCTTGAAACGCTTAAGAGATCCTATCTCGCCTTCGTGGATGACTATGCCGTCGCGCACAAGACGCAGCTTGGCGCCTCTTACTACCTTGCCTTCCAGAACGTAGCCGCCGGCAACGATTCCTACATTGGGCACCTTGAAGGTGTTCCTGACTTCGATCTTGCCGAGAATGACTTCCTTGAATACCGGGTTGAGCATGCCCTTCATGGCGGCTTCGATATCGTCTATTACCTCGTAGATGACGCGGTAAGTACGGATCTCTACGTTTTCCTGTTCGGCCTGCGCAGAGACTGCGGAGCTGGGTCGTACGTTGAATCCGATAATAACGGCGTTGGAAGTGCTTGCAAGCATTACGTCGCCTTCGGTTATTGTACCTACGCCGGAGTGGATTATCCTTACGCGTACGTTCTCGTTCTGAAGTTTCTCGAGGGACTGTTCAAGAGCACCGACGGAGCCCTGAACGTCTGCCTTGATTATAAGGTTAAGATCCTTGATCTCGCCTTCCTTAAGCTGTCCGAAGAGCTTCTCCAGGCTCATTGCGGAGCTCTTTGCCATAACTTCGGCACGGAGCTTTTCGCTTCTTCTGTAGGCGATATCTCTTGCTGTCTTGTCGTCCTTTACCATGTAGAACTCGTCGCCTGCTTCCGGAACTTCCGTAAGACCGGTTATCTCTACGGCGGTGGCAGGACCGGCTTTTCTGATGGACTCGCCCTTATCGTTGGTCATTACACGTACTCTGCCTGCAGCAGTTCCTGCAACAAGAGCAGCGCCTGCCTGCAGCGTTCCGTTCATTACGAGCAGCGAAGCTACAGGTCCTCTGGCCTTATCCAGCCTTGCTTCGATAACGGTACCCATTGCGGGTCTGTCCGGGTTGGCCTTAAGTTCCAAAACTTCTGCCTGAAGCAGTATCATCTCCAGCAGCTGCTGTATGCCCATGCCGGTCTTTGCGGAGCAAGGAACGCATATTACGTCGCCGCCCCAGTCTTCTACGATAAGACCCTGATCGGCCAGATCCTTCTTTACGAGATCCGGGTTCGCAGCCGGCTTGTCCATCTTGTTCATCGCAACGATGATCGGAACGTTTGCAGCCTTGGCGTGGCTTATGGATTCTATGGTCTGAGGCATTACGGAGTCGTCCGCGGCAACTACCAGAACGGCAATGTCCGTTATGTGAGCGCCTCTTGCACGCATGGCAGTAAACGCTTCGTGGCCCGGAGTATCCAGGAACACTATGCGCTGACCGTTGCAGACGACCTCGGAAGCACCGATGTGCTGTGTGATCCCGCCTGCCTCGCCAGCTGTAACGTTGGTCTTTCTGATGGCGTCAAGTATGGATGTCTTACCGTGGTCTACGTGACCCATAACGGTTACGATGGGTGGTCTGGGCTTAAGCTCGGAAGCAGTATCCTCGTGGAGGTCTATGCCTTCCTCTTCTTCT
Organism: Clostridia bacterium; assembly: GCA_024689865.1. GTDB lineage: Bacteria > Bacillota > Clostridia > Peptostreptococcales > Anaerovoracaceae > RUG13409. Next base: position 16,634 of record JAILDA010000018.1, on the reverse strand, counting down.
ACTTCTTCTACCTTCTTTACGGCAACATTGATACCAAGCTCCATTCCGAGCAGAACAGCAGTCTCCTCGTCCAGGTTCTGGTTTACGTTTGCCATGATGCCCATCTTCATGAGTGCCATTATCGCCTGGGAAGGTGTGCACTCCACCTGCTCGCAGAATCCTGCGAGAGTGATGGGAACGTTTATTACAACGCCGCCGGTAGCGATGGCTTCTTCAACCTCGGCAGAGAGGACTTCCACTTCTTCTACCTTGGCTTCCTTATATTTGCTGTGCTTCTTCTTGATGTTCCTGGTAAGATCGGCGGGAGCTTCTTCGCGGCCGAACTTGTTCCTGCCGCGGTCGTCCTTCTCCCTGTCCTTATCCTTGCTCTTGCGGCCTCTCTTGTCGCCGCCGGTAGGAGCAGTGTACGCAACGACTTTCTCGCCTCTGGCATCGGTCTTTGCTGCCTGTTTCCTTCTCGGGGAAGCGCTGTCTTCGCCGTCCTTCTTCTTGCCGACGAACTCCTTGGGCGTGCGCTTCTGACCGTCCTGCTGCTGGCCGCCTCTTCTGCGGTCGTCAGCTCTCTGGCCGTCCTTGCCCTTGGCAGGTTTCTGCCTTGCAGGCTGCGGAGCGGGGTTAGGCTGATCCGCCGCACGGCTGATTATCTTTACACCGATGTTGGGAACGTAATCTACAGGCTTCTTTTCCGCCGGTTTTTCTTCAGGTTTTTCTTCTGCAATAACAGGGGTTTCATCTATCTTCGAAGGTCTTTCATCTGTTTTAGCAGCGGGCTCTTTGACTTCTTCTGCCTTCTTCGAGGGCTCCTCAGTCTCGGCCTTTTCAGCCTTAACAGGCTTTTCTTCCTTATTTTCTGCAGGCTTTTTGGATGCCTTTACTGTCTCCTGCTTTTTTTCTTCCTTTACAGGAGTTTCCTTCTTTTCAGGTTCGGCAGCCTTAACAGGCTCAGCCTTTTCGACAGGATTTTCAGCCTTGGGCTCGACTTTCTTTACTGCAGGATTTTCCACCTCAGCAGGCTTTATCTCCGGTGCTTCCGTCTTTACTGCTGGGATCTCGGTCTTTACGGGAGCTTCCGTGATCTTTGCAGCAGAAGGAGCCTCGGCCTTCTCCGGCTGAGGAACGTCCGCCTTTTTCTGAGGCACTGCGCTCTTAGGCATGGGCTTGCCCATGGGACTCTTAGGCATAGGAGTTCCGAAAGCATTCTTGGGCATGGGCGTACCTATAGGACTCTTAGGCATGGGCTTTCCAACAGGAACAGCGGATCTGGGAACAGGCGAACCTTTCGGAGCCTGCTGGGCCGTCTCCTTCCTGACCGCCGGAGCGGCCTTCTTCTGGCTGGCTTCTGCCTTCTTCTGACCCTCTTTCATCGCTTTCTCGCGCTGGGCCTGGATGATGGCAATGTCCACCTGCCTTATCTGCACTTTGGAAGCGCCGGTCTTTGCCTGATCGCCTTTGGTATCCTTTTTAACTACTTTTGTTTCTTCTGCCATAAAACATCTCCCGTACTGTTCAATCTGTAATATCGATACGTTTTCTGAGCTCCGCCAGCTCGGTCTTTCTGACTTCTTTCCTTAAGCTTCTGGCAAAGCAGTTCTTTTCAAATGCTGTTTCCACGCACTCGCTGTTCCTGCATATGTAGCAGCTCCTTCCGCTCAGTCCTTTTTCCCAGGGTCTAAGACCTTCCGGGGTGCTGACTATCCTGATCAGCTCTGACTGCGGAAAAGAACGTCTGCAGGCTATGCATCTTCTTTCGGGCACGTGATCGAAGCGCTCCATTTATATCTCCATCGCGGCGATGATGGCGTCTGCCATCTCGGCGTTAGTAGCCTTGGGGTCGATCTCAATTCCCTTCTCCTCTGCAAGAGCTATAAGCTCCGCCTTCTTAAGACGCTTTATTGCAGAAGCGGAAAGTTCCGCGGGTGCATCTCCCTCTGCCTCCTGATCAGCTTCGGCTTCCTGAGCTTCCTTCTCGGCAGCAGCGGCCTTTTCCATCTCGTCCCACTTGCTGTGGCTCTTGATGTCTATCTTCCAGCCGCAGAGTCTTGCAGCAAGCCTTACGTTCTGGCCTTCCTTGCCTATGGCAAGAGACAGCTGATAATCAGGAACTACTACGAGCGCCGATCTTTCCTCGGGGTTCTCGTTTATCAGTACCATCTCCACGTTTGCCGGAGACAGCGCTGCGGAGATCATCCTTCCGGGATCGTCGGACCAGTTGATTATGTCTATTTTTTCGCCGTTGAGCTCGTCAACGACTGCCTGTACTCTCTGGCCTCTGGGACCTACGCAGGAACCAACGGGATCCACGTTCTCGTCATAAGTGCAGACGGCGATCTTGCTTCTGGAGCCTGCCTCTCTTGCGACGGATTTTATCTCTACGACACCTTCCTGGATCTCGGGAACTTCAAGCTCGAAGAGCCTCTTAACAAGTCCGGGGTGGGTCCTGGAAAGGAATACCTGGGGTCCTTTAGTTGAACGCTTGACGTCCATAACATAGACCTTGAGTCTTTCGCCTACTCTGTAGCGCTCGCCGGGGATCTGCTCGTTTGCGGAGAGTATTCCTTCCGCGCGGCCCATGTTAACGAACACTGTGCCGTTGGAGATCCTCTGGACGATGCCGGTAACGACCTCGGTCTGACGCGTAATGTAATCGTCGTAGATCATTCCGCGCTCGGTCTCTCTTATTCTCTGGATGACTACCTGCTTGGCAGTCTGGGCAGCAATGCGGCCGAAGTCCATGGGTGTTACCATGTATTCTATTACGTCGCCGATCTCGTATTCGGGGTCTATCTCCTGCGCCTCCTCAAGAGAAGCCTGGGAGAACGGATCCTCTACTTCCTCTACTATGTCACGTCTCATGAAGACGTTTATGTCGCCTGTCTGCCTGTCTATGTCAACGCGGACGTTCTGGGAAGTTCCGTAGTTCTTTTTGTACGCGGAGACCAGCGCGCTCTCTATTGCGTCGATCAGCATGTCCTTGGACATGTGCTTTTCTCTTTCCAGATCGTCTAATGCTTCCAGAAACTCAAGGTTCATTTTTCAGTATCCTCCTAAAATACTACCGCAAGATTGATCTTTGCCGCCTTGTCCTTAGGCACGCAGATCTCTTTGCCTTTATCGTCCTTTATGCTTACAATACCGTCTGCAAGGCCTAAAAGCTCGCCTTCCAGCAGTTTTTTTCCGTCGATGGGTTCGTAGAGCCTTACCTCTATCCTGCTGCCCTTAAATCGCTCGAAATCTTTTTCCGAGACAAGCGGCCTGTCAAGACCCGGGCTGCTAACTTCCAGATAATAATTCTGGGATATCGGATCGTCCTTATCAAGCTTTTCCGACAGGAACCTGCTTACGGTCTCGCAGTCGTCGGAGCTCATCCAGCCGTAACCGTCTTCCTCAAGTTTGTCCACGTAGACCCTTAAGTACCAGGTGCCGGCCTCTTTTACGAACTCGCATCTGGACAGCTCATAGCCGTTCCGCGGTCCGTAATCTTCCATCCATCCGGAAACTAATTCCGTTATTTTTTTCTTAGCCATTTCCTTATCAAACAAGAGAAGTGAGGCCTTTGCCTCACTTCTGCGATAACTTACTGGATTACTATATCATAAAATCTTAAAATTTCAAGTGTTTTTCTACAATTGTTCCTCAGAGCGATATTTCCTTACCGCTTTCGAATTCTGCCTTTATGTCTTTCAGCGTCTTCTTGAGAATGAAGTGCGCTGCTATATCCGTAATGACGTCCGCGATGAGAGGCACGGCGCAGATGGCGTAGAATCCCCACAGCTTGTCCGTTAGTATAATAAGCGGCACTGTTATTACCAGCTGCCTCAGGATCGAGAACGCGGAGGATATCTTCTTCTTTCCAAGTGACTGAAGAGTCGTTCTGGAGTTGTTGTTATAGCCCATCGTAAGAGGCAGGAACGCGTACATGCTTACAACAGGAATACCGAACGTTACGGTAGTTTCATCCTCTATGAACAGCTGCATTATCTGCCTCGAAAGCGGCAGGATGATGGCAACGGATATGGCAGCCCATATGAATATCAGCACAAGCGATTTCTTCCTTACCTCTGTAAGTCTCTGATGATTCCTGTTTGCGTAATTGTACGATATGAGCGGTATGGTGCCCTGGCAAAGCCCGATGACGACCTGCCCGAAGGTATGCTCTATCTTTCTGCAGATCCCGTATGCCGCGACGGCAGCGTCGGAATAATTCTTCATGACGTTGAGGTTGAACGTATTGACTACGCTCGCGAGAACGGAATGAAGGAAAGCCGGGAAACCGGTAGTGACAATGCTCTTAGCGTAGCTCCAGTTGAATCTGAATCCTTTAAGCGGGCTGTAGATAGCCTCTTTCGAATGTACTCTTCTGGCTATGACTATCATGAACGTGCAGGAGATGACGGTAGCGAGGAAAGTCGCGAGCGCGGCACCCGATACGCCCATGCCGAATACAAAAATGAATATGGGATCCAGGATGATGTTCAGAACGTTGCCGAGAGTAAGTCCGTACATCTCGAATTTAGCGTGGCCTCTTCCTCTTAAGCCCGCACCGATGGATGTAGAGACTAGGAACGGAACAGGATAAAGACCCAGGACCCAGAACTGATACTGCATCGTATATACCAGGCTCGTTTCCGAAGCGCCGGAATACAGAGCTATGGGCTCTCTGAAACATTGTACAAGAACGCAGAATACTACAGCGAATACAATAGCCATTATCGGCGTCATCGTTGCAACGTCCCTGGCTTTCTTCTCGTCTTTTGCTCCGAGAGCAGCGGCTATGACGGCGCAGCTGCCAATGCAGAACAGATTGGAGACAGCCGTGATAAGTATCATTACGGACATGGTAAGCGTAAGAGCCGCGACCATTGAACTGTTATTAAGCTTGCCGATGAAGAAAGTATCGGCAAGATTATAGATGACATTTGCAAGCTGGTTTATGACATTGGGTATGGCAAGAGCGAGGATGGCCCTGTAAACAGGCATCGTTTCGAACAGTTCTCTTTTGTCCAGATCAACTTTTGCCATGTCAGATGTTTCCTTCCACCAATCTAACCAGCGCATCCGCAAGCATGGACTCCGGAAGTTTCTCTACTACTTTTCCGTTCCTGAACAGGACGCCTTCGTTCTTTCCGCACGCTATACCGAAGTCGGAATTGCCGGCTTCTCCGGGACCGTTAACGACGCATCCCATGACGGATACTCTTATCGACTTACCTTCTTTTTCCAGCTTTTCAGAGAAAGGCGAAAGAAGGATCTTAACTTTTTCAGCTAAAGCAGCAAGGTCTACCTGGGTGCGTCCGCAGGTGGGACATGAAACGAACTCAATTCCGGGTCTCTTGATCCCGCATGCCCTTAGGATCTTATTTGCGAGAATTACTTCCTGCACAGGATCTCCTGTAAGCGACACCCTCATGGTATCGCCTATGCCGTCCAGAAGCAGAGCTGAAAGCGCAGCCGTAGACTTAAGCATTCCTTCTTCCCCGAAACCTGCCTCCGTAAGACCTATATGCAAAGGAAGGCCGCACTTCTCAACGAAAAGCTTGTGCGCCTTGTGATTCATCTGAACGTCGGAGCACTTAAGTGATACTACGATGTCTTCAAAACCAAGATCCTGAGCATAGGCAGCAGCCTTAAGAGCGCTCTCGCATATCGCTTCCGCGCATACTCCGCCGTATTTCTGAATAAGATCTTTTTCCAGAGAACCGGAATTTACGCCTATTCTTACCGGAATTCCATGATCCCCGGCGCAGTCCAGAACAGCCTTTACTCTTTCCAGTGATCCTATGTTTCCGGGATTTATGCGTATCTTGTCTGCGCCGGCTTCGATGGCCGCTATAGCAAGTTTGTAGTCGAAATGGATGTCGGCTACCAGCGGAACAGGACTTTGTTTTTTTATGATACCGAAAGCCTCGGCGGCTTGAGCGTCGGGAACAGTGCAGCGGACTATGTCGGCTCCGGCGTCCGAAAGTCTTTGTATCTGATCAAGCGTAGCAGAAACATCCCTTGTATCCGTATTCGTCATGGACTGAACGGAAACAGGGGCTCCCCCGCCTATCTTTACTTTTCCGCAAAAAACGCTTTTACTGCTGCTCATATTAATAAAGTTAAAACAAGTATGACCATGCTGACATACGGATCCTGAGTGCTATCTTACCAGCCAGACAATGTCCTTTAATAGCAGGAATACCATAAGCGCTATAAGAAGTATCATGAACACGTTGTTAATGACGTTCTCGACCTTTTCCGACAGTTTGCCGCGCGTAATCCAGCGGATCAGCACGAACAGTATCCTGCCGCCGTCAAGTCCGGGTATGGGCAGAAGGTTCATGAATCCGAGGTTGACGCTTACAAGTGCAATAAGATGGATGACCGTTATCAGACCGTACTGCTCCGCATAGTCTCCGGAAATGGCTATGATCTGGATAACGCTTCCGACATCGTCCGAGCTTGCCTGACCATGGAACAATCTTCCGAAGAAATCCCTCAGGGCGCGTATCATCGACCCGCACTCCTTGAAAGCGGTCTTTAAGGCTCCGCCGACGCTGTGCTCTATGGTGCAGACGATGCCTATGCCCTTAGCGCCGTTATCCATCGTATAAGTTTCTACGGTAAACGTCTTTTCCTCGGAGCCTCTGAGGACGGTCACCTGGACGGTATCGCCCTCGGAGGTCTGGATCATCCTTGTTATGTCGGTCCATTCATCGCTGCGGGTGCCATTTACTGCAACTATCTTGTCTCCGGCAGCTATTCCTGCTTTTGCGGCAGGTCTATCCTCTACGACTTCCGAGAGAACAGAAGAATACGAACCGGCATACGCAAAGACGATAGTAAAAATGATAATACCGATAACTATGTTGTTGAATGAACCGGCAACGAGAACAAGAAGCTTCTTCCAGGGCTTCTGGCGGTTGAATGATCTAGGATCCTCTGACCCGTCTTCTTCGCCTTCGAATGCGCAGTATCCGCCGATGGGGACTGCTCTTATTGAATAATCGGTCTCGCCCTTCTTTTTGCCCCAGAGTCTGGGACCCATGCCTACGGAGAATTCATTGATCTTGAATCCGAGCAGTTTTCCAACTGAAAAATGGCCGAACTCGTGACCTACGATCAGCAAAGCAAAGCATAATATGGCTAAAATGATTCCGATGATTTTCATAACTAAATATATATTATGTTAATTTATTGATATATGAACGAACAGATTCTCTGCTCTCGGTCTCTACCCTTATAATATCGTCTACGCAGCGTATTTCCGTGCGAACGTGTACGTCCATGGCGTATTCCACGCTGTCCGCGATCTGAACGAAACTTATCTTTCCGCCCAGGAAAGAAGCAACGGCTTCCTCGTTGGCGCAGTTAAGGACAACAGGATAACTACCGCCCTTTTCTATTGCCTCATAGGCAAGTTTAAGGCACTTGAATGTATCAGGATCCGGCTTTTCGAAAGTCATTGCGCCCAGATCCGTAAAACTGAAACGTTTTCCCGGATCCTCCACCCTTTCGGGGAACGACAGAGCGTATGCTATCGGAAGCCTCATGTCCGGAGCGCCTATCTGGGCTATTACCGATCCGTCCGTGAATTCAACGGCGGAATGGATGGCGCTCTGCGGATGCACAACGACCTCTATGTCCTTTGCGGGTTTTCCGAAGAGCCACGAAGCCTCTATTATTTCCAGACCCTTGTTCATCATGGTGGCGGAATCCACGGTTATCTTTGCTCCCATGGACCAGTTAGGATGCTTAAGGGCCATTTCCAGAGTTACCTTCTCCAGCTGTTCTTTTTTGTATCCCCTGAACGGCCCGCCGGAAGCAGTAAGTATTATCTTACGCACAGGGTTGCCGTCTGCTGCTCTTAAAGCCTGAAAGATAGCGGAATGCTCGCTGTCCACCGGAAGGAAGCGCACACCTTTGCGCTTTACTGCGTCCATTACAAGAGCGCCGCCGGCGACAAGAGTCTCCTTGTTGGCAAAAGCGATGTCCTTTCCGGCCTCTATGGCTGCCAGCGTGGGACGTATGCCCATCATGCCCAGAAGGCCGTTAACGACCGTTTCCGCGCGGTTTTCCTTTGCAAGGATACAGAGCCCCTCTTCACCGCTAAACACCGTCAGACCGGCGAATTCGGCCCTTAAACGCGATGCTTCATCCTCCTGCGCAACACAAACGCATTCCGGGGAGAATTCCCTGATCTGATCACGAAGAATATCCGTCCTGCGGCCGCAGCTCAATGCGGATACGGCAAATCTATCTGGATACTTTCTTATTACGTCCAGAGTCTGGGTGCCTATGGAACCTGTTGAACCTAAAACGGCTATATGCTTCATGGTCTGATAAAGAGCAGTATGTAATAATATACGAACGGCGCGACAAGCAGGACACTGTCGAATCTGTCCATCACCCCGCCGTGTCCGGGGATGATGTTGCCGTAATCCTTAATGTTCATCTTGCGTTTGAACGCGGAAGCGATCAGATCGCCGGCCATTCCGAAGAACGCACCAACAAAACCGATTATAAGGCAATGGATGAACTCCGGTCTGTAAACGAACCATCCGAAAACGCCGCAGATTATCGTAGCTCCCAATACTCCGCCTACAGCGCCTTCTATCGTCTTCTTGGGACTGATGTTGGGCGCCATTTTATGCTTTCCGAACAGATATCCGCTGAAATACGCGAAGGTATCCTGCCCGAAAGCCGCAAGCAGCACCAGCCACACCATCTTGTTATACTTGTGGATGCAGTCGATGAGCGACATGTGCGCCGCAAAGAATCCGATGTACAAAAGCCCGAGGCTTGTGACAGGACCGTCCAGGATGTTGTGATCCTTGCGGATGAGCGTCATGAGAAGCCCCAGACACACTGTCCCGAACACCCACAATTGAAGCAGATGCGTATAAGTAGTAGGAGCAAGTTTCGTAAACTCACCGAAGAATATTATCAGATACAGACCGATAAGAAGAGCGTAAGCCCAGTTCCTTCCCGGATGGACGTCTATGTTGCTGTAACCTTTGTAGAATTCGTGCATTCCCACGCCGGAAAGCAGGAAGCAGAACACCAGAAGAGGCACTCCTCCGAGGAAGAAGAATACCAGCAGCGGTCCGATTATAACGATCGCGGATATTATCCTGGTCTTCATTTATGACCTCCGAACCTCCTGTCCCTGCCCTGATATTCGATGATGCATCTTTCGTATTCTTCCGGAGTGAAGTCCGGCCAGTAGACATCCGTAAGGACTATCTCCGAGTAAGCTGCCTGCCAGATAAGGAAATTTGACAGTCTGTTCTCGCCGCTGGTGCGGATTATTACGTCCGGATCCGGCATGCCAGCCGTATAGAGAGCTCCGCTGATATCGTCCTCAGTAACATTGGTGCGTCCTTCGGATATCAGCTTGTTTACGGCTCTTGTTATCTCCGCCCTTCCGCCGTAGTTAAGGGCTATGTTGAACTTAAGGCCGTCGTTATTCTCCGTGGTCTTAAGAGCAAGCCTTATGCTGTCCGCGGAGTCCTTGGGGACGGCTGACCAGTCACCGAGGATCCTTACGCGTACGTTGTTATCGTTGAGTTCTTTTAGCTCGCTGTTAACGTATTTTACAACGAGTTTAAAGATCCCGGAGACTTCGTCCGCAGGACGCTTCCAGTTTTCGGTTGAAAATGCATAAACAGTCAGGTATTCAACGCCCAAGCGCTGCGAATGCCTGACTATTTCTCTGAGCGCCTCCATTCCGGCCAGGTGGCCCTGCAGCCGTATCTGTCCGCGCTCTTTAGCCCAGCGGCCGTTGCCGTCCATTATGACGGCAACATGCCGCGGTATGTTTTTAAGATCCAGCTGACGATCCAAGATCAGATCTCCATCAGCTCTTTTTCCTTGCCGGAAACGATCTCGTCGATGTCCTTCATGCACTTGTCGGTGGCTTTCTGGATCTCGTCCAGATCGTCCTTAAGATCGTCCTCGGTAAGTTCGCCGGCCTTTTCCGCCTTCTTGAGCTGATCGTTAGCGTCGCGGCGGCAGTTCCTTACGGCAACTTTGGCTTCCTCGCCCATCTTCTTGATAAGCTTGGTAAGATCCTTTCTGCGCTCCTCTGTAAGGGGCGGAATTACCAGTCTTACGTTCTTTCCGTCGTTGGTGGGGTTAATGCCCAGGTTGGACATCTGGATGGCCTTTTCTATGTTCTTAAGGCTCTTTGGATCGAACGGGATTATGGTAAGGCTTCTGGGATCCGGTACCTGGATGTTCGCCATGTTCTTGAGCGGCGTAGGTACTCCGTAATAGTCTACGGTGATCTGATCCAGAAGAGCCGCGTTTGCGCGTCCGGCCCTTACGGTATTGAGATCTTCCTTAAGAACGCTTAAGGTCTTAGTCATCTTTTCCTGATAAATATCAAATGCAGTTCCCATATTTACCTCCTAATAAACTATCGTTCCAATCTCTTCGCCGCTGCAAGCCCTTATTATGGCGTTGGGCTCCTTAAGGCCGAAGACGTGGATCTTCATTCCGTTGTCCCTGCAAAGAGAAGCTGCAGTGGAATCCATTACCTTAAGATCTTTCTCCAGGACCTCGGAATGAGTTATCTTACTGTACTTTTTGGCGTCCGGATTCTTTGCGGGGTCCGAATCGTAGACAGCGTCCACGTTCTTAGCGAGCAGTATCACGTCTGCCTGTATCTCTATCGCTCTGAGCGCTGCACCAGTATCCGTGCTGAAGAACGGGTGTCCGGTACCTCCGGTAAAGATCACTACCTTGCCTTCCGCAAGATACCTTCTGGCGTCCTCCACGCTGAAGGCCCTGCACATCTGAGTTACTTCGAAGGCAGCCATGAGCTCCGCAGGGATCCCCGCCTGTGCGAACGCATCCTTTAACGCCAGACCGTTCATGCAGGTGGCCAGCATACCTATCTGATCCGCAAGCGCACGTTCCATCTTTTCGGAACTGCGTCCGCGCCAGAAGTTGCCGCCTCCTACGACTATGCCTACCTGTACTCCCATGGCAAGAAGCTCTTTAACTTCCGCCGCCACCTTAGCAAGTCCGTCCGGATCTATGCCGTGACCGTCCTTGGAGATGGCCTCGCCGCTTACCTTAAGCAGCACTCTTTTATATTTAGCATCCATGATTCTACCCATGCCGTAAAGCATTTCCTTCCGAATGTGTATTTTAACATATTATGCATCGGTATGGCAAGAAAACTGTTAACAGTACCGAATACAACAAAGGCGGGGCATGCCCGCCTTTTGATGCTGTATGAACCGCCTGTTTCAGCGTACGTGACCCTTCTCCAGCTTATCCAGAGGAACTGCAAGAAGAGCGACCACCAGCACGCAGAGTATCGTATTCGGAAGCATGTATGTACCGTTATAAAGCAGCGAATAAACGAACGGGCTTGTCATTGCCATGCCCATGAATTCTTCCGGCATCCATCTGGCATAAACGGTAAAACCGCTTATATAGTGGATGATGAATCTTGCAATGCAGCCGATAAGAGCTCCGACCGGTCTGGCTGCCCCTGTCCTGCCTTTCATTATTCCGGCAAGGCCTACTGCGGCGTAAGCAACGGAATAGTCGAATATTATCGAAACGATATCTATGGCGCTTCCGCCCAGGAAGAACTTTATGGTTCCGAATACAAGTCCGGCTATGCAGCCCCAGCCTGCGCCCCATCTGAGTGCGAAAATAACCAGCGGCACCATTACCAGGTCTATGGATCCGCCGAATCCGCCGAAATTAAGGCCGATTGGGATCTTAAGGAAACTAAGCGCCATTGCCAGCGCAACGCACACACCGCCTTCCGCGATCATTCTTACTTTTTTGTTCATTGACGTTCCCTTTCTGCAAAAATAAAACACCCAAAGTCAAAATGGGTGCTTTTAAACTTCCTACGCCGGCATTGCCCGGATCAGGTTCGAGGGTATGATCTCAGCCTTTCGGCACCCCTGTGTTATTTACTTGGAATTATTATACATCTGTCCTGTCTTTTGTCAACATCAGAAAGGACTTGAATGGTCTTCCAGATACTTCTCGGCAGATACGGCGGCTATGGCTCCGTCCGCTACTGCGGTAACCACCTGACGCAGGGTCTTTACCCTTGCATCGCCCGCAGCGAACACTCCGGGCACCGATGTGCGCATCTCTGCGTCCGTAACTATGAATCCCTTCTGCATCTCCACAAGACCTTCGTAAAGAGCAGTATTCGGCTTTGTCCCGATGAACACGAAAAGACCGAACTGTCCGGTAATTTCCGTAAGCGTTCCATCCCCGGTGTTCCTTAAGATCATAGACTCCAGGAAGTCCTCGCCTTTAAGCTCTTCCACGGTCGTATTCCAGAGAAACGATATCTTTTCGTTGGCAAAGGCCTTGTCCTGTATGGACTTTGCGGCACGGAGGGAATCCCTTCTGTGGATGATAGTGACGCTTGAGGCAAACTTTGTAAGATACATTGCCTCTTCCACGGCAGCGTCTCCGCCGCCGACTACGTAAACAGGAAGACCTTCGAAGAACGGCCCGTCGCACGTGGCGCAGTAAGAGACTCCGGCTCCAGTCAGGATGTCCTCTCCGGGGCATCCTATTTTTGCTGGATGAGCACCCGCGGCAATGATCACAGTCTTTGCATAATATTCGTTTCCGCCGAAACTTACTGTTTTTGGTTCAACATCCAAGCATACGTCGTCCACCTGACCGGATACGAACTCAGCGCCGAAAGCCCTTGCCTGCTCCGACATCCTTGCGATCAGAGAATGCCCGGATTCCGGAGGATAAGATCCGGGATAGTTTGCTATCTCGTCCGTGGTTATTATCTGCCCGCCTTCCGCGTTGGACTCAACTACAAGGGTGCTTAGCTTGGAACGCCCGGCATATATTGCAGCCGACAGCCCGGCAGGACCGGCGCCGATTATAATAACATCATATGGTTCATTCATTTGATCAGCCTCTTTACCTAATGAAATGTAAAATCAGAAGATGTATGGGATAAATAGCATAGAATGCATACTGCAGTACTTTTCCTTTTATGAAACCTCGTTTTTCGTTGTAAAGGTTAATAGGCAAGAATGCAAGACCGGCGAAAAACGTTGATGAAAGAAATCCGCATCCGATGACTGACTTAAGCAGCCATTTGTCGTGCAAAGCATAGAGCATCAATATGAAACAGAATCCGGAGATGCCGTAATCTGCCCTTAAAAAAATGGTTACTAACATAATCAACAGCAGACTTACGACCTGTCTTACTCTGTTGTTTTCGAAATGTTCAAATAAGAACATGCCTAAAACACCCAGAAAGAGAGTAAAAAACACGTTCTGACCACTTAAATCAAACACTTTGTTAAAATGTATAAGATCCCACGGAATTTCGGAAATGACAGCAAAAACGAATAGCCTTAAAGCATATTTCTTTTTGTCCCGTGTATGCAGAAATCCTTCAACAAGCAAAAAACAGTAGATCGGAAAAGCTATCCGCCCTATGCGCGTCATCAACCAGTACAGATCTTTATGTTTGGTAAGCAGAGGTATTTTGAAAACGATCAGGCTGAGCTTACTGTAAAAAGACTTTGCTGTATGATCTATTATCATGCATATAAGAGCAATGACCTTAAGCGCACTGCCGCTTAGTATCCGGAATCTTTCCGGCATCATTCTTTTATCTGAAACAAGTTCGTTGATCATAAATAAAATATACTATTGATGAGTCTGGAGTGTCAACAAGACATGTAATAAATAACAAAAACGAATCCTTACGGTCTTGTACAAAAAAATGTTCAGTAGTATATTATTTTCAGGAGGAACTGCCATGATAAGCGATAAATCTAACATTCTCTGCGTCTTAAGGATCCTGGAGGACTACACGGACGAAGACCACATAATGAACGCGCGGGAGATACAGGAAAAAATGTCCGCGCTGTACGGTGTGTCGCCGGACAGAAGGACCGTTTACGGCCTCATAGAAGCACTGATAGGACTCGGATACGACATCTCCACACACGAAGAGAACGGCAAGGGCTACTACCTTCGTGTAAAGGACTTCGACAAGGCAGACATACGACTGCTTACGGACGCGGTCCGCGCTTTTGAATACATTTCCAAGAATCAAACAGACGAACTGGTGGAAAAACTTGTAAACAAGCTGTCCGTGCACGAAAGAAAGCGCTGGGCAGGATCCAGCATAATCAGAAACGACAAGAAATCTCCTAACAGCCAGGTCTTTCTTAATATAGAACTGCTGGAACAGGCCATAAGCGAAAAGAAAAAAGTATCGTTCATCTACTGCGACTACGATTACGACAAGAAGCTTAAGCCCAGAAGGTCTGAGCCTTACGTCGCAGACCCCTACTGTCTGGTCGTGGAGTCGGAACACTACTATCTTGTAATGATACTTAACGGTAAAGACAGCCCCAGCTTCTACCGGATAGACATGATGAGAGACATAAAGATCCTGGACGAGCCACTTACGATAAGCAGAAAGGACGCAGATCTTGATTCCATTAATAAGGTGGTCTACGCCCACGCGGGAACGCCGGAGCCTATAAAGCTCAGATGCAAGAAAGTAGCGCTCCGCTACTGCTTGGAACGATTCGGATTTGACATAATAATTATTCCGGAGAGTAATGGAGAGACCTTCATCGCCTCTTTCAGCGCGCCGCCGCAGGGCGTCCTCTACTGGGCTCTGCAGCAGATGCAGCACGTAGAGGTTCTGGAGCCTGTATCCTTAAGGCAGCAGATTGCGAACATCGTTAAGAACTCCAGCTATTTGCAGTAAGATCCCGCTTCTGACCGACCATTATGGATTGCAGAAAAAAAGACCGCAGCCGTAAAGCCGCGGTCTTTTTAATTGCATAAAGATATCAGAACTTGATTACCTTGGGCTCTTCGTTGAACGAATAGATGGTAGCTACTGCGTTCTCGTATCTGAGTCCGAGGCAGTTTCCGTCGTCCTCGCTGTACATGCGGCGAAGATTCGGGTTCTTATCCAGAAGGAACTTTATCGTCTCCGGTCTGTCGTCCCAGATAAGATCCGCCTGTATCCTGATCCACTTTCCTTCTCCGAAGCAGCATATCTCCGCCTTGGGGTTCTTCTTGAGCTGCTGAGCTACGTCCTTCTTCTTACCGGTCTGGGTGTAGAGATGACCGTCGTAGATCTCGGATACTCCGAAAGGCCTTACGCGGGGCTGGTCTCCGTCCACGGTAGCCAGATAGAACACGTGGTATTTCTTTAAAAAATCGAGTATTTCCTGCATTTTCGATTCCTCCTTAACAAAAGTATTATAGCACAACAAAACCGGGGCGGTAAGCCCCGGCAGGTTTTTTGTCAGTCTGATGATTACATCATCTGCTTGGCTACTTCTTCGGCGAAGTTTTCTTCTCTCTTCTGGAGACCTTCGCCTACTTCGAAGCGGACCATCTTTACTACTTCGATGGCCTTGCCGATCTTCTTGGCAACTTCGTCTACGTACTGCTTAACGCTGGTACCCTTCATCTTTACGAATTCCTGATCCAGCAGGCAGACTTCCTTAAGGCTCTTCTTAAGACGGCCGGCGATCATCTTCTCGATGATGTTGTCCGGCTTGTCCGGAGACTCGTTCTTGGTCTGAGCAATAAGTACTTCCTTCTCGTGAGCAAGGTATTCGGGATCGATCTCGGCCTCGCTTACGAACTTCGGAGTCATGGAGCAGACCTGCATGGCAACGTCCTTGCCGCATTCGGTAACTTCCTCGGCGGAAGCCTCGGTCTTAAGTCCGATGAGAACGCCGATCTTTCCGCCCATGTGGGAGTATCCAATGTACTTGACGCCGGGCTCCTGGAGCTTTTCCAGACGGCGGATCTTCATGTTCTCGCCGATCTTAGCGATCTTAGCAGTGAGTACTTCTTCTACGGTGCCTTCGGTGCCGTACTGCTTGGACATGAGGCAGTTCTCGCACTTAACGTCATCGTCCAGACCGAGCTTTGCAAGGTTCTCTACGAACTCGATGAACTCGGGGTTCTTGGAAACGAAGTCGGATTCGGAGTTTACTTCGATGATGCTTGCCTTGGTGTGGTCCTCGTTGAAAGCGAATCTTACGAGACCTTCGGCTGCGATCCTTCCGGACTTCTTTGCTGCCTTGGCAAGGCCGTTCTCTCTGAGATAGTCAACAGCCTTCTCGATACTGCCTTCGGTGGCTACAAGAGCTTTCTTGCAGTCCATCATTCCGGCGCCTGTCATTTCACGGAGCTCTTTAACAAGAGCAGCTGTAATTTCTGCCATTTTATCTCTCCTTAAAACTTACTCGTTAACTTCCTCGGCCGTAGCTTCGGTCTCTTCTGCGGGAGCTTCCTCAGCCTCTGTCTCCTCTGCGGGAGCTTCTGCCATGGATTCGCCCTGCTTGCCTTCTATGACGGCGTCTGCCATCTTTCCTGCGATAAGCTTAACGCTTCTGATAGCGTCGTCGTTGGACGGAATAACGTAGTCTACGTCGTCAGGATCGCAGTTGGTGTCGCACATTCCTACGATAGGAATACCAAGTACTCTTGCTTCGGAAACGGCGATCTTTTCCTTCTTGGGGTCTACCACGAAGAGTGCTCCGGGCATTCCGCGCATGGCCTTGATGCCGCCGAGATACTTCTCGAGCTTTTCTGCTTCCTTAACGAGCTTGGTGACTTCCTTCTTGGTAAGAGCATCGAAAGTGCCG
>JAILDA010000095.1 GCA_024689865.1 Clostridia bacterium | reverse complement strand
GACTGCTTAAGGACAGGATCATATTCCTGGACGGAGAGATAGACGACGCCGCGGCAAGCCTTGTAGTGGCGCAGCTTCTTTTCCTGGAATCCGAAGATCCTGACAAGGACATAAACATATACATCAACAGCCCCGGCGGCGTAATAACGGCAGGCATGGCCATCTACGATACCATGAACTACATCAAGCCGGACGTCTGCACCATATGCGTGGGCATGGCTGCGTCCATGGCGGCGTTCCTGCTTTCCTCCGGCGCAAAGGGCAAAAGATACGTGCTGCCGAATGCGGAAGTAATGATACATCAGCCGCTCGGAGGCACCAAGGGCCAGGCGGAGGACATTAAGATAGCCGCCGAACACATAGTAAAGATAAGAGAAAGATTGAACCGCATCCTTGCCGCAAACACCGGACAGACTCTGGAAAAGATAGCGCAGGATACGGACAGGGACAATTACCTCGATGCTCAGCAGGCCGTGGAATACGGTCTGGCGGACAAGATCGTGGAGAAGAAATAAAATGCCGAAGAATTTCGATGAACAAAAAGAGCTTGTATGCGCTTTCTGCGGAAGGCCTCAGAGCAGGGTGCACAGACTGATAACCGGTCCGGACGCGTACATCTGCGACGAATGCGTGGAGCTTTGCCACAGAATATTAATGGAAGAAGCAGCGCAGACCGAAAAGACGGAAAGACAGGCTGCTGGAATTCTGCGTCTTCCCAAGCCGGCAGAGATCGCCGAAAAGCTCTCGGAATACGTAATAGGACAGGAGAAGGCCAAGAAGGCCCTCGCTGTTGCCGTATACAACCATTATAAGAGAATAAACGCCGCCCAAGCCGGCGACGGGGACGTGGAGCTCCAGAAGTCCAACATTATCATGATAGGACCCACCGGCTCCGGAAAGACTCTGCTTGCCCAGACTCTTGCAAAGATACTGGACGTTCCTTTTGCGATCGCCGATGCTACCGCTCTTACAGAGGCCGGATACGTAGGCGAGGACGTGGAGAACATACTGCTTAAACTGATAGTCGCCGCGGATTACGATCTTGAGCGCGCTCAGCGCGGCATTATCTACGTGGATGAGATAGACAAGCTGGCCCGCAAGACGGACAACCCCTCCATTACCAGGGACGTATCCGGAGAGGGCGTTCAGCAGGCCCTCCTTAAGATACTGGAAGGTACAGTGGCCAACGTGCCTCCGCAGGGCGGAAGAAAACATCCCCAGCAGGAGTTCATACCTTTCGATACCACTAACGTCCTCTTCATATGCGGAGGAATGTTCGACGGACTGGACAAGATAATACAGCGCAGGATAGGAGAGAAGACCATTGGTTTCAACTCCGACATAGTTTCCACCAAGAAGATGGATCCGCACATTCTGGACCACATCCAGGCGGAGGACCTTCTTAGGTACGGACTGATACCGGAATTCATAGGAAGGCTTCCGGTCATCGCTACTCTGGACGAGCTTTCCGAAGAAGCTCTCATAGAGATACTTACCAAGCCGAAGAACGCTCTCGTAAAGCAGTACAAGAAGCTGTTCGAGATGGACGGCGTGGAGCTTGAAGTTACCGAAGACGCTATTAAACGCGTAGCTCAGAAGGCTCTGGAAAGAAAGACCGGCGCCAGAGGACTGCGCGCCATACTGGAAAAGGTAATGACAGATACCATGTTCGAGGTACCGTCCAGAGAAGACATAAAGAAAGTTATAATCAACAAGGACGTCATAGACGGCAAAGAGGCGATATGGGAGAAGTAATGCCGCTCATCGCGCTCAGGGGACTTACGGTGTTTCCGAACCTGGTGCTGCATTTCGACCTGGGACGCGAAAAATCGATAATAGCGCTGGAACGCGCCATGATAATGAACCAGACCATCTTCCTGGTATCCCAAAAGGACGCTGAGATAGAGCTTCCTTCTGTTGCGGACATCTACAACGTAGGGACCGTAGCAAAGGTAAAGCAGATGCTCAAGCTCCCGGACGGAAACATAAGGGTCCTGGTGGACGGTCAGTACAGGGCAAGGCTGGACAGTATGATATCCGACAGCCCGTATTTCCTTGCGTCCGTATCCGAGCTTCCGGATGCTCCGGCGGAGATGACCGCGGACGTTCAGGCTCTGATGCGCACCGCGCTTACGCTCTTCGAGGAATACCAGAGCCTCAGCCCCAAGAACAATTCCCAGGACAAGAAGACCGGTCTGGAGGACATAGACGAGCCCGGCCGCATTGCGGATGTGATCGCTTCGGCCGTAAACCTTAAGACATCGGACGCGCAGAAGATACTTGCGACCACGGATCCTGTAAAACGCCTCGGCAAAGTGGTAAAACTCCTTACCAGAGAGACCGAGATACTTAAGCTGGAAAACAAGATAAGCAGCAAGGTAAAGACCCAGATGAGCAAGTCCCAGAGGGAGTATTACCTGAGGGAACAGATGCGCGCCATCCAGGAGGAGCTCGGCGGCGGAGAGAATTCCGAAGACGAGGCCGCGGAGTGGCGAAAGGCCCTCAAGAAGCTTAAGCTGGATACGGCCGTAACCAAGAAGATAGAAAAAGAGATAGACCAGTTCACCAAGATGCCCGGAAATTCCCCGGAGGCCAGTGTAATAAGGTCCTATGTGGAAGCCGTTCTGGATCTTCCGTGGAACAAGTCGGACAAGACGGAGGAGAGCATAGTAAAGGCTCAGCAGGTCCTGGACGAGGATCACTACGGAATGACCAAGGTCAAGGACAGGATCCTGGAATATCTTGCCGTGCAGACGCTTTCCGGAAGCAACAACAAGGCGCCCATACTGTGCCTGGTAGGCCCTCCGGGAGTAGGAAAGACCTCCATAGCAAAGTCTGTTGCCAGAGCCACAGGCAGAAAGTTCGTCCACATGTCGCTGGGCGGCGTCCGCGACGAGGCCGAGATACGCGGCCACAGACGCACCTACATAGGAGCCATACCCGGAAGAATAATGACGCTTCTTCGCGAGTGCGGCAGCAACAACCCGGTGTTCCTTTTCGACGAAGTGGACAAGATAGGCGCGGATTTCAGAGGAGACCCGGCTTCCGCGCTGCTGGAGGTCCTGGACCCCGAACAGAACAAGAAGTTCGTGGACCACTTCCTGGAAGTGCCGTTCGATCTCAGCCGCGTGCTGTTCATAACTACCGCAAACACAACTGATACGATACCCAGGCCTCTTCTGGACAGGATGGAAGTCCTGGAGCTTTCCGGCTACACGCCGCAGGAAAAGCAGGCCATAGCAAAGAAATACCTTGTTCCGAAGCAGATAAAAGCTAACGGACTCAGTTCCAGGAACATTTCGTTCCATAAGAGCGCCGTCACCGGGATCATCAATTATTATACTAGAGAATCCGGCGTGCGCGGTCTGGAAAAGAACATAGGAAGCGTCTGCAGAAAGGTCGCAAGGTCCGTAGTGGGCGGAGAGACCGGAAAACACTCCATTACCGGAGCCAATCTGGAAGAATACCTCGGCCGCAGAAAGTATCACTTCGACAAGCAGCTCGGAAAGAACGAGGTCGGAGTGGCCACAGGTCTGGCCTGGACACAGGTGGGAGGGGAGACTCTCTTCATAGAGACCGCGGTCGTTGAAGGCAGCGGAAAACTGCAGCTGACAGGTCAGCTGGGCGACGTCATGAAAGAGTCTGCCAGCGCAGCCGTAAGCTACATACGCGCCAATCATAAGAAGCTTAAGGTCGACAAAGACTTTTACAAGGACATGGATCTGCACATCCACATTCCCGAAGGAGCCGTTCCCAAGGACGGTCCGTCCGCCGGCGTTACCATGTGCATTTCCGTAATATCCGCGCTTACCGGAAGGCCCGTCAGAAAAGATGTTGCAATGACCGGCGAGATAACTCTGCGCGGAAACATTCTTGCCGTAGGCGGAATAAAGGAAAAGATGCTTGCGGCGCACCGCATGGGCATACGCAAAGTCCTTCTGCCGCTGGACTGCAAGGCGGACCTTGACGATCTTCCGGAAGTCGTAAGGGACAGCATGGAATTCGTCTTCATAACCAAGGTGGACGACGCAATAAGAGAGGCTTTGGTATGATAATAAAGTCCTCGGAGTTCATATGCGCAGCGGTAAAGCCGTCCCAGTACCCGCCTGAAGGAGTTCCGGAGATAGCATTTACCGGCAGGTCCAACGTCGGCAAATCTTCGCTAATCAACTTAATATTAAATAGAAGGAAGCTTGCCAAGGTCAGCGCGACTCCGGGAAAGACCCGCACCATCAATTTTTTCAGCATCAACGGCGGGGAGTTCCGCCTGGTAGACCTTCCGGGCTACGGCTACGCCAAGGTCTCTAAAGCCGAGACCGCTGACTGGGGAACGATGATGGAGAGCTACCTCAGCAAACGCGACGGACTTAAGGTAGTTATCCAGCTTGTGGACAGCAGACATGCTCCTACCGCTCAGGACAAGCAGATGTACGAATACCTTCGCTACTACGGACTGGACGGCATCGTTGCCGCAACAAAGGCGGACAAGCTTTCCGGTTCCGAACTGCACCGCAATCTGGCCGTTATACGCAAAGAACTTCAGCTCACCGCAGACGATGTTCTCATACCGGTCTCCGCTCTTAAACGGACCGGCACAGAAGAGCTTCTGGATAGAATAGGAAAGGAACTGGAATAGTGTTTTTCAGGCTGCTCCTGAGAAGAATAAGGGGAATAATCCCCATGATCAAGGACAAGAAGGTCGCATGGTGGAAAAAGGCGATACTTATCTTCGGCATGGTCTATCTTTTCCTGCCGGCAGATCTTATACCGCCGATCGTCCCTGTTTTCGGATGGTTCGATGACCTTGCCGTATGGGTAGCCATTCTATACTTTATGAGGACCGAACTGGATTCTCATATCCCCGCGGCAGCAGCGCCGGGCGGGAAATACGACGTCAGCAACTCGGACGTACACGAGGCTGAATATACAGTAACGGAGGAAGAAGATCAAGATGAGCAGAATGGATAACGTAGCTCAGGAAGTGCTTATCACAAGAGAACAGCTTGCTCAGAGAGTAAGGGAGCTCGGTCAGCAGATCACTAAGGACTACGAGGGCGAGCCGGTCCTCCTCGTGGGAATACTCAGGGGATCGGTACCTTTCATGGCGGACATCATGCGCGAGATAGATCTCGACGTGACCATAGACTTCATGTCCGTATCCAGCTACGGCGGGTCCACAAAGACCAGCGGAGTCGTAAGGATCGTAAAGGACCTGGAGACCCCAATAGAAGGGAAGAACGTAATTATAATAGAAGATATCATAGACACCGGGCTTACGCTTCATTATCTTAAGGGGCATCTTCTGGGACGCGGGCCCAAGAGCCTCAAGATCTGCGCCATACTGGACAAGCCTTCCAGACGCAAGATCGACATTAAGGGCGACTACATAGGCTTCGAAGTAGAGGACAAGTTCATCGTAGGATACGGTCTGGACTTCAACCAGCGCTACAGACAGCTGCCTTACATTTCCTGGCTCAAGGAGTGATAAAATACTGTCGATCTTCAGATCGGCACCAGCCTCGGAATCGGAGCGCTGAAGGGCGCTTTGCGCCCGGAAATACGGTAACACAATGCGGGTTTTCTGACGAATAATCCACGCGTTTTACAGAGCTTTTCCGTTAGTTTTCAGAACTTTCGGAAGGCTCTATTTTTTCTCTGAAAATCTTAAAAAAGATGTTGACAACGGAAGGGCGCGCGCATATAATATCAAATGCTCCGCCAAAAAGGCGGTGCCGAACCTTGAAAACAACATAGTGCAAAGAACTAGTCAAAGAGACTTTTAAGTAAGTCTCAAAAGACTTGTACAAAACAATCTG
>JAILDA010000079.1 GCA_024689865.1 Clostridia bacterium | reverse complement strand
TCAGAAGCCTCTGAGAGCGTCTTAGACGCGTCATTCTCCGCAAGGCGGCCTTTTCCCAGGCTTGTGCGTTCTTCTTCGTAATAATCGTATTTTCCGGGATATTTAACGATCCCGTCTTCTGTAAGTTCCAGTATTGCGGTGGGCACATGCTGAAGCAGGTAGCGGTCGTGCGACACTATTATTACTGTTCCGGGGAAGTGCATTATAGCGTCTTCGAATACTTCCTTGGCTGCTATGTCCAGGTGGTTGGTGGGCTCGTCGAATATAAGCAGATTGGAGCCGGACATCATAAGCTTAAGCAGGGCCAGTCTGGCCTTTTCGCCGCCGGCAAGGTCCGACACCTTCTTAAAGACGTCGTCCCCGCGGAACAGGAAGCTTCCCAGTATCTTGCGAAGATCCGTCTGGTCGTACTTAAAGTATATGCGGTGGAGCTCCTCCAGCACGGTGTTGTCCGATACCAGGCTCTTCTGCTCCTGATCGTAGTAACCGGGCATTACGTTCTGCCCAAGCCGCACGTATCCGCTCGAGGGTCTCAGCTGCCCCAGTATTATCTTAAGAAGCGTGGTCTTTCCTATGCCGTTGGCGCCAACAAGGCAGATGCGGTCGTGCTTTTTTATGTCCAGTCCTACGTTTCTGAACAGCGGCGCCGACCCGGGGTACGCGAAGGACAGCCCTTCCGCGAACACAACGTCGTTGCCGGACGCCAGCTTTTCCGAAAAGTTGATCTTAAGGGTCTCGGAGAGCATTACAGGCTTTTCCAGTCGCTCCACCTGGGCAAGCCTCTTTTCCCTGGACTGGGCGCGCTTTACAAGCTTTTCCGTGCCTCGGCCCTTGTAGCGTGCTATAAGCTCTTCCTGGCGCTTTATTTCTTCTGCCTGCTGCTCGTAGTGCTTAAGGTCTATCTCGTAGCGGAGCAGCTTCTTTTCCTTGTAGATGCTGTAGTTGCCTTCGTAACAGGTAAGGTGTCGGTTCTCTATTTCGAATATGCGGTTGACGCACTTATCCAGGAAATACCTGTCGTGCGAGATTATCATGAGCGTTCCGCGGTAGCCGGCAAGGTAGCCTTCCAGCCACTTGAGGGTCTTTATGTCCAGGTGGTTGGTAGGTTCGTCCAGAAGCATAAGGTCCGGCTCTCTAAGGAGCATGGCGCCCAGCGCCAGGCGGGTCTTTTCTCCTCCGGAGAGCGCTCCCACGAGCTGGTCTTCCGCCTGTCCGGAGAATCCCAGAGACGTTAAAATGCCTCGGGCCGCGCGTTCAAAGCTGTAGCCGTGGATCTCTTCGAAACGCTCCGCAAGAGTCTGACCGGCAAGGGGCCCTTTGCGGGCCGCGGTCTCTTCGCCCAGAGCCTTAAGCGTGTCGAAAACGGTGCGGTCCTCCGGGAAATGCTCGCGCTGCCTTAGGTAGCCGGCGGTAAGATCCTTTGCCGCTGCCAGTTCGCCGCTGTCCGGGGCAAGTTCGCCAACTATCATCTTAAAGAGCGTGGATTTTCCGGCTCCGTTGGATCCCACTACGCCTATGCGGTCCCCTTTGTTAACGGTAAAACCGACGTCCTCCAGGACGTCTTCCACACCGAAACTTTTATAAAGATGCTGTGCCGACAGTATGCTCATAATACGGTATAATATCATCAATCCGGTCTTGTAACAAGGCGGCGCGGATGTTAAAATATTTATGTCAAGAAAATAACGATTAGATGCGTTTTATAAGAAATCGAGGCGGATCATCAATGAACAACTATGTTTCCGATGCAGTAATAAGAAGGCTTCCCAGATACAGGCGCTATCTTAAAAAACTTCAGGATCAGGACATACAAAGAATATCGTCCAAGGAACTGGGAGAGATAATGGACGTAACTGCTTCGCAGATACGTCAGGACCTTAACCATTTCGGCGGATTCGGCCAGCAGGGCTACGGGTACGGAGTCGCGGAGCTGGACCAGAAGCTGGAAGGCATAATGGGTCTGGACCGCACATACACCATGGGATTCGTAGGCTGCGGAAAGATGGGCCAGTCCGTAATACACTTCATAAACGGCAACGAACCGAACTTCAAGATAGTTGCCCTGTGCGACAACCGCCCGGAAATGATAGGCAGGGAGATAGAAGGCATAGTCGTGCAGGATAAGGAGAGCTTCCGCCAGCGGATGCGCACCGGCATAGACATACTGGTAATTACGGCTCCGGCAAGGATAGCGGAAGAGGTTGCCGGGGACATTTCCGGCACGGAGATAAAGGGCGTGTGGAACTTCGGTCACACGGACTTCAACGTTAAGGGCGTAAAGGTAATAAACGTTCACCTGTCCGACTCGCTGCACTCGCTCTGCTACTACATAAACCACCCGGACTAGACGGAAAAGCAAATAAAAAAACGGGCGAGGCATTTCGCCTCGCCCGTTGTGTTTGATATTAAGCGTGAGCTGCTTCCATCGGGCAAACGCCTGCGCAGGAACCGCAGTCGACGCAAGCACTCTCGTCGATCACGTATTTTCCGTCGCCTTCGGAGATGGCCCCTACAGGGCACTCACCGGCGCAAGCTCCACAGCTGATGCACTTATCATCGATTACATAAGCCATAGTTTTCCTCCTTAAACCATAAGAAACGATTCAAACAAAAGCATTATAGCATAATAATTGTGAAGAGCAAGTGATTATTTACGGATTATCCGGTAAAAGCGGAACAGGAAAGAGCTACAACGCCATAGAGCTGTGCGCCCGCATGGGAATAGAGGCCATCGTAGACGACGGCCTGTTCATCGTGTCCGGAAAAATAGTGGCAGGCACGTCCGCAAAAAAGCAGAGGACAAAGATCCGCGCCATAAAGACGGCCATATTCGAGGACGAAGAGCAAAGTCTGGAAGTCCGCAAAGCTATCGCAAAGGTAAAGCCCAAGAGCATACTTGTAATAGGTACCTCGGACCGCATGGTGGACATCATCTCCGGCCGTCTTCAGCTGCCGCCGGTAACGGAATACGTGCACATAGAGGACATAACCACGGACGCCCAGAGGGCCAAGGCCCAGGAGATGCGCGACCGCAACGGCATGCACGTAATCCCCGCGCCCACGCTTCAGGTGCGCAAGCAGTTCTCCGGCTACTTCCTCAACCCAAGGCGCAGCTTCCGCCAGGAGAAACCGGACCAGGACGGCGGCGAAAAGACCGTAATGAGGCCTAAGTACAGCTATCTGGGCAAGTTCGAGATATCGGAAAAGGTAATAAGCGACATAGTCGGCTACATAGTGTCCGTAACGCCGGGCGTTTCGCAGGTCATAATGGCAGGATCCTCGCCGGACGAGGACAACAATCTTTACATAAGAGTAATAGTTACCGTGGAGTGGGGCAGCCGCATCCGCACCGCAGCTTACGAACTGCAGAAGAGGATAGTGGAAGAGGTCTCCCGCATGACCAACTTCAACATCAACGGCGTTTCCGTGGAAGTCCGCGGATTTAAGGCTAAGGGAGACGCGGCAGGCTGACCGTCCGGCCACGATGCTTCTGCGCTCTGCGGCTGATCAAGGCCGCTTTTTATACTTCACACACACTCCTTAAAATTCCTGTTGACATTGAATTATTAAGCGTTATAATATGTTTAGCACTCAAGAAAGAAGAGTGCTAATAAAGTCTATAAAACCATTACATATACGGAGGTAAAACATGAAACTCAGACCCTTAGGAGACCGCGTAGTCCTTAAGCGCGACGATGCCGAAGAAAAGACCGCCAGCGGTCTGTTCATAGCGGGAACCGCCAAGGAGCAGCCGCAGTTCGGCCGTGTCGTGGCAGTAGGCCCGGGAGCGCTCGCAGAAGGCAAGCGCCAGCCGATGGACGTAAAGGAAGGCGACAAGGTCTTCTTCTCCAGATTCGGCGGTACGGAAATAAAGATCGACGGCGAAGAATACATAGTTATAGGACAGTCGGACATTCTGGCTGTAATAGAGTAAGGGGGCAGCACCATGGCTAAGGATATAAACTACGGCGAGACCGCAAGAAGAAAGCTTCAGGCAGGCGTGGACAAGCTTGCAGATACAGTAAAGATAACGCTCGGACCTAAGGGAAGGAACGTCGTCATAGCCAAGCAGTACGGTTCCCCGCTCATCACCAACGACGGTGTAACCATCGCCAAGGAGATAGAACTGGAAGACGCTTACGAGAACATGGGCGCCCAGATCGTTAAGGAAGTCGCTTCCAAGACCAACGACGTGGCAGGCGACGGAACCACCACCGCTACTCTGCTTGCGCAGAGCATAATCCGCGAAGGTTTCAAGAACGTAGCTGCCGGCGCAAACCCGATGGTCCTTAAGAGGGGCATCCAGGGCGCAGTAGACGTTGCAGTGGAAGCTCTTAAGAAGGCATCCGTTCCTGTTAACGGCAGGGACGCCATCTCACAGGTAGCTGCAGTCTCCTGCGGCGATCAGGAGATAGGCGATCTTATCGCGGACGCAATGGAAAAGGTAGGCGCTGCAGGCGTCATCACGGTCGAGGAGTCCAAGTCCATGGGCACCGAGCTGGAGATCGTGGAAGGCATGCAGTTCGACCGCGGTTACCTTTCCGCTTACATGGTAAACGACGCGGAAAAGATGGAAGCTACCATCAACGATCCGTACATACTCATTACAGACAAGAAGATCTCCAACATCCAGGAGCTCATGCCCCTGCTGGAGCAGATCCTCAAGCTCAACAAGAAGCTCTTCATCGTTGCAGAAGACGTAGAAGGCGAAGCTCTTGCCACCCTGGTAGTCAACAAGATCAGGGGAGTTCTGGACGTAGTTGCCGTTAAGGCTCCTGCATTCGGCGAGAGGCGCAAGGACATGCTGGCGGACATCGCCATCCTTACCGGCGGCACCGTCATCTCCGAAGAGACCGGCTACGATCTTAAGACCGCTACCGTGGACATGCTCGGCAGAGCCAAGTCCGTAAAGGTCACTAAGGAAAACACTGTTATAGTAGACGGCGCAGGCACCAAGCAGGCCATAGCGGACAGAGTCGCCCAGCTTAAGGCCCAGTACGAGCTCGTAAAGTCCGACTACGACAAGGAAAAGCTCCAGGAGCGTATAGGAAAGCTCTCCGGCGGCGTAGCCGTCATCAAGGTCGGCGCTGCTACCGAGACCGAGCTTAAGGAAAGAAAGCTCCGCATAGAGGACGCTCTTAACGCTACCAAGGCAGCCGTAGAGGAAGGCATAGTTTCCGGCGGCGGCGTTGCACTTGCAAACGTGATCCCGGCAGTAGCAGCCTACGCCAAGAATCAGGAAGGCGATGTAAAGACCGGCGCGGAGATAATCGTAAGAGCGCTGGAAGAGCCTGTACGCCAGATCGCGGAGAACGCGGGCTTCGAAGGCAGCGTAGTTATCGCTGAGATCAAGAACGCCAAGGCGGGCGTTGGCTTCAACGCGGCTACCGAGGTCTACGAAGACATGATCAAGGCCGGCATCGTGGATCCGACCAAGGTCACCAGGTCCGCTCTGCAGAACGCTGCTTCCGCATCCGCTCTGCTGCTCACCACCGAGGCCGGCATAGTTCCGATCAAGGATCCGGCTGCCGACGCGGCTGCAGCTGCTGCAATGGCAGGCGGCGGCGGAATGGGCGGAATGATGTAATTCATCCGGACAGATCCGTACGAGCTTAGATCACAGCGCCGGGACAGATACGGGCACCGGCGGAATAACGTAAATTACGGAGGGAGCGAAATGCTTCCTCCGTTTTTCTGTCCGAAGGTGGAGCTGGCGGGTACTGTACCGCTCGAAACATTTTACACTCAGGCGCGCTGCTATAGTATAATAGGGTCGGACGATGCGGAGGCAAAAGACATGAAGAACATTTTGGATGCGCCGTTCCTTGCAAAGACGGTGCGCACGATAACGGAAATGTACCGCCTGGGCTGGGACGAGCGCAACGGCGGCAACATAAGCCTGCTTTTGGACGAGGCGGAAGTTAAGGACTACGTGGATATAACGAAGGTCCTGCGGACTATTACCACGGGTTTTGAGGCCCCGGATCTGGACGGAAGATATTTTCTGGTCACAAGCACAGGCAGTTATTTCAGGAACATACAGTACCAGCCGGAAAAGGATCTTGGACTGCTGCGCCTGGCAGACGGCGGCAGAACGGCGGAACTGCTTTGGGGATACAAGGGCGGCGGAAAGTTTACCAGCGAATTCGCGGCCCACATTCTAAGCCATACGGCGCGTCTGTCGGCGGATCCGGAAAACCGCGTAATAATGCACTCCCACCCCGCAAACCTGATCGCCATGACGTATGTCCACGACCTGGACGAGAGGGAGTTCACCCGCACGCTCTGGCGCATGGAGACGGAATGCATGATCGTGTTCCCGGACGGTGTAAAAGTCCTTCCGTGGATGTTATGCGGCACCAACGAGATAGGACAGGCCACCGCGGAAAAAATGAAGACCGCACGGCTTGTGATCTGGGCGCAGCACGGCATATACGGCGCCGGAAAGGACCTGGACGAGGCCTTCGGCCTTATAGAGACCGCAGACAAAGCCGCGGAGATATACCTTAAGATAGCCCATCTGCCGGTAAAACAGACTCTTACGGACGAGGATCTTAGGCTTATCGCCGGACATTTCGGAGGCAAGATCCGGGAAGGATGGCTCGACTGATCCCGCAAGGTCCGGAGCACGTCCCGGCAAAGCACCCGAATGCGCAGCTCGCAGAAAGTTGATATCATATTATGTAGGCGGCCGTACAGGCCGCTTTTATTTTGCCCGGCTTTATTCACTGCGCGTCCAGAAACTCATCACAGAAACAGCACCTTTTTACTGTAATATGGATAAGGGGAAGTGCCCCGGACGGTTTCTAAAGAACCAAAATTATGATATAATCAATATTCAATAGTCAGCAATAGACGGAGGATAAAATGAAGAAAAGAGTTGCTTTCATAACAGCCCTGATAATGGTTCTCTGCGTGGTGCTTTCCGCCTGCGGTTCCACCACTCCCAAGACCCCGGAAAAGGAGCCCGTGACCAAGGAAGCCCTTATCGGCGGATACAAGAATAAAGCGGAGCAGTCCGCAAGCGGATCTTACACCCTTGCCATGGACGCAAAGATCTCCGTAAACGCAATGGGTCAGTCCCAGAACATAGAAATGACTTCCGAGATGAAGGTCGAGGCCACTAAAGAGGCTGCTCATATATCCGGTACTGCCGCAACTACCATCAACGGCCAGACCGAAAAAGGGAACATGGACATCTACAGCATAAAGTCCGGCGATGGCTTCGACGTTTATACCAACACGGACGGAACATGGAACAAGTCCCGCGCGGTCGTAAACGTGGACGGCAACGTTCAGGCGGTGCTTTCGATGCAGGATGTTTCGTCCATGACCATGACCGAGACCGACAACGACTACATAGTAGAAGGCAAAGTCGCTCTGGCAGAGGTGTTCGAGGCCCTTAAGAATTACCTGGGCGGTTTCGATGAAATGGACGGACTGGGCTTCGATCTTGAAAGCATGGATCTTAAAGGAGTGGCGCCTGCTAAGGTTACTTACCACTTCAGCAAGGAGACCCAGGAGCCTGCCGGCGTGGAGATCGACATGGCAGACTGCATGAACAGCTTGATGCAGCAGCTTATAAAGCAGGCAGCCGGGCTTGGTCAGCAGATCGGCGGAGACTCCGGCCTTAACATAGACCTGTCCGCGTTCATGAAGATGGAAGCCGAGAGATTCACCATTTCTCTTAAGGACATTGTATTCGATAATGAGATAAAGATAGATCTCCCGGAAGCAGCCAGGAACGCCTCTGATGGGTCTTCCGATAACGGGGAAGCGACTGCGATGGTAGATCACTACGTGGAGGAGATGAAGATCAGTCTCCCCGATACGTTCGAAGAGAAGGATGTGGAAGGCTATACGAAGGCTTTCTTCGACAACTATACCGCGGTGCTCGTCCTCAGGGAGGACAAGGCGGACCTGGAAAACTACGCAGGCAACATGGAAGAATATCTGCAGCTCGTGATGAAGGCAAACGAGTCCAAAGGGGTCGAGGCTCCGGAGTACGAGAACGGCCGTCCTGCGTTTGAATACGAAGGGGTCTCTAACAACATCACATACAGATATTACACAACGCTGTACGAATCCGACGAAGCGTTCTGGATCGTCCAGTTCGCCTGCATCAAGCAGGGCTACGATATTTTCAAGCCACTGTACGTGCAGTTTGCGGACACCGTAGTGTTTGCGCACTGATAAACATATCTTACCTCCGCGGCGCAGCAGACCCGTCAGGGCCTTGCATACGAACTATTATCGGATGCTTCAGATAAAAGAAGTAAGAAAAGAATACCGCACAGGCAGCCTCGTCCAGACAGCTCTGGACGGGGTCAGCCTTGCGCTGCGCCAAAACGAGTTCGTGGCCGTGCTGGGCCCAAGCGGTTCCGGCAAGACCACGCTTCTTAACGTTATAGGGGGTCTGGACCGCTACGACAGCGGCGACCTTATAATCAACGGTGTCTCCACCAAAAAGTACACGGACCGCGACTGGGACTCCTACAGGAACCACACCATAGGGTTCGTTTTCCAAAGTTATAATCTTATTCCTCACCAGAGCGTTCTGGCCAACGTGGAGCTGGCTCTTACCATATCCGGCGTGCCTCGCTCCGAAAAGCGCAGAAGGGCTGCGGAAGCTCTGGAAAAAGTGGGTCTGGGCGACCAGCTCCATAAAAAGCCCAACCAGATGTCCGGCGGACAGATGCAGCGCGTAGCCATAGCCCGCGCCCTTGTAAACGATCCGGACATTT
>JAILDA010000053.1 GCA_024689865.1 Clostridia bacterium | reverse complement strand
CCAATGACTATGAACATAGCACCTACCGCTACTTTCGCAATGGTCTTGCCTATGCTGGGCTGACCCTGCGGTCTGTTCTGCTGCAGTCTGTTGTTCGGACCCTGAGGCGGCACATGGTAATACTTGGCCATCGTTACTCCTCGTCACGCTTGTAGCTGATGTAATCGTCCGCGATCTCTTCCGTTGCAACGCTTATGGGCTTTTCCACGTCGCAGATGGCGAGCATCGGCTTACCGTCGATGATGTCTCTGGCTCTCTTAGCTGCCATTATGGTAAGAGTATACTTGCTGTCGACCTTGGTCTTAAGAAGGTCTATGGATGGATAAAGAAGCATTAGATCCCCTCTCTTTCGTATCTTTGAATTATATCTTCGGCTTCGTCTTCTACCCTCAGATGCTCAGCGTTTATTATAGTAAGAGCATCGTCCACGGCAGAAGCCAGATCGTCGTTGATTATGAAATAACTGTAATCCTTTATCTTTTTGATCTCCTCCAGAGTGGTCCGGGTGCGCAGGTCTATCTGCTCCGTAGTTTCGGTGCCGCGGTCGATAAGTCTTTTCCTCAGAACGGATATCGACGGCGGAAGCACGAAGATCAGAACGCTCTTGGGGTAGCTCTTCTTTACCTGCATGGCGCCCTGCATCTCTATCTCCAGGATGACATCGCGGCCCTGAGCAAGCTTTTCCAGGACAGGCTTTTTTGGTGTTCCGTAGCGGTTGGCGTATATCTCCGCCCACTCAAGCATGTTACCTTCGTCTATGGCCTGCTGGAACTCCTCGTGGGACACGAAGTAGTAATGCACTCCTTCCTGCTCTATCCCGCGGGGCTTTCTGGTAGTCATGGAAACGGAAAGGTCTGCTATGCCGGCAGAGATGAGTTCCTTGCAGATCGTGCCCTTGCCGGCTCCGGAGGGTCCGGATATTACGAATAAGCGTCCTTGTTTCATGATCCCCTCTTCCACACTCTATAGAATCAATGAATTATATATCACGAAAGCTTACATTTGCAAGATGTTTGAGAAAAAATGCCCTGCACAGAAATAATATCCGTTCAGCCAGTTAAACTAAAACAGCCGCCGGCCGGACGGCTGTCTGATGACGGATCTTAATGAAGTTGTATTTTCCTGCGCGCAAAGGAAGCATATCTAGGGCAGATGCACACGTCAACATTTTGGGAGAGAATGTGTGCTGTTTCATGCTAAAGAATGTACCATTCTGACCAAACGTTCAGCCAGAGGCTTCCGGATCCTTAGGATCTATCCACACGGTCCCGTTGTTGGTAAAGATCACCATTCCCGGCTTAGCGCCGGAAGGCTTCTTAACGTGCCTGGCCGGGGCATAATCCACCGGTACGTTCTGCGAATCCCTGCCCTTTGAGAACCACGCAGCGATTTCCGCGGCGCCGTACATGTCCTCCGGAGAAGGATCCACGCCGTTGCAGACAAGTATTACGTGCGAACCGTGGATGTCCTTGGTGTGGAACCACCAGTCCGTCTTCTGCGCAAGTTTGAACGTAATGTAATCGTTTTCCGTATTATTGCGGCCTACAAGCACTTCCAGCCCGGAGGGCAGCTTGTAGCGTCTGGGAGAAGGTTTGGACTTTTTGCGTTTTTTCTGCTCCGGGCGCTGACGGACGAAACCTTCCGCGGCAAGCTCATCCTTTAGATCGTCAAGTTCTTCGGAAGTCTTGGCGCTTTGTACCATCGCCTGTACGGACATCAGATAGTCTATGTCCGCCTCGCACTCTTTAAGCTGCGCCTCCTTTTCCTTCTTTGAAGACTTGAGCTTTGCGTATTTCTTATAGTAGTTCTGCGCGTTCTTTGCCGCGGAGATCTTTTCATCCAGTTCTATCTCTAGTTCGCTTCCGTCGTAGTAGCTTAAGACCTTGACCTTTTTTGCGCCGGGCGCGGCAAGATGGAGATTTGCGTTAAGCAGTTCTCCTTTAAGCCTGTATATGTCCGCCCCGTCTGCCTTCTTTATCTCTTCCAGAAGCCTTTGTTTTTTCAGAAGATACTTGCCTGTAAGCTGGTCTATGTGCCTGGAAAGATCGCTTGCTCGCTGCATCTGCCTGTTTGTGGACTGCCTGCGGCTGTAGAACCAGTCCATTGCCCCGCACAGCGAAGAGAACTCTTTTTCTTCGTACTCTGTAAGGTACTGAGGCATCCGGAATACATGGAAGTCCTTTGGTGAACCGTCCTTGGAAACATAGACGAAGGTCCTTATGCCTTCAGGAGCGCTTTCCGCAAGTTCCGGCAGTACGGCTCCGTTTTCCAGGGCGGAATTTGTAGTAGGTCCGTAGCCTCTGTTATTAGACAGATTGGCGACCGGAGGATACTCGTAGATTACGCCCGGAAGGATCTGCCTTACGCGGTTTACGTCTATTGATATCCTTTTAATGCTGTCTATTATCTTTCCGCTTTCCGCGTCCAGAAGCACTATGTTGCTGTGCTTGCCCATGGTCTCGACTATCAGCCTTTTAAGCTGCGAATAGCCCATCTCGTTTATTGTGCTAATGTCGAGTTCAATAAGCCTTTCCATACCGTGCTGGCGGGCAGCCTTAATTAAACCGCCCTGGATGTGCTTTCTTAACAGCATGCAGAAATTGGGGGCAGTCTGGGGATTCTCGAAATCCTGCTCCGTATACTGCACCCTGCTTCCCTGCGGCGAAACATCCAGCAGCAGCTTCTTTCTGCCGCTTACTGTTCGGAGCTGCATTACTACCCTGTCCGATTCCGGCTGGGTTATCTTTTCTATCTTTGAGCCTTCCAGGCTGTTTTTCATCTCCGACAGCACAGCTGCCGTCATGAATCCGTCGTATGCCATTTTTACTGAAATCCGCGGCGCAATATGGTAAAATCTATTTGTAACGAGATCCGGCCGTAAAAAAGAGCGCGGATCCTGCAAACATTTTAACACTTAAGAAAGGATCTTTCTATGATCAAATCAATGACAGGCTTCGGCCGCGGAGAGTACACCGACGAAAAACGCAGCGTAACATGCGAGATACGTTCGGTAAACCACAGATTCTGCGAGATAAACGTAAAGATGCCCAGACGCTACCAGTTCGCGGAAGAAAAGTTAAAGGCAAGGATCAAGGAAAAAATAAGCAGAGGCAAGATAGAGCTGTCCGTTGTATGCGACGACCTGTCCATGGACACTCAGAACATAAGACTTAACGTAGACGCCGCACAGGCCTATTTCGACAGTCTCAACCAGCTTAAGCAGCAGATACCTGGTATAGTCGGAGAGATAGACATCCACTTCATTGCAAACATGCCGGAAGTGCTTAAGGTGGTTCCGGAAGCAGAAGATGAAGATGCCATACTTGCGTCCCTTCTGTCCGCTCTGGACGGAGCGCTTGTAAACTACGACAAGATGCGCACCGCTGAGGGAGAAAGGCTCGGCGAAGACATACTTGCCAGAGGAAAACTGATAGAAGATACTGTCTCCATCGTAGAGCAGAGAGCACCGCAGCTGGAAAAAGAATACGCGGACAAGATACGCGCCCGCATAAACGAGCTTCTGGAAGGTGTTACTGAGGTGCCGGAAGACCGTATAATGCTGGAAGCAGCCGTATTTGCCGACAAAGCAAACATCACGGAAGAGATAGTAAGGCTCAAGAGCCACTGCGCTCAGCTCAGAAGTATCATAGAAAAAGGCGGCCCGGTCGGAAAGAATCTGGACTTCCTCGTCCAGGAGATGAACCGCGAGGTCAACACCATAGGTTCCAAAGCCAACGACATATCCATTACAGATAAGGTCCTTATCCTTAAGGCAGAGATAGAAAAGATACGAGAACAGGTACAGAACCTGGAATGACACGATCGGTCCTTCACAAAAGCGGCCTGCTGCACGCAGACAGCTTTTCTAATGACTAATATGCCTTATCAGCAGCATTTCGGGATCAGGGTTCGTTTACGATGCCTGTAAACAGCGGAAGTCCGTCGGAGCCTGTTATCGCGAAAGCAAAAGGTCTGTCTACTTTGAATTCCAACGGTTTCTGTTCCATCCATCCTAAAGCGTCGACAGATATCACTGTATACGCAGCCGCCTCGCAGCCTTCTTCGTCTATCTTTACCCTTGCGGCATGAGAAGCCGAAGTAACATAAGCCTGAACATTGCTTACAAGCCCGCTCAGGTCTGCTTTCTGAGGATCGAACGCATCGTGGATGCCCATGTTCCTAAGCATTCCCATAAGATCCAGTTCCGCGTCCACGTCAAATTTCGGGAGGCTCACATCCAGCTGAACATGATCGTACTTGTACAGCGGCTTGCCGTCTGAGTCCGAACACTGTCTTCCGTCAGCAGAGCAGAGCACAGCGCCCGTAAGAGAACTGTTGATGTTAAGCTGTTCCGGTGACACGCCCTCGTCCGGCAGGAATATCCACATGCCTCCGGCCACGTTGAACGGAATAAATGCTGCCGTAAACCCGTTTCCTTTACACGTCATGAAAGCATCCACCCTGCGCATGAAGGATACCCGGGAGTCCCCGGAGCGTGCGTGGAAAACATCTTCGTACGTAGCGGTCTTTTCAAATTCGTCCTGCCATGAGGCTTTGAAATGCACCGTAGTGGCTATGGCCGCAACAAGGTAATCCTTAAAATCTTCCATGGACTCAATCCGGTCCTTCAGAAGGCCTCCGGTGTGTTCGTCCAGCCAGCCCTTGAACGCCCTGCTGAAGTCCTTGTCTGCCGCATCACCGCTATACGCAGCAGCGTAATAGTACTGCGCAAGAGCGCCAAGAGTTTCTTTGTCGAACTGAAGCTGCACGCCGCTTACCTCTTTGTTCAGCCAGACGGAAGACGCAAGATCCGTCTTATAGATCCCGGAATCGTAGTATGTTTGTTCCCAGAGCGCACAGGCTGTTTTCCTTAATTCTTCGATGCTTTTCGCACCAAGCACATTCAGGATCTCCGCCTGCGTATTCCCGCGCGAGCATTCCGCAAGAATCGCCAGCGCAAAGTAGATGTTTACCGGCGAGCAAACAACGTTTTTTCCGTCCATGCCCTTAAGGTATTCGGACGACAGGAACAGATAGGAGTCCAGTTTTCCTTTGTAGGAATCTGCAAGTTTGTGCTTAAGGTCCGTCTGTTCAGACCATTCCTGCCAGGCTTTGCTGTACGCGGCGGAATCGAATGATCCGTTCTTGTAGAAATCTGCTTCGGCAGGAAAATGCACGGACGCCGGAATGCTAAGTGATGCAAGTCTGTAAGTCTGTCTGCCGACGGCAGGTCCTGGCGCAGGAGCATCGTTGATCACGACCTCGTTTCCGCTGCTGCCGCATGCTGCAAGGCAGAACACCATGCAAAGCGTCAGAACTATCGAGATTATCCTTTTCATGTTATCCCCCGTATATGAAAACCCCTCTTGTCATAAAAGACGGCAAAAAAGGAGATACGTTTCAAAAAGATCAGAGTTTGATGTACGCTAGCATTCTTTTATCTGTTCCGTTCCGGCGGTAGGACCAGCAGTTTTCGTCCTCGTATGTGCATACGGGACTTATCTCCGTGTTCGTGATCCCGAACATCTTAAACAGCTCCGCGTTAATGCCCTTAAGGTCTATCATGTACTTGCCTTCTTTGGCACCTTCGTCGATGTAATCCTCGCACCAGGGCATCTTTTCGATGAACTCGCGCGCTACGTCCTCCGAGACCTCGAAGCAGCAGCACCCTATTCCCGGCCCCACGACCGTGCGGATGTCCGAAGGATCGCAGCCGTAGGTCTTTATCATTGTAAGTGCAAGCACTGCTGCGATGCCGTTAACGGTGCCTCGCCACCCTGCGTGCGCAAGTCCGATAACCTTTTTTACGGGGTCATAAGCATACAGCGGTATGCAGTCTCCGTGCGTGCTTGTGAGAGCAACGTCCGGAAGGTCCGTAACCATGCCGTCGCAGTCTTCTATCTCGATATATGAGGGCTTTCCCTCCAGGAACTGACGTGTTATCGGATATACGTTAACACCGTGAGTAAGGCAAGGACGGATGAGATATCCGCCCCGGGCTTTAAGTTCTTCAGCCATTTCAGCCCGGCGGACGTCCGACCTGTCCGGGACCTGCGTTATCCCTGCAGTTATTCCATATTCTTCGAAATATCTTATATCCATAACGTGCCCCGTATGTAAAAGACGGCCCGCTGCAGAATACAGAGGACCGCCGTTGTGTCTTAATTTACAGTTTGCCGCCGAGAGCCTCTATGGCGCCTGCAGGGAGCTCCTCCGCAATAGGCTTCTCCAGTTCTTCCGGATGCTCCAGAAGATAACTTATAAGTTTGAGCGATCTTGCGAAGTAGAAACCGTCCGCGATTCGCTCGTCCAGAGTTACCTGTATGTCCACAACGTCTCTCAGATGCTCCATGCCGTCGTCGCCCCATTTAAGAGCCTTATGTGTGGTACCAATCGTCGCGACTACGGAATTGGTACCGTAATCGTTAAGGTGATGATATACGGAACCGCACTTTATGCTTCCAAGATTGGAGAGAAGCACGGACGCGTAGTTGGTGTCTCCGTCCGCGAACGCCTTAGGCATGCGTCCGCAGTACTCCAGCAAGTGCAGTATCTTGAATATGATGCGGAGCAGGAAGTGAGGTATCTTGGCGAATATGTTGATCATGTCGCCTATGTCGTTCTTTCCGGAATTCTCCCTGAGCTCGTGAACTTCTCCGAGTATCTTTCTGGAGATCGTATCCAGGGTCATGTCCGGCTTTACCTTAAGGAACATAAGGGACTCCTCGGAGGTGTCCTCGAACTTGCGCTTAACGATGAAGGCAAGGATAATGTCCTTTCTCTGCCAGAAACGGTTGCCGGATATGAAGATGTTCAGCTTAGGCCTCCAGTAGACTGTCTTGGCTACGGCTGTGCATATAGCGTGGAACAGCTTAAGGTTGGTACCCTCTCCTTCGTTCCTTCTTTGCATGTAAGCGTTAAGGTCCGTGATGTCGAATACTTCCTGCATGGAAACTTCCGCGGCAGCTCTGGACGGCATTACGTAAGGCAGTATGGTATGCAGACCGTCCAATTCCGTGATCCTGACAGCGTCTCTTCTTTCTTTTCTCATAGTGATCTCCTATTCCGGCAGCTTTTGTAAAACGTTCAGGTATTCAGCCGGCGGCTGGGCGCTGAATTCCATGTACTGTCCCGTCACGGGGTGGACGAAGCCCAGCGTTCCTGCGTGGAGCATCTGTCCTTCCGTTTTGTACGGCTGCCTTGCAGGCCCGTAGAGCTCATCTCCTAAAAGGGGCCTGTTTATGTGTGCCATGTGTACTCTTATCTGATGAGTCCTTCCTGTTTCCAGCTTTGCGGAGAACTCTGTAAAACCTTTGTATCTTTTAAGTACCTTAATGTGCGTAACGGCGTGTCTGCCGTCCGGAACCACCGCGTTGCGGAGACGGTTCTTTGGGTCGCGTCCTATGGGCGCATCTATGGTCATGCTGTCTTCGTTAAGTCCGAAGAAGCAGACTCCTCTGTAGAGCCTGGTTATGCTGTGCTCAGCGAACTGCGCGGAAAGGCCACGGTGAGCTGCGTCGGACTTAGCGGCGACAAGCAGCCCTGAGGTATCCTTATCTATCCTGTGCACGATGCCCGGACGCTCTACACCGTTTATGGCGGAGAGACTTCCGCAGTGGAAAAGAAGAGCATTTACAAGCGTCCCGCTGATGTTTCCTGCCGCAGGATGCACGACCATTCCCTTGGGCTTATTGATTACTATGAGATCGTCGTCCTCGTAGATTATGTCCAGCGGGAAGTCTTCCGGCTGTGCTTCACAGGGAACAGCCGGAGGAATTGTAAGTTCCACGGCCTGGCCTGCCCTTAGAAGGACCTTTTTTGATGCGGCCGGAACTCCGTCGATCTTCATGTTTCCGCCTGCGATAAGTTTCTGTATGTAGCTTCTGGAAACATCTTCCAGAAGAGCAGCAAGTACAAGGTCAGCCCTCTGCTGACCTTGCTCTTCGTCTATTACAAAGCTGAAGACGCTGCTATCTTCCATTGCCGGTCCCGCCTTCCGGGGCATCATCCTCAGCAGGTCTTTCCTCTGCATCGGAGACTCCGTCGATCTGATCCCACCGGATCTCGGAATAATCGACCGCGGATCCGTCCTGACCTTCGGCAGCCGTTTTGTTCTGCTTCTTGCCGAAGAACAGCACGCTTATAACAAGCAGTATGCACCCGACCGTAATGCCTATGTCAGCAACGTTAAAGATGTTGAAGAACTTGACGAAGCGGATGTTTATGAAATCCACGACGTACCCGTCGAACACTCGGCCTATAAGATTTCCTATTCCTCCGCCGACAATCATTGCGATGGAGACAAGTTCCAGTTTTCCGATGACTTTATGCTTTTTTATGGCATAAAAAACAAGAGCCGCAAGGACTAACACGGTGAATACCGTAAGCAGGACCTGCTTTCCCGCCAATATGCCCCAGGCGGCTCCGCGGTTGATGATGTAGGTCAGGTCAAAAACACCGGGGATAACGGTGATCGTCGAGTTGAGCTCCATCCCTGCCGCAACAAGATGCTTGGTTATCAGGTCAGCGGCTATTATGAAAGCCGTGACCGCGCAGAAACCTATCATTTTTCTATTGAGATCACCTGAGTCATCTCTTTTTCAAGAGAAGCAGCGGCATCCTCGGCGGCTTCTTCCGATACAGCGGGGAAAGCTCCGAAGATATCCTGGCTCATGTTGTCGAAACGGTCCAGTTCCGCCTGAAGAATGTTCTTGAAGCGGTTCTTTATGGAGGCGACTCTGTAGCCGAGGTCCTTTTCCTCGTCCTTAAGACGGTCTACGCTCTCCTGAGCGGATCTTAAGAGCTGGTCCGCGCTAAGCTGTGCGTTTTTCATGATGATGTCCGCACGCTTTTCCGCGCTTGCCGAGATCTCGTTCATAAGGCCTTTTGCAGACTCCAGCGTCCTTATTACAGCGCCTTCCTGAGCCTTGTACTCGTCCAGTTTGGCGTTGGCCGCTGCAAGCTCTTCCGCAAGGCGTGCCTTTTCTGAAAGAACGTCTTCCAATGTAGTAGTAAGCTCGTCCAGGAATACGTCTACCTGATCGGCGTTGTAGCCTCTTACGGCTTTATCGAATACTTTTTCCTGTATGTCCTGAGGTGTTATCATACATTTCCTCCTGCCTATTTATCCTACAATGAATACTACCAGCAGCCTGTAGATGAAGCCGAGCAGTATCATAGTTATCCACGGGGAAAGATCTACCGGCAGATCTATGCCGAGCCTGTACATCAGTTTCCTTACGGGATAGAGCACAGGCTCGACTATTCGTGCCAGTTTAACGAAAAGATCGTAGACCCTGTCTCCGGGTCTTACGAACCAGGACGCAACGCAATATACCAGTATGGCAAGATCCGCCACCCTGAATACAAGGTAAAGCGCCGTCCTTATCAATCTTATCAGCATCGCTTGGGCCTCGTGAGCCTATCTCCACATGCTCTTGGAGCTGTCTGGAGCCGCGACCTGCTTGGTGCTGTCTTTATATGTAACGTCTACGTTCTCAGGCGCGAACACGAAGATGTTGTTCGTGACCTTCTGGACGTTTCCGTTGAGCGCGTAAGTGGCTCCGGAGAGGAAATCGAAGATCTTTCTTGCAATGTCCGTCTCCAGGTTCTCCAGATTGATTATTACAGGCTTCTTTGCCTTAAGGCTGTCCACCAGCTTGGGGCACTCTTCGAAACCGTTGGGCTCTATTACCACCATCTTGAACTGGCTGGTGTACTTGTTGCCGCCCATGGTCTGACGGGTGACCTCCGTGCGGGCAACGGTCTCCATGCGCGGAGAAGCCGCAGGCTTTCTCTCCGTTACAGGCCTTCTGTCTTCCCTGATCTTTTCTTCTTTTCTCTCTTCCCTGAGGACCGGTCTTGCCTTCTTTTCTTCCTCTACGACTTCTTCTTCATCGTCTTCGTCTTCGAGCTCGATGCC
Organism: Clostridia bacterium; assembly: GCA_024689865.1. GTDB lineage: Bacteria > Bacillota > Clostridia > Peptostreptococcales > Anaerovoracaceae > RUG13409. The sequence goes on along the minus strand of JAILDA010000053.1, from coordinate 6,745 downwards.
GACCATGTCCTTGATCTTGTCTAAAATACCCATTCTTGCACCTCTTTATAAATTATTGTTTATTATAGTTTCTTTCGCCGAAGATCGCCGTGCCCACTCTAATGTGGGTGGCGCCTTCCTCGATGGCTGTCTCAAAATCGTGGCTCATGCCCATGGACAGGATGTCTGCGTACTTAAAGCCTCTGCGCTGCAGATCCTCTTTAAGGACATACAGTTTTTTGAACCACACGCGGACCTTGTCCGTATCCTCCTCGTAAGGAGGTATCTGCATCAGACCTCGTATCCTTACGTTGCTGCAGTTTTCCGCGATGCCTTCCGCTAGCGGGACGACATCTTCATCCGAAAGACCGAACTTAGTCTCTTCGCCGGCTGCGTTTACCTGCAGAAGCACTTCCTGGACCGTTCCCGCGGCAGCTGCGCGCCTGTCTATCTCCTCTGCAAGATGCATGCTGTCTACAGAGTGGATGAGGCACACTTTTCCGATGACGTTTTTAGTCTTGTTCGTCTGCAGATGGCCTATGAAATGCCAGCGCAGATCTTCCGCAGTCTGAGGCTGCTTCTGAAGCAGTTCCTGGACCTTGTTCTCGCCGAAGTCCTTTATTCCTGCCGCGGCGGCAAGATCCACGTCCGAAGCCGGATATGTCTTACTTACCGCAATGAGAGTTATCTCTTCCGGTCTTCTTCCGCACCTTTGCGCGGCGCTCTCCATCCTGCTGCGGATGCCGTCAATTCTGCTGCGTATAGTTTCTTGCATCGTTCAGGACCTCGTCGTACTGTTTTACACTTCCTCCGTCCTGTATAAGTATCCCGTCGGGCGTGCGGGTTATTATCTCTATCGGCTTAAAGGTATACTCTCCGTCCAGTCCGACAACGTAGACTCCTATGTTCTCTCCGTTGGTCGCTATGGAATCCGTAGGGATCATCAGCCCTTCGTATACGGAACTGATGACGTTGCCTTCGAAGCTCCTTATCTGCGCGGACTTATCGTAATAACGGCTTACGCTGGCGAGGAACGCACGGTATTCGCCGTCTTCCCTGAAGCTGTCCACGGCAGCCGGTACCAGCGTTCCGTCCGGGAACTCTATGGACAGACTGCTTCCAAGGTTGTATTCCGAAGCAGAAGCAAGCGGCTGGATTATAAGCACGTACCAGACGTCGCTGCTTACTATCTTGAACAGAGGTACGTCGCCGTCCACGCTGTCCGGCTTTTCGCTCTTAGGCTCTTCGTACTTGGTGCCTGCTATCGCCGTTATGTCCATGTCCGGGAACGTATCCGGGTCCAGCTCCGCTTCGTATCCGTCCAGATAGAAGCTTAAAAATCCGGTTGCGGAAGCTGTAAGCGAGTCCCTCTGCGTTCCGGAGTATACGTCTGCTATCTTAGTGCGTTTTCTGGCCTTAACGCCTTCCTCCGCGAAATAACTTACGCTGCCTGCCCCGCCGCTGGTTACGACTTCCTCCTTGCGGACTACGACGCACTGCGACTTCTTCTGGTCCTGCACCCTTGTGTAATAGACCACCGAGGTATCGGCTCTGGAATCTTTTATCCCAGGCAAAATGTAGAGGTAAGCGTAAAGAGCCACCAGCACGATAACAAAGAGTATTATTGCTATAAGAGGCAAACGGCTCTTTTTCTTCTCTTCCATACGAGACATTTTAACAAAAAAATACTAGATGTTCAACATCTAGTATTCTAAAAATACAGTATCTAGTATCTTTTTTTCGTCCTTTGTAAGGACCTTATCTTTTTTGAGATAAGCCTCGAAAAGGTCCGGACGCCGGCTCTTCGTAAGCCTTAAGGAGTTTTCGTACTGCCACAGATGTATAAGCTTGTGGTTTCCGTTGTACAGGACCTCCGGGACTTCCAGGCCTTCATATTCGCGGGGTTTAGTGTACTGATCCGCCTCAAGAAGACCGCTGTAGATGGACTCCTCCACGGCAGCGTCATCATCCGACAGGCATCCGGGGATAAGCCTTGCAACGCAGTCTATCAGCACCATAGCAGGCAGTTCTCCGCCGGTCAGGATGTAGTCTCCTATTGAGACTTCTTCCATGTTCCAGGCATCGATTATGCGCTGATCGACACCCTCGTAATGACCGCAGAGAATGAACAGTTCTTCTTCCTTCGATAGTTCCGAAGCCAGATCCTTGTTAAGCATACTGCCCCTGGGAGACATGTATAGTATGCGCTTACCGCCTGCGTTAAGAGCTTTCAGCGCATCAAAAGCGGGCTGCGGCGTCATTACCATGCCGAAGCCGCCTCCGAACGGAGCATCATCCGTCTTGCGATGCTTGTCGACGGAATAATCTCTTATGTTAACAATCTGTGTTTCCAACAATCCCTTGTCAGACGCCCGGCCCAGCATGCTTGATCCAAGCACCGGACCGAACATCTCGGGGAACTGCGTAAGGATCGTGATCTTCATAGATCCGTAAGCCCCTCCGGAAGCTTTACCTTCATTATCCCGGAAGTCTTGTCGATATCCAGAATGAATTCCTTTACCGCAGGAAGAAGAAAGGTGCCTCCGTCCTGCTTTTCTATTTCGTAGAGATCCTGGGCCGGTCTGCTGATGACCTGCTTAAGCGTTCCGACGGAAGAGCCGTCCCCGGAGCAAAGCTTAAGGCCTACAAGGTCATCAACAAAGTAAGTGTCTTTGCCCAGATCCAGCTTCTCGCCTTTAGGAAGCGAGATCTCCCTGTTTCTGAGCGTTTCCGCGGTGTTTCTGTCGGAGCAGCAGGAAAGTTTTACAACCAGCATCTTTCCGTTAACGCGGACGTTCTGCAGCTCGCACTCCCCTGCGCCTTCTACGACTACCTTCTTGATATCAGAAAAACGCGCCTGCTCCAGATATGGGTAAACGCGTATCTCTCCTTTGATCCCTACGGGGGCCGTTATTCGCCCCAATACGATCTTTTCCATCAGGATACTATCTCCACGATGTATTTCTTGTCCTGTTTCTGAGCGGCTGCCTTTACGACGGTCCTCAGAGCCTTGGCGATGCGCCCCTGGCGCCCTATCACCTTGCCCATGTCTTCCGGAGCGACCCTGAGTTCTATGACCGTAGCGCCGTCCTTCTCGCCCAACTCAGAAACACGCACGGCGTCGGGATCGCGTACCAGCGCCTTTGCGATCGTTTCTACCAAACTGAGCATCATACCCTCCGGACTACTCTATGACGCCGGCCTTCTTAAGAAGAGCTCTTGCGGTATCGGTGGGCTGAGCGCCGTTTGCCAGCCACTTCTTTGCTTCTTCAGCATCGATCTTGATGGTGGCGGGATCGGTAAGCGGATCGTAGGTGCCGAGTTCTGCTATGCACTGTCCGTCGCGGGATACTCTTGCATCCGAAACAACTACTCTGTAAAAGGGCTTCTTGTGAGCTCCCATTCTCTTAAGTCTGATCTTAACCATTTTTTCCTCCTATGGTATTTAAATATAATTATTGGCTATCTGAAACCGAACCTGCGTCCGCGTTTTCCCATTTTTCCGCTGTTGAACTGCTTCATCAGCTTTTTGGTATCTTCGTATTTCTTTATGAGCTGGTTGACCTGGTTTACCGTAGTGCCGGAACCTGCAGCAATACGCTTTCTGCGGCTTGCGTTGAGCAGCGCCGGCTCCGCGCGCTCTTCCTTTGTCATGGAGCGGATTATTGCCTCCATGCGGCGGAATTCTTTTTCGCCCTGGTCAAGCTGGTCTTCGGAGACCTTGTTTCCTCCCGGGATCATGTCCAGGACCTTGCTCAGTCCGCCCATACCTCTTATCTGGCTCATCTGATCAAGGAAGTCTTCCAGGGTGAACTTGTTCTTGGCAAGGCGCTTTTCCAGCTCCGCAGCCTTCTCCAGATCCGCGTTCTCCTGTGCCTTTTCGATAAGGGACAGTACGTCGCCCATGCCCAGGATGCGGCCTGCCATGCGGTCCGGGTGGAACACTTCCAGAGCGTCCAGCTTTTCGCCCATACCTATGAACTTAATGGGCCTTCCGGTAACCTCCCTTACGGACAGCGCAGCGCCGCCTCTGGTGTCGCCGTCCAGCTTGGTCATTATGACGCCGTCTATTCCAAGCTGTTCGTGGAAGGTCTGCGCAACGTTTACGGCGTCCTGACCTGTCATAGCGTCCACTACGAGAAGGATCTCGTGCGGCTTTACTGCCTTCCTGATGGACTTAAGTTCGTCCATCAGCTGCTCGTCTATGTGAAGACGTCCTGCGGTATCTATGATAAGGATGTTGAGGCCTTTGCGTTCAGCTTCCTTCTTAGCGTCCAGCGCTATCTTAGCTGCATCGCGGCAGTTCCTGTCCGTGTAGACAGGTACGCCTACCTGCTTGCCTACGATCTCCAGCTGGTCTATGGCTGCCGGCCTGTAGATGTCGCATGCTACCAGCATAGGCTTCTTGCCCTCTTTTATAAGATAAGACGCAAGCTTTGCCGCCGTAGTGGTCTTACCTGTTCCCTGAAGACCTGCCAGCATTATCGTGGTAAAGCCGGAAGAACTGTACGTAAGCTTGGTGCTGGTGCCGCCCAGAAGCCTTGTAAGCTCGTCATTTACGATCTTTACGACCTGCTGTCCCGGTGTAAGGCTCTTAAGTACGTCTTCGCCGAGCGCCTTTTCCTTTACGGTAGCAACGAACTCTTTAACTACCTTGTAGTTTACGTCCGCCTCCAGCAGCGCAAAGCGTATCTCGCGCATTGCTTCGTTTATGTCCGCCTCGGAGATGACGCCTTTGCCGCGCAGCTTCTTGAACGCTATATTCAGTTTGTCGCTTAACGATTCGAATGCCATATCTTATCTGTCAACGGCCGGAATGCCGTTCTCTCTCTTCCACCTTGCGACAAGGCCAAGCTTTTCCTCGTAGTTGATCAGCGCTTTTTCAGCTCTCCTGAGCCCTTCCGAAACGGCCTGCTTGCTTACGCCTTCCGCCTCCGCGATCTCCGTAAGCGAGCAGTTCTCGTTGTGATAGAGCTCTGTAAAGCGCTGCTGTTTCTCGGAAAGCAGCGGGCCGTAGAAATCGTATAAAACGCTTATCTCGAACGAATCTCTTGACATAACGCGCATATTATAACAGATATTTCACTGCTGTCAAGGTTTTTCCTTGACAGAGTTCCTCAATTCTTCGAATGACCCGGGTTCCTGCAATCCGCGAAGCATTTCATGCATTCTGTGCCAGTTTGCTTGCGTTTTCATCTGCTGTTAGTTTACACTAAAGCCGGACAGGACGGGAAAGCTGCCGTCCGCCGCAGGAGGCCTCTTGAAGATTAAACTTGCAGTCAGCGAAGAACGCTACGAAGAGATAGCAAAGGAGCTGACGGACAAAGGAATAGAGATCGACGACTCTTCCGGACTTGTGCTTACCGAGACAGACAGATATGTAAGCCGTCTGTCTGTCCGTGAGTTCGGAGAAGACGGATCGCGGCTGCATATCAGCGTCGATGACGTCGTCTACATCGAGGCCCTCGGCCACAGCGCGGAGGTCCACGGCATGGAAGACGTCTGGCAGACGAACGACCGGATGTATCATCTGCAGATGATGCTGGACCCGAAGCAGTTCGTACGCATAAGCAATTCCGTGATCGTCAACAAGAAACAGATAAAGGACATACGGCCGTCGTTCTCGCAGAAGTTCGTTCTTGCCATGAAGAACTCCGACCGTGTGGAAGTTACACGCAACTACTACGCTGCATTCAAAAGATCTATTGGGATATAAGCGCTTTTATGCGCCGAGGTGAAAAATATGAGCGGAAAACTCGCATCGATAAGCATACTGATGGAGGTGCTGCTGATCGCAGCGGTCCTTGCAGTCATATACTACATTATTTATCGCATCAGGATCAACAGGGCCCTCAGGAATGAAGACGGCGCCGACAGATCCGCCGGTCCGGAGCCCGCAAACGTCACAAGGAACATTCTTGTTATCGTTCTGATCGTCGCTCTTGGAATCACTATGATAAGGATAGCGGACCTCAACACGAAAGTCGACGAACTGAACAATGATCTGAACAACACCAAGATACAGCTCGTGAATGGACTGAACAGCATAAGCAGCCAGATAAGCAAACAGTCGTTTCTGTTCAGCGACGCATATATGACTTTCGGCGTCCTGGATGAAGGTAGATACGCGCATGTGCATTTCCGCGTGATCCCCAAAGCGACTTCTGCGGATACAGAATTATCGATCAGTATCAACGGGGAGACCTACCCTCTTAACCTTGCCGGCGGAGACGGCCGTGATGGCGACGGCCATGAGTACGAAGGGAACCTGGTCCTGGACATACTGAACTATTACAATACTCCAACGCTGATCATAAAGCAGGACGGAATCACACGTACCGAGCCGGTAGAGTTCTTCCGCCTTAAGGAGCTGCGCTTGCAGTACATGCCTCTTATCCAGTCCGATACCACGCTCAATACCACCGTTACCGGCGCTGACGGAAAGACCGCGGTCAACTGGGACGGGCATATAGAGCTGATATCCAAGACCGGTTATTCCAACTTCCTGAAAGAAAGCATTAAACTCATTACCATCGTCGACGGAAAAGTAACAGCGGAAAAGGACATTTCTTCTGAGATCTACTGGACGAATACTGCCGACCCATATATGGGATCTTATGATTACGCATACAGAGACTCGTTCAACTCGAACGAAGTCCACAACTACGCTCTGGCGATCGAAGCGAAGGACAGCATCGGGTATACCCACAGATACTATCTTAAGGCGCTGAACACTGTCAGCGGAGACTGCTTGAGCGACGGATAC
>JAILDA010000076.1 GCA_024689865.1 Clostridia bacterium | reverse complement strand
GGATACTGAGGGACATATACCTTCTGGATGCGATAAACCGCAGTGCCAAATGCGTGGTGCAGATTACGCTCACGACTTACGACGACAGGCTCTGCAGCATACTGGCGCCCAATGTCTGCAACACAAAGCGCAGGATAGAGGTGCTGGAGGAGATGCGCAGAAGAGGCATCCCCACCATCGTATGGATGATGCCCATCCTGCCTTTCATAAACGATACGGAAGAAAATGTAAGAGCCATACTTAATGAGTGCGTCAGCGTGGGCGTAAAAGGCGTCATCGATTTCGGTATGGGGCTTACGCTCAGGGAAGGCGACAGAGAATACTATTACGCTGCGCTGGACAAGCACTTCCCGGGCATGAAGGAACGGTACATTAAGCGCTACGGAAACGCGTACGAGCTTCCGAGCCCCAACGCGCGGCGGCTTACGGAGATATTTCAGGATATTTGCAGGGCAAACGGCATGCTCTCTACTCCGGACGAATGCTTCCGCTTCATGAACGAGCTTCCGGAGAAGGATACTCAGCTGAGCATGTTCGACATGTAGCTTAAATAAAACCTATCGCCACCGCAACACGGAAAGGAGCGTCTTATGAAACTTATAGTGATCGACATGCAGAAAGGCATCCTGAACGAGGACCTCTATGATCATAAGGGTGTCCTGGAAAACGTTGCAAAGGTCATAGATGCCGCAAGAAACAGCGGTACTGAGGTCATCTATGTTAAGCACGACGACGGACCGGGATCCGGTTTTACCTTCGGAGACGAAGATTTTGAGATCGCGGACGAGATCGCTCCGGCAAACGGAGAAAAAGTGTTCGTAAAGACAATTCCAAGCAGTTTCAGCAATAAAGAATTCGCAGCGTATCTGGAAGGTACTAAGGATGATGCTCTTATGATCGTTGGTCTTCAGACAGATTTCTGCATAGATTCGACTATAAAATCGGCTGCTGAGCGCGGTTACCGGGTGATCGTCCCGAAGGGAACGAATTCCACGTTCGACAATCCGTACATGACAGGCGAAAAGACCTGCGGATACTTCTTCTGCGAGGTGTGGCCGGATCTGTTCGCCGAATGTGTCTCTTTGGAGGAGGCAATAGAGCTCCTGAAAAAGTAAGGATCCTGCGGCACGGATCGTTGCCCGGTCAGCAATCGGTCGGTCTCTTTGTAAAAATCCTTGATTTTCGCGGATAATGAGTTAAAATAAACCATTCAGTTAGACAAAGCTAACCAAATGCCCGTATTTCGGAGGTAACGTAAATGAACAAGGTAGTAATGAAGATAGACGGAATGATGTGCGGCATGTGCGAAGCCCATGTAAGCGATGCTCTGCGCAAGGCGGTACCTTCCGCTAAGAAGGTGACCGCATCCAGAAGCAAGAAGGAAGCATCCTTTCTTACAGAGGAAAACGTCGACGCTGCCGCGCTCAAGGCTGCCATAGACGCAACTGGTTACGACTGCCTGGGCATTGAGATAGTTCCGTACGAAAAGAAAGGCTTGTTCGGACGCAGATGAAGACAGTTGTTTTTGGACTTGTAATACCGTTCATAGGGACCGCGGCGGGCTCGGCGTGCGTATTCTTCCTTAAGAAAGATCTTAAGTCCGGGGTGCAGCGCGCGCTTACCGGTTTTGCCGCAGGGGTAATGGTGGCAGCTTCCATCTGGAGCCTTATCGTGCCTGCCATAGAGCAGTCCTCTGCAAAAGGCCGGTTGGCATTCCTCCCGGCTTTCATAGGATTCTGGCTGGGCATCCTGTTCCTGCTGCTCCTGGATCATGTGATCCCTCATCTGCACAGGAGGATAGACCAGGACGATCAGACCGAAGGTCCCAAAAGCAGGCTGGACCGCACCATTATGATGGTCCTTGCTGTAACTCTGCACAACATTCCGGAAGGCATGGCCGTGGGCGTGGTATACGCAGGCTTACTGTCCGGTTCCGCTAACATAACTGCAGGCGGTGCTTTGGCTCTGGCTCTGGGCATAGCAATACAGAACTTTCCGGAAGGCGCTATAATCTCCATGCCTCTGTTTTCGGAAGGGAAGAGCAAACCGAAGTCCTTCCTGCTGGGGGTGCTTTCAGGCGCGGTGGAACCGGTGTTCGGAGGGCTTACCGTGCTTCTGGCGAGCCATGTGGTCCCCGCGATGCCTTATCTTCTGTCTTTCGCTGCAGGAGCAATGCTCTACGTTGTAGTGGAGGAGCTTATCCCGGAGATGTCCGCAGGCAAGCATTCCAACATAGGCGTCGTGTCCTTTGCCGTAGGCTTCAGCATCATGATGGCGCTGGACGTGGCGCTTGGTTAGTGCGTTTAAATGCCATTCAAAAGCTCCGCTTTCAGGCGGAGCTTTTTATTGTTTCATATCCATCCGGACCGCATTCGGAAACGTTAGCATCTTCAAAAGTTCTGTCGTTTTTGATAAAATAATATTAATATGGGATAAGAGGCGGTTTTCTGCATAACGGAAGATCTTCGGAGGATAGGTATGAGTAAAAAGATAGTAGTCGTAAACGCCGGGCCCAGAAAGGGCTGGAACACGGACACACTGCTGACGGAGGCTGCAAAGGGCGCGCAGTCTGCAGGAGCCGAGGTGGAAAGGTTCGACCTTTTCAAACTCGATAAATACACCGGATGCATCTCCTGCTTCGGCTGCAAGAGGGAGAAGTTTAAAGGACACTGCATTTGCAGGGACGGTCTTACACCTGTTCTGGACGCGATAAGGAGTTCGGACGGCCTTATAATAGGTTCGCCGAATTACCTTTCCGAGCTTACCGCATCCTTCAGGGCGCTCTACGAAAGGCTGATATTCCAGAACCTTACATACAACGTTGAAACGCCTTGCTGCAACGAGCATCCTGTGCCCGTGCTTCTCGTCATGACAAGCAACGCGCCGGACAACATGTATACCGGAATGATGAAGAACTATCAGCAGACGCTCAGCCGTTTCGTAGGACCTACCGATGTGCTTATAAGCGGAAATACGCTTCAGCTGAAGGATTACAGCAAAACGGACTGGCCGTGGACCATGTTCGATCCTGCGTCAAAGATGAAGCGTCACGAGACAGTTTTTCCGGAGGAGTGCAGAAAAGCATTTGAGATGGGAGCAAAGCTTGCGGGAGGCGCAAAATGAGGATACTTGTACTTAACGGAAGCCCAAAGAAGAAGAGCGACACTTTCCGCCTTACGGAAGCGTTTCTTAGGGGGCTTAATAAGGACGATGCGCACGAAGTCAATGTGATCGACGTTATCGACAAGGAAATCGCCCCGTGCAGAGGGTGCTTTGGATGCTGGCAGAACATGGACGGCCACTGCGTTATCGATGATGACCAGAACGGCATCCTGGACCTGTACAGGACTTCGGATGTGATCATCTGGAGCTTTCCGCTTTACTGCTACGGCATGCCTTCGCATCTTAAGGCAGTGCTGGACCGCACCATACCTCTCATAAAGATGAAGATGGTGCAGGATGAAGACGGGACAGTCCGTCACGAGGCGCTGGCGGACTTTTCAAAGATACATACAGTGGTGATCTGCGGATGCGGATTCCCGGACTGGGACGGCAACTTCGAGAGCCTGAGGCTCCAGTGCAGACAGTGCTTCAGGGATCCTGTAACGGTATTCGTTCCGGAAGCTCCGATGCTGAACGTGCCGCAGGCAGCGCCTCTTGCGGATCCTCTGCTTGCGCGTTTCAAGAGGGCGGGGGAGGAATATGCTTCTTCTCTCACTTTGTCTTCCGCAACGATAGCCGGGCTCGAGGCACCCATGATACCAAAAGAAACATACATAAACATAGTTAACGGAAACGTATAAAGGGAACAGTCAATGAGCAAGAAAAAAGTCGTTAAGAAAAGAATAAAGCGCGGTCTTATCTGCGCGTCAGCAGCGACAGTGGTCTCTCTGGCAGCAGTCGCGGAACTGGGCAGGCGCTATGAATGGGGCCCGTTCTTCTACCTGAACTTTAAAAAGCGCGAAAGAGAGATAGTTAAGAAATACAGCGCCCGCAAACGCCGCGGCGAGATAATCTTCTATGGGGCTTCCAACTTTTGCCGCTGGGAGGAGATGGAACAGGACATGCTTCCCTACACGGTGCAGAACCACGGATTCGGAGGCAGCACGGACGCTGAGCTTATAAGGAGCGCAGGAAGGCTGCTCTATCCGTACGCGCCTGCCATAGTAGTACTTCAGACCGGTTCCAACGACTGCGCAAGGCTGCCAGGTCCCAAAAGGACGCTGTACGAAAGAGTCCTTAACAGAAAGATCCGCATGCTGGAGACTTTCCGCAGGGAACTTCCCGATACGATCTTCATAGTAATAAGCGGCATACTGATGCCCGGAAGGCGCCAGTACGACAACATCATAAAAAGAATAAACCGTTCCGTGCAGGGGATAGCCTCGCAGACGGACCGCATCTATTACGTGGACGCGGAGGACATGACCGTAGGCAAAAACGGTAAGCACAGAAAAGACCTGTTCATCGAAGACGGCGTCCATCTTACTCACGAGGCGCGCATTCTCTGGGCGGAGAAGTACATCAAGCCCGCGCTCGACAAGGTGATAAGCGACCACCCGGAATTGGCATACCTGAAGAGGTAATTGATGGATACGGCTGAAAACACTTTAAACAAAAACGCTGTAAGAAAGTTTACGGATATACTCTACGGCGGCATCAACATGAGCTGGCCGAGGGTGATACTGTTCGCGGCGGCTTCGGCAGTGCTGACTGCGGCCATCCTTATCATCCCGGTCTTTAAAGGGACATCTTTTGAGCGGATAGGTGTGTATCTGGAGGCATGGATATTCTTTGCGGTCATTATAATGGCCAACTGCAAAAAGCCTTTGGAGTCTATGCTCAAGACCTTCGTTTTCTTCCTTATAAGCCAGCCGCTGATCTACCTTATCCAGGTCCCGTTCTCGGCGCTGGGCTGGGGACTGTTCAGGTTCTACAAGACCTGGTTCATATGGACGCTGTGTACGCTCCCAATGGCCTTTGCCGGCTGGTACATAACAAAGAAGAACTGGCTGAGCGTGCTTATCTTTTCACCAGTGCTGGCCTTCCTTGGATCTACGGCTTTCGAGTGCGGATCTGCGTGCGTAAAGAGCTTTCCGCACCTGCTGATCGCCGCGCTTTTCTGCGTGCTTCAGATAGTTCTGTACGTAATAACGTTCTTCCCGGACATTAAGCAGAAGTTGGTAGGCATACTCATACCTGTTGCTGCGATCGCCGTTTTATCGGTGACCGCTCCGAAGACGGACATTACCGTAATTGAGCAGCTGCCCGGCAGTCCGTCGTTTTCCGAGGAAGCGGAACTTTCCGTGGAGGACGCTTCTTTCGCGAACATCCAGATCCACAGCAATAAAGACGGAATGCTTTACATAAAGGCGAACGGATACGGGATTACCGTAATTACGATAACCGACGGCGGAAAAGAGTACAGCTATACGCTGGAGATATACAAAGAAGACGGGATCACGCGGACCAGGATAACTCCTGCCGGTCAGTGACGGATCTTAAGGATCGGGGTGACGACATGGCATCGGACAAGGAATATCTTGAATACATAATGGATCAGTTGCCGGACGGCGTGTCATACCGCCCGATGATGGGCGAGTATGTCATATACTACAGGGACAAGGTGGCCGGCGGGATCTACGACGACCGCTTTCTGGTAAAGCCTGTAGCTGCGGCGCAGGGACTGATGCCTCAGGCTCATTCCGAGATCCCTTACGACGGCGCAAAGCCCATGCTGCTTGTGGATAACGTAGAGGACCGGGAGTTCCTGAGGGAGCTTATGGAAGCGATGTACGACCAGCTTCCAGCAACTAAAAAGAGAAAGAAATGATACGCGTAAGAAAGATACAGATACCGGCGCTGCCCACGAAGCAGCCCAGACGCCTATATGTTTACCTGCCGCACGATTATTACCGTTCGGACAGGCGTTATCCGGTGCTGTACATGTTCGACGGACATAATGTTTTTTATGACAAACACGCGACATACGGGAAAAGCTGGGGCATGAAGGAGTATCTTACCCGCACAAAGCTTCCGCTCATCCTTGTCGCTGTGGAGTGCAACACGGAGGGCGAGCGCAGGATGAACGAGTACTCGCCCTGGGACATAGACTGCATACCTCAGCTGGGTCACATGGAGGGCTTGGGCAAGGTAACGATGGACTGGATCTGCGGAACGCTTAAGCCGGAGATCGACGGCAGATACCGTACTCTGCCGGACCGTGGGAACACGCTCATCGCCGGCAGTTCCATGGGAGGACTCATGGCGCTGTATGCAGTTTCCGCGTATAACGGAGTCTTTTCGAGGGCAGCGGCGCTTTCGCCGTGCTTCTGGATAGGCGGAGAAAAACTCCATGCGCTTCTGTCTGAAACACCTTTTGCCGGTACTACCCGTGTATACATGGACTACGGCACTGCCGAGGAAGCAGAAGGCAACTCGGAAGACATAGCGGACATGTTTAAGGGTGCGGAGGAACTTACAAGAGCCGGGGCGGAGGTGGCTGCGCGCGCGGTACACGGAGCCGCGCACAACGAGGCTGCCTGGGAAAAGCGCATACCGGTGTTCATGGACTATCTTCTGAAATGAAAAACATTGAAACTAACGGAATAACATACATAGAGGCCGTGCCGGGCAGCAAAGGCGAATGGTACTATGGCCTGGACTATCCGCAGGGAGACCTTTACGAGGCCGAGGATCTGTTCAGGACCGGAAGGCCGGTGGATGGAAGGGACCTTATCCTTATCCGTTATCCGGACGGAGCAGTTTTCAGACCGGTTGAAAAGACGACCGGCGAGTATTGCGAAGCTCCGGTGTATTCGGACGGAGGCATATACATCCTTAACGTAAACTTTAGGGACTCGGAGATACGCGTGCTGCGCTTTGACTGCGGAGCGCTTACGGTGCAGACCGCCGCAGTTCTGCATCTGGATACTGTAAAGGACTGCTACAACCTTCAGCTTCACGTTTCGCCTGTTACTCTTACTAGGCAGGGCCCGGAAGGCAGATTCGACGTCGTGTGGCCGGAGCGCGGCAGCTTCGATATGGAAGAGCGCGAGTCCTTTTTCTTAAGGGACGGGGACAGACT
>JAILDA010000087.1 GCA_024689865.1 Clostridia bacterium | reverse complement strand
GATACCAGCAGTCTCAGCTTCGGCCAAATAGCTGAAAAGCTGGAAGACTACGGCCGTGAGAGCGGAATGGAGATCCACATCCAGCGCGAAGAGATCTTCGATGCCATGCACAGGATCTAGGAGGTGACCGCATATGCTTAGTGCCAGCGAGATCCTTTCTACCGTAGAAATGATCAGCCAGCAGCACCTGGACATCCGTACGGTCACCATGGGCATTTCGCTCAGGGACTGCTGCGATTCGGATCCGGCTGCGTGCGCGGACAAGATATACGAAAAGATATGCCGCAAGGCGGAAAGGCTGGTGCCTACGGCGCAGGCCATAGAGCGAGAGTTCGGCATACCCATAATAAACAAGCGCGTTTCCGTTACACCCATAGCCATAGCCTGCGAGAGCAGCGACACGGAGGACTACGTGCCCTTCGCAAAGGCCATGGACCGTGCCGCGGACGCCCTGGGAATAGACTTCATAGGCGGATTCTCCGCGCTGGTCCAGAAGGGTTACACCGGCGGAGACCACGCGCTCATAAACTCCATACCTGAGGCTCTGGCGAGCACCAACAAGGTATGCGCGTCCGTAAACATCGGATCCACAAAGGCAGGTATAAACATGAACGCCGTGGCGGAGATGGGACGCATAATAAAGAAGGCCGCGGAGCTTACAGCGGACCGCGGAGGCTTTGCCTGCGCCAAGCTGGTGGTGTTCTGCAACGCGGTTGAGGACAACCCGTTCATGGCGGGAGCGTTCCACGGTGTGGGTGAGCCCGGCTGCGTCATCAACGTAGGCGTATCCGGCCCCGGAGTTGTGCACCATGCTCTTCAGAGCTGCAAGGGGCAGCCGATAGACGTAGTAGCGGAGACCATAAAGCGCACCGCGTTCCGCGTAACGCGAATGGGACAGCTGGTAGCCCAGGAAGCTTCTTCCAGGCTCGGCGTTCCGTTCGGAATAGTGGATCTTTCCCTTGCCCCCACGCCTGCCGTCGGCGACAGCGTTGCGGACATACTGGAAGAAATGGGGCTTGAGAGCGTTGGCGCTCCCGGGACCACGGCCGCTCTGGCGCTGCTCAACGACGCTGTAAAGAAGGGCGGAGTAATGGCTTCCTCCAACGTAGGCGGCCTGTCCGGAGCATTCATACCGGTATCCGAAGACGCGGGAATGATACGCGCAGCGCTTAACGGCGCCCTTACCATAGAAAAGCTGGAAGCCATGACCTGCGTATGTTCCGTGGGTCTGGACATGATAGCGATCCCCGGCGACACTTCCGCGGAGACCATCTCCGGAATAATAGCGGACGAAGCCGCCATAGGAATGATAAACAACAAAACAACGGCTGTAAGAGTCATCCCGGCTCCGGGGTGCAAGGTTGGCGACGTTGTGGAATTCGGAGGTCTTCTGGGCTCCGGTCCCGTAATGCCTGTAAACAGCCGCTCCTGCAGGGAGTTCGTGGACCGCGGCGGAAGGATCCCCGCGCCCATACACAGTCTGCGCAATTAGCGCGGCAGAAAGGACGCTTATGCAGAGCAGTTCGGGAAAATATAAAAGTCTGGTCATCACGGGAATGCTTCTTGCGGTGGGGCTTGTGCTGCCGTTCCTTACGGGCCAGATCCAGGCCATTGCAAAGACCATAAGCCCGCTCCACATACCGGTGCTTATCTGCGGCCTGTGCTGCGGCTGGAAATGGGGCGTGGGCCTCGGGATAGTGCTTCCGCTTCTGCGCAGCCTTCTTTTCGGCTTCCCGCCGTTCCCGACCAACGCGCTTCCGATGGTGTTCGAGCTTGCGGTGTACGGACTTATAACAGGGCTTCTGTACCCGGCGCTCATAAAGAGCAAGAAGAGGAGCCATTTGGCTGCGATGTACATGTCTCTGGTCCCGGCCATGATACTCGGCCGAATCGCCGGAGGCGCCGCCAAGGCGCTGTTCATCACCATAGGCGTTATAGGCAGCAGCTCGCCTTATACCTTCGCGGCGTTCTTCTCGGGATATTTTGCGTCCACGGCGGTGGGCGCCGTGATACATCTTATACTGGTTCCGGCGGTGGTCCTTGCCATAGAGAGCGCGGGGCTGTCACCGGTCTCCGGAGGCAAAAGATGAAAAAACGTTTCAACAGAACGATAAAGACTGTGCTTTGCCTGCTGCTTGCGGCTGCGCTTTGCCTGTCTCTATCGGCATGCACTTCCATATTCGACTTCGGTAACGACACCGTGCCGTCCAGGACGCCGGTGGAGCACATCGACCACATTACCATTGGCACCACGGCTGTGCCGGTTCCTGAAAACATCAGTGACCGCGCCGGTTATCACGGACCGTTCACTTACATTGGAGTCGTACAGGCGCCTATGTTCGTAAGGGGCGAGTTCCACAGGATACGCGGGTATTTCATTCAGGACTACGCGGTATCGGAGGACGGCAGGGAGATACGCGTTGCGTTCCCGACCATGTTTAAATGGCACGACGGCGAGCCTGTAACTTTCGACGACCTTGTCTTTACCCTGGAATACAGGCGGGACATCGCGGGGGACGGGACTCTGGCCAACCTTAAGGAGATAAGGAAGACCGCCGACAATCAGGCTGTGCTTGTCTTCTCCGAGCCGGACGCGTATAAGTTCCTGCGTTCCGAAAGCGCGCTTTCCCCCTTGATGTCAAAACATAGCTGGGAGGCGGACCATAAGGACGAAAACTGCGGTCCGTACAAGGTGGTGTCCTCAGCGGAGGGCATAACGGAACTGGAGCTCTTCCCGGGCAACGACCTCCAGGGCGAAGCCCGCATAGACAAGATCACCATAAAGTCTTACCCGGACAAGGAAGCGCTTGTTAACGCTCTTGTTGCTCACGAGATAGATTACATCTATTCATACGATTCCCCGTGGGACTACACCATGGCGGATCTGTTCATGGATAAAGAGGGGATAGACCCCGGCAGGTTCTACGGCGCGGACGCGGACATAGCCGTGTTCCACCAGTCCTTAATAGCCGTCAACACCCCGGAATTCAGAAAAGCGGTAATGCTGAGCATAGACTGGAACGCCCTGCGGGAGCTGTTCTGCGGGAACACCGGAAGCGTTGCGGCTTCCGGACTTCTGCCGCCGTCCGTAATGGGCCATGACGACTCTTACGAGACATTTAAGACTGACCGCGAAGAAGCTGCCAGACAGTTGGAAAAGGCCGGATTCAAAGACATTAACGAAGACGGCATGCGCGAGCTTCCCGACGGCAGGGGCTTTACCTTTACCATAGTCTCTGAGAACCTTCCTGAAAGACAGGAACTCTACGAAAAAGCTGCGGCGATAATAGTCGCCGGACTTAAAGAGGTCGGAATGAAGGCAACGTTTGCCGGTCCGATCCAGTACGGGTACATACCAGAGGAAACAGAACCGCAGGAAACTCCCGCGGATACTCCGGATGAGACGCACGGAGAAGAGACGACGGAACCGGAAGAAGCAGAAGGCGATCATTACGAACTTCTGCTTACCCGTTCTACCGGCGGAAAGGACATCTTCCGCACCGCGGCGTCCGCCATCCTCGAAAGCTGGGGAGAGGCCATTCCGGAGAGTGCGTACTATACGGATCTGGCCGGGCACATCGCGGCATTGGGGCCTTCCTTAAGCGACGAGGAGTACATACAGAAAGCCAGGGACCTGCAGAAGCTGATATCAGAGCGCCTCTACGGATTTGCGCTTTGTTGGGAGGAGTACTTCTTCCCGTACAGGACGGACGAGTTCGAGGGGCAGTCCTTCCTGCCGGACACCGGCGAACTAAACTACATGCTGTTTTACAGGATAAAGAAAAAAGCACTTTAATCCATGCGCGCGAACCTTTACGACTGCCACGGACACATAGCCCTTTGCGGAACTGAGCCGGAAACGTTTTTCGGAGATCTCGCTGCCTGCGGGATCTCTTATATACGTGACGGAGGCGACGCGAACGGAAAGAGTCTGGAAGCTAAAAAGTACATAACGCAGCACCCGGAGCTCGGCGTGGAATACGCAACTCCGGTGTTCGCGATGCATAAAAAGGGACGCTACGGCGGCATAGTAGGTCTGCCTTTCGAGGACTTCCGGGAGTTCCGGGAACTGGTGGCCAGGGCCGCATCTTTGGGCGCGGACTTCATAAAGATAATGTATTCCGGGATAATAACCTTTAAGGAATACGGAGAGCTGTCCTGCCCGCCGCTTGACGCGGAGGAGATAAAGGAGCTCGTAAACATAGCCCACGGCGAGGGTTTTGCCGTAATGGCCCACTGCAACGGAAGGGACACCGTCATGGCGGCGATAGAAGCCGGCACCGACAGCATAGAGCATGGAGCGTTCATGGACGACGAATGCATTGCGGCTCTTGCGGAGTCTGATTCCATTTGGGTCCCCACCATGGCTGCGATAACCGCTTTCTGCGGACGTCCGGGCTTCAGTTCCGAAGCTGCGGACCGCACGGCGGAAGCTCTTAAGGCTTCTGTTTCCAAGGCTTCCGCGCTCGGCGCAAAGATAGCCGCGGGGTCAGATTGCGGAGCTTTCGGAGTTCCCGCAGGACCGGGTTCTCTTGCCGAATACGATCTTCTGAGGGAGTGCGGAGTTCCGGAGGAGAGCATCGCGGAGGCAAGCGAACTTATACGGGTCCGCTTCAGGCGCTGACTTTAAGATACACATTCAGACGGAACATTGCGTTCCGTACCGGCTAGATGACAGATAAAAGATTTTACGGAAAAGTTGCCAGGATAGCCATCCCGGTGGCGCTGCAGGGCCTTGTCAGCAGCTCGCTTACGCTGCTGGACAACATGATGGTAAGCAGCCTCTCGGAGACGGCGCTGTCTGCAGTCAATCTGGGAGTGCAGCTTTTTAACATACAGTGGATGATGATCTTCGGCTTCTGCACGGGCTGTTCCACTTTCCTTACGCAGCTCTGGGGCGCCAAGGACCGGGACAACATAAAGAAGGTGATGGGCTTCGCCCTGGTCAATACCACGGTGCTGAGCTTCATCTTCTTCTGCCTGGGCACGTTCTTCCCGCTTAAGGTTATGAGCATCTACACTTCGGATCCGGTGGCTGCGGAGCTGGGCGCGCAGTACCTTCGTACCGCCTCGGTGAACTTCCTGTTCATAGGCATCATAAACCCGCTCTCTACAAGTCTTAGGTCCACGGAGCAGACCAGGATACCCATGTACATATCGCTGGCGGCTTTCGTTACGGATGTAGTGTTCAACTACTGCCTCATCTTCGGCAACTTCGGCTTTCCCAGGCTGGAGATACGCGGCGCGGCGCTGGCCACTGTGATCGCAAGGGCTCTGGAGTTCTGCCTGATGATCTGCATGGTCTTCGTAAGGAAGAACCCCCTGCGCGGACTGACCGCCGGGATGTTCAGATTCGACAAGGCCTTTGCCAAGAGGATATATAAAAACAGCATTTTTACGACGCTCAACGAAACTCTGTGGAGCGGCGCGAACTCGGCCATGAGCGCGGCCTACAGCCGCATAGGGACTCTGCAGTATGCGGCGTATTCGGCGTCCATAACGGTAATGAACCTGTTCCTGATGTGCATGTTCAGCATAGGCGACGCTTCGCTGATACTGGTAGGAGCAAAGATAGGCGAGGGCAGACCGGACGAGGCAAAGGACACCGCCCGCAGGCTCCTTCGCATGGCGGCCGTGTTCGGAACCGCGGCTGGTGCGCTGATAGCGCTCTTTGCCGGCACTATAATAAAGATCTTCGACCTCAGCCCGGAGGGCTTTGCGCTGGCGCGGAAAGTAATGTACGTAAACGCGGCGTTCTGCCCCTTGTATCTCGTAAACGGAGTGCTAATCTCCGGCACTCTGCGGGCCGGCGGCGACACTCGCTTTGCAGCAATAACGGAGATACTCATAATGTGGCTCACCAGCGTGCCTTTGTCTTTCATAGGGGCGCTGTGGCTTAAGCTTCCGATTCATCTGGTAGTGCTGATGGTGCAGTTCGAAGGCATAATAAAGTTCTTCTTCCTGTTCCGCCGCTTCCGTTCCGGCAAGTGGCTGCACTACATGATAGAGGACCTGTAGCGCTCTGCGCGGAAAGGCATGCAGAAATGGCAAAACTAACGGAAAAGAAAAAAAGAGAGCTTGCGGAAACGGCCCTTGCCATGAGGAAGATGGCATACGTGCCGTTCTCCGGCCATCCGGTGGGAGCGGCTCTTCTGGCTAAGGACGGGCAGGTATTTACCGGATGCAACGTGGAGAACAGCTCGTATTCGCCCACCATCTGCGCCGAGCGGACCGCCTTTGTTAAGGCTGTAAGCGAAGGCGTTAAGGAGTTCGAAGCCATAGCAATAGCCGGAGGCTTCGGCGAGGTCCCGGAGACCTACTGCGCACCCTGCGGAGTGTGCCGCCAGGTAATGGTAGAGTTCTGCAGCAAGAGTTTTAAGGTGATCCTTGTTAAGACTCCGGACGACCGTAAGGAATACACTCTAGAGGAGATAATGCCTCTGGGATTCAAGATAGAAGACGTAAACAGCGGAACATACGCGGAAAGGGACTGACATGGAAATAAAGGACATACTCGCAAAGTGCGACCACACTCTCCTTAAGCAGGAGTCTACCTGGGAAGACATAAAGGCAGTGGTGGACGACGGCATCAAATATAAGACCGCCAGCGTCTGCATACCGCCGGCGTTCGTTGAAAGAGCCGCCAGGTACGCCAAGGGCGGAGTTGCGATCTGCACCGTAATAGGCTTCCCCAACGGCAGCTGCACCCCCGAGACCAAGGTCTTCGAGACCCGCGACGCCATCGCCAAGGGCGCGGACGAGATCGACATGGTCATCAACATCGGCGAGCTTAAGGCCGGAAACGACGCGTACGTTCTGGACGAGATAAAGCAGATAAAGAAAGCCTGCGGAAAGCACATCCTTAAGGTAATAATCGAGACCTGCCTCCTTACCGAAGAGGAAAAGATCCGTGCCTGCAGGATCGTGACGGAGTCCGGAGCGGACTTCATCAAGACCTCCACCGGATTCTCCACCGGGGGCGCTACCAGAGAAGACGTTGCGCTGATGAAAGCCAACGTGGGCCCCGGCGTAAAGGTGAAGGCTGCGGGCGGAATAGCGGACCTTAAGGACGCGGAAGACTTCATAGCGCTGGGCGCTGAAAGGCTTGGCACCAGCCGCATAGTAAAGGCAGTAAAACAGCTGGAAAAACAGCAGTAGGAAACAGCGAAAAAACTGCGGTCTTTTCCCATATTTCAAAAGAGTTTTTTGTAATTACTTAGCATACGTATAAGCGTTTGTGGTATAATCTTACGTGTGATTAATTCAAGAAACAATAAAGATCACAGTAAGTAAAAAGAAGGAGAATCATCATGAAAAAAGTATTAGCGGTACTTCTGGTGCTCGTAATGGTATTCGGCCTTGCGGCATGCGGAAATACCCCTGCTAACAACACCCCGGCTAACAACACCACGCCGGCAAACAACACCACTCCGTCCGGTCCTGTAAAGCCCTCCACACCGGAGACCAACCCGGACAAGATCGCGGACACCATGACCTCCCCGGACGGCAAGTATCAGGTAGCGTTCGTTACCGATATCGGCCAGCTGAAGGATAAGTCCTTCAACCAGGGAACCTACGACGGCGTTAAGCTCTACGCTTACAACGAAGGCCTCAGCTATAAGTATTATCAGCCGGCCAACGGAGCAGAAGCTACCGACGACGACCGTTACAACGCAATGAAGGCTGCTGCCGACGGCGGCGCTCAGGTCATCGTCTGCGCAGGATTCCTCCAGGCTGCTGCTCTTGAGAAGGCTGCCAAGGAATTCACCAACGTTAAGTTCGTATTCATCGATGGCTGGAACCTCGGTCTTGCCAACGTAGCGGGCATTGCGTTCAAGGAAGAGCAGTGCGGTTACTTCGCAGGCTACGCCGTTGTTAAGGAAGGCTTCGAGAAGCTCGGATTCATGGGCGGCGGCGGCGGAACCAACGCTGCGTGCTGCAGATACGGCTACGGATTCGTCCAGGGCGCTGCAGCTGCTGCAAAGGAAATGGGCAAGAAGGTCGAGGTCAAGTACACTTGGCAGTACGGCGCAAACTTCCAGGCATCCCCGGAGCTTCAGACAATGGCTAACGGCTGGTACACCAACGGCACAGAGATCATCTTCTCCTGCGGCGGATCCATATTCGACTCCATCATCGCGGCTGCTTCCGCTAACGACGGCAAGGTCATCGGTGTAGACGTAGACCAGAGCTTCGATTCCAAGACAGTAGTCACCTCCGCTCTCAAGGGCATAGGCGCTGCTGCCGAGTGGGCCTGCGGCAAGGCATTCGACGGAACCTGGAGCGCTATCGGCGGAAACGCTGTAAGCCTGGGTGCTGCAGAAGGTGCTACCGGACTTCCGACCGCTACCTGGTCTCTCAAGAACTACAAGGTATCCGAGTACGAAGCTCAGCTGAAGGCTGTAGTAGACGGAACTCTTAAGATCGACGACGCTGTCATCGAAGCTCCGAACTATCCGCAGAGCACCGACAGCTGCACAGTCATCTACGAGTAATATCAGTTATGCAGACTAAAGGGGAGAAAGCATAATGCTTTCTTCCCTTTTTTAAAGAAACATCAGCAAAGAAAGGTACAGCATGGATCACAAAGACGATTATGTAATAGAAATGCTGCACATAACCAAGGAGTTCCCGGGCATAAAGGCCAACGACGACATCACGCTCCAGCTGAGAAGAGGCGAGATACACGCCTTGCTTGGAGAGAACGGCGCCGGAAAGTCCACGCTCATGAGCGTGCTGTTCGGTCTCTACCAGCCGGAGAAGGGCGAGATACTCTTCAACGGCAAGAAGGTGGAGATCAACGACCCCAACGATGCCACGGCGCTTGGTATTGGAATGGTGCATCAGCACTTTAAACTGGTGGAAGTGTTCACCGTCCTGGACAACATAATCCTGGGCGCGGAGACCACAAAGATGGGCTTCCTCAGGAAAAAAGAGGCCAGGGAAAAGGTAAAGGCCCTGTCCGAAAAATACGGTCTCTATGTGGACCTCGACGCAAAGGTGGAGGACATAACCGTAGGAATGCAGCAAAGAGTAGAGATACTCAAGATGCTCTACAGGAACAACGACATCCTCATCTTCGACGAGCCTACCGCGGTACTTACGCCGCAGGAGATCGACGAACTTATGGCAACAATGAAAGAGTTTGCTAAAGAAGGCAAATCGATACTCTTTATTTCTCATAAACTCAACGAGATAATGGCTGTGGCGGACCGCGTAACGGTACT
>JAILDA010000067.1 GCA_024689865.1 Clostridia bacterium | reverse complement strand
AGGATCCGCAGGATCCGAAGATAATAAAGACCGTGCGCGGCATAGGTTACAGGATGGACTAGCATGCATATCCTCAGGAACCGCGAGGTGCGCGTACAGCTTACATTATGCATCGTTCTGACCGCAGTCTTTGCGATCGCGGCTTTCTTTGCCGCGGGATGGGCTGCGGTCGTTTTGGTGCTGGTGCTTGGAGCCGTCCTTACCGGCGCGGACCTGGCGTTCCTGCGGAAAAGGTACGCAAGGCTTATGGAGATGTCGCGCAGCATAGACCGTGTTCTTCACGGCAAAGAAAGCATTTTCGAGGGCTCCGGCGACGAAGGCGAGCTGGCCATCCTCCAGAGCGAGATACAGAAGATGACAGTAAAGCTCCGCGAGCAGTCGGACATGCTTCTTTCTGAAAAAGTGCGTCTTACGGACGCCATAGCGGACATGTTCCACCAGATGCGCACGCCTCTTACTTCCATGAACATCCAGCTGTCGCTGCTGGAAGCGGAGGACCTGGAATACGAAAAGAGGGTGGAGCTTACCAGAGCGCTCAAAAAGCAGATCGACAGGCTCCAGTGGCTTACGGAGACTCTTCTTAAGATGTCCAAGCTGGACGCCGGCACGGTGGAGTTCCAGTCGGTTCCGGTAAAGGTAAGGACGCTTGTAAACAAGGCGGCCGGTCCCTTCCTTATTCCTATGGAGCTTAAGGGGATGCAGCTGATCGTAAACGTTAAGGACGAGCAGTTTACAGGGGATCTTTCCTGGAGCACCGAGGCCCTCGGAAACCTTATAAAGAACTGCATGGAACACACACCGGAGGGCGGGACCGTAACGATAGACGCGGAGGAGACCGCCATATACACGCGCATGACCGTGGAGGACAGCGGCAAAGGCTTCGATCCTTCGGACATTCCGCATCTTTTCGAGCGCTTCTACCGCGGCAGCAACGCATCTTCGGAGAGCATAGGCATTGGTCTGGCTCTTTGCCGCGCAATAATAGTGCGTCAGAACGGCACCATCACGGCGGAGAACGCTCCGTCCGGCGGCGCAAGATTCATCATCAAGTTCTATAAGAGCGTAGTTTAGGCCGGTTTTACTGACGGCCGACCGGTCAGCAACAATCAGAATTCAATCGTTTTTCGCAGCGTTTCCAGGCTTGTCCGGAGCGCTTTTTTTTTGATATTGTCACATTGCTGTCACTCCGGGCATTTAAACTGAAATTGCAAAAGGGAATTCATGATAGTCGGTCTGCGGCTGTAATCCCGCAGGAAAGGTAAAAAGGTAAGAACATGGAGATACTCAGGATAGAAGGCCTGTCCAAGGTCTACGGCGAAGGAAGCACTCAGGTGAAGGCGCTGGACAACGTGTCGTTCTCGGTGGAGAAGGGCGAGTTCCTGGCGATCATAGGGCCGTCCGGCTCGGGAAAATCAACGCTTCTGCACATAATAGGCGGCGTGGACAAGCCCAGCAGCGGCAAGGTGTTCATGGACGGTCAGGACGTTTACGCTCAGGACGAGGAAGCCCTGGCGGTGTTCCGCCGCAGGCAGGTAGGGCTCATATACCAGTTCTATAACCTTATCCCGGTCCTCAACGTTGTGGAGAACATGAGCCTTCCGGTACTTATGGACGGCCGCGAGGTAGATCAGGACAGGCTGGAGGAACTGCTTGAAACTCTGGGCCTTTCCGACCGCAGGAACAATCTTCCCAACCAGCTATCCGGCGGACAGCAGCAGAGGGTATCCATTGGACGTGCTCTGATGAACGCTCCGGCGGTGGTGCTTGCGGACGAGCCTACCGGAAACCTGGACTCCAGGAACAGCCAGGAGATAGTGGAACTGCTTAAACTCTCCAACAAGAAGTACGGTCAGACGCTCATCATAATAACTCACGACGAAAACATAGCGCTGCAGGCGGACCGCGTAATAGCGATAGAAGACGGCCGCATCGTAAGGGACGAGAGGATCAGGGCCTAGCAGATGAACGTTTTTAGGAATTACACCAAAAGATCGCTGAAAGCGAACCGCTCCAGGACTTTTGTAACGATCATAGGCATAGTGCTGTCCATGGCGCTTCTGACTGCAGTAATAGAAGGAGCGTACAGCGGCATACAGTTCCTTATCCGCGGCGAGATAAAGCAGAGCGGCAAGTGGGAGGCCTATTACTACGACCTGCGCGAAGACGAGAGGGCGCAGCTGGCCGCCGATCCGGACATAAAGGCAGAGACTTACTGGCAGATGGTCGGCTGGGCGGAAGCTGACTCGAACAACGAATATAAACCGTACCTTCTGATCCAGTCCATGGCTGACGATCTTACGGACTTTGTTTCTCTGAACATCACAAGCGGACGTCTGCCGGAAAATGAGGGAGAGATACTCATTCCCAACCATCTTTATGCCAACGGAGGCGTGCAGTACAGGTTAGATGACATAATAAAACTTTCTGTCGGAAAGCGAGTATCCGGCGGCAGGGAACTGCTGTTGTCCGCGTCGTATCAGCCTGGCGCCGAATCCATAGAGAGCGCGGTCGAAAAGACATATACGGTGGTCGGGTTTTACGACCGCTTGAACAGGGACATAGAGCCGTACGCCTGCCCGGGCTACACAGCCATAACAAAGGGCGGCGGCACCGGCAGCTACGGCAGCTTCATAACCGTAAGGAACCTGTCCAAGATTTACGACACGCTCGGAAACAAGCATTTCAGCGAGCACGGCGATGGCCCGTACGACAACATCTATTACCATAACAATCTGATCAACTACAGCGGTACGGTAAGGAACAGTGGGGTGCAGAGAGTGATCTACGGATTTGCTACCATCCTTGTAGTGATGATAGCGTTCGGATCGGTATCCCTGATATACAATTCGTTCTCCATCTCGCTGTCGGAGCGCACCAAGCAGTTCGGACTGCTCAAGTCGATAGGAGCTACCAAGAAACAGCTGCGCTCTTCGGTAATGCACGAAGCTCTCATCCTGGGAGGCATAGGCATACCGGTAGGCCTTGTCGTCGGCTGCCTGGGCATAGGGATAACCCTGTACTGCCTGCGCGACGCGTTCGCGGGATTCCTGGGCGTCCGCGGCGTACAGATGCAGATCGTATTAGACCCGGTAGCCCTTGCAGTCTCAGCGCTTGTGTGCCTTGTCGTCATACTTATATCCGCGTGGATACCTGCGGGTAGGGCGGTGCGCATATCTCCGATCACAGCCATAAGGCAGAACGCGGACACAAAGATAAAGCCCCGCGAGGTAAAGACCGGCAAACTTACTCAGAAACTCTTCGGCTTTGAAGGTATGATGGCCTCCAAGAGTTTCAAGCGCAATAAGAAAAGATACCGCTCCACCATAATATCGCTGTTCATGAGCGTGGTGCTGTTCATATCAGCGTCCAGCCTCTGCTCCTACCTTACGAACTCCGTGGACAGCGTCGTATCCGATGGATCCCAGATGG
>JAILDA010000061.1 GCA_024689865.1 Clostridia bacterium | reverse complement strand
AATCACTTCGACCGAAATTTTCATTAACGTTGCAAGGGGCCTCACTTCATCAGGGTCTCCGGTAATACCAACTACACCGATTAGCTTGCCTTGACTGGTGATGGTCATATTGACACCCTTTTTGGTCCCATGGAATGCCTGATCCTCATTTATTTCAACAAGGTCAACACCTTGTTGAATCATATTATAAGCAGCTTCATGAAAAGATCCTTCCCGGCTCTTATCTGAACTAGCAATAATCATCCCTTTTTCATCGATGATATTTAAATTGTATTTTATCGTTCCTTTGACTCTTTCCAAAAGTTTTTGTGCAAGTTGTTTGTTCATACCAACCTCAAAAATGATTAAATACTGGAGCAGCTCAATTAACTGATTATAGCAAACATATTATATAACTAAAGACTCTTGAGATAGTATTATATAAGTCCTTTGCACACTTCTGTACAGGAACGTTATATTCATTAGAATAAAGATAATTGTTAAATTTCTCTTCACACTTTCTTCTTCAGATACAGTTCATCGCGGAAATATTCCTGCAGGTAGTTGGATAGTTCCTCGGATATCTGCTTTCTGGGACCGTGCTTGGGCGTTATAGCGTACCAGTTATACTCTATGGAAGAGTCGAACGGCACTATTCTAAGTTCACTGTAGCTCCCCATCATGTGATGAATGGATCCCTGACTTAAAAAGCCCACCTGATCCGTGGACAGAATGGTGTCCAGCGTAAGACTAACGTCGCGGGTTATGGTAGCGATCGTAGGATAAAAGCCGTGCTCCAGACATAGGGATCTGAGCAGGTTTATTGTCCTGGGGTCTCCGCTTACAAATTTACAGTTCCTTAGATCATCCCATGTTATCGTTTCCTTGCTGTACAGGGGATTCTGCGGACCGAGCACCAGATCCGTCTTTATCTTGAATGTTTTAGCAGAATACGTGGAAGACAGATACTGCGGAAAGTCCGGGTGCGCAAGCGTCATGTCATATTGCAGTACATCGCTGGAGTTTATGCTCTGGTAGTACGGCATGTAGTGGATCTCCGGCTCCGGCAGGCCCTTGCCCCGGAAGAACTCCTTGATGGCCTCGCCCATTAGAATGCCTATCCTCATGTATCCCTGTATGTTTACCGAGTAGGCACCCTGATCCTTTTCCCTGCCTATGGTCTGCAGCCCTTTTACTATCTCCAGTATCTTTACTGCGGAGTTGTATAAAATGTCTCCGAAAGGTGTCGGCTGTATTGCCGGACCACCTGAAACGAACAGTTGCTGTGAGAACTCTTCTTCCAGCTTGCCAAGGCTCTTTTTAAGGCCGGAATACGAAATGTTTATGGCTTTTGCAGCTTCCGAATAGCTTCTCAGCTCGTAGGTCTTAACAAAGTAGAACAGTTCGTCCGTAGTCATTTTTCACCGTCCGTTCTGCCGTACGGGGCCCTTACGGCAACATATATTTCCTCCCCGACTAAAGTATACCACAATAAACTTTTTGTACCCATACACCTTAGGCATCTTTCACTTTTTTTCCACATCAGTTCATCCAATGGGACAATCGTGTATTATTGTCTGCCCGTCAACACAACAATATAATGACTTTAGATAGATTCGCAAAAAAGCGCCGTGCGGAACCGAGGTGATGTAAAGTGGTCTGTTGATCCTCCGCTGCGCATACATATTTACGCAGCGATGAAACTTTCTCTCTTTTTTCGAAAGGATGTGTAATTATGTTGAATCTTATTATTTTCCTGATAGTTGTCGTAGGCACTATCGTTCTGGGACAAAGGAAGAAGATCAATATCGGTATCATCGGTATGGCATTCGCTTTCATCTTCGGATTTGTCCTCCTTCAGATGAACGCTTCCAAGATAATCGCTAAGTTCCCGGTATCGCTGTTCTTTAACATGTTCATAGCCGCATGCTTCTTTGGCTTTGCAATAGAGAACGGCACCATGAAGGGTGTGGCGATGCGTCTTATGTACGCTTTCCGTAACGCCAAGTGGGCTACCGGAATAGCGCTGTTCATCACCTCCTACATAGTAGCTGCCATCGGCGGAGGCGTTGCGGCAACACCGTTCATAATGTCGCCAATAGCCTTCTCGCTTGCTACACAGATGGGCTTCAGCCCGGTAATTGCAGTAATAGCCGTATGGGCCGGCGGCGGAGCCGGAAGCTATGTTCCCTGGGGCTCCACCCCGATAATGTTCGCAGGCTCGCTCTCCCAGGTGTTCTCCGAACCGGAGATCCAAAAATGGCACTGGGGACTGCTTATCTGGGGTACGATACTCCTGCTGATAGTCTTCCTGCTGGTATTCTTCTACTACAAGGGATATAAGGTAAGCGGCGAGGCAAAGATCGAAAAGCCCGAACCGTTTACGAAGATCCAGAAGCTTAGCCTTACGATAATAGCGGTCGCAGTTCTTCTGGTAATACTGCCTGCACTGATCCAGCTGATAGCACCCAACCCGGTGACCAAGTGGCTGAGCAACTACATTAAGATCCAGACGGTATTCGCAATAGGAACCGTTATAAACGCACTGTGCAAGACAGGCGACCTTATAGGAATACTTAAGAACAGAGTGCCCTGGGGCGGAATAATCCTTGTATGCGGCATGAGCATGATGATGACGCTCTGCAACGAACTTGGCATAGTAACTACGCTCAGCCAGTACCTGGACGGTATCCCGGCTTGGCTTGTAATGCCTGCTCTGGTACTGTTCGTGGCATTCCTTTCCTTCTTCGTATCCGGAACCGCGCTGCTGGCTGCATTCGTACCCATCCTGCCCGTGATAGTTTCGCTGACAGGCGGACAGTCGCTGCCGGTAATGCTGACCTTCATCTATGCACTTAACGCATCCTCCGCAAGCCCGTTCTCTCAGGGCGGAGCTACTGCTCTTTGCGGATGCTACGACGAGAAGGATCGTGAGACCTGCACCAATGCCCAGATAAAGATAGCCATCATCTCCACGATAATAGCAGTTCTTTGGGCAGCTTCCGGTCTTGCAAGGATCGGAGCGTAATTCCGCATCAGGCAGCTTAACATATTGATTGATATTACTGGAAATGGAGGAATTACAATGAGTGATTCTCTTAGAGAACAAGCAGTAAAAATGCTTATAGCCGGTTCATGGCACATCTACAGCAGACAAACGCTGGATGAAAGCGTGGAATACGTTGCAGGTGTTCTTGACCGCGGAATAAAAGACTTCGATATAGTTGATTACTGGGACTGCAGCATCTCCAACACCGAAAGGTTCAGAGATGTAATGAAGATCCTTGCCCGTCCGCGTGAAGATTACAAGATAGGCATAAAG
Organism: Clostridia bacterium; assembly: GCA_024689865.1. GTDB lineage: Bacteria > Bacillota > Clostridia > Peptostreptococcales > Anaerovoracaceae > RUG13409. The sequence continues at coordinate 8,782 of JAILDA010000061.1, read as the reverse complement.
GTATTCATTACCGATCAGACCCGTGAATCTGTGCTTAGAAAAGAGCTGGAGCGCCTGGACATAGAATACGCCGACAGATGTCTGTTCTCCCGTCCCAGACAGGGCGAGAGTCTGGATCATGCAATAGACGAGATGTATGAGACTCTGGACCTTGGTCTTACTAAGGAAGTCGACTTCGGAATGTGGGATCCTAAGGTTGCGCTGGAAGCTGTTCAGCTTATGAAGAAGCGTGGTCTGCCGATCCCGAAGACTTACCAGATGGCGTACAATATGTGCCGCCGTGATGCCGTTGAGTCCGAAGACTTCGAGGCCTTGTTCAGGGAAGGCATTAAACTGGATGCCGGAATGCCTCTGGAAGCAGGAATGATAGCCGGACATATAACAAGACTTCGCTACGATCCGGAGGATAAGGCTCAGGGACTTTGGTATGCTGAAGGCGAAAGAAACATGACAAGAGACGCCGGAAACATCCGTCCGAAGATCATTAAGATGGTGCCCAGGATAAAGGAACTGGCCGAGTCCATAGGAGCTACTCCTGCAGAGTTTGCAACCGCTTTCGTTGCAACGCATCCGCACATCAGCGGCATACTGTTCGGCGCGACCAAGCTCTGGCAGGTGGATGAGTTCATAAACGGCGTAGTGCTTGGACTTGAAAAGCCGCAGCTTGTCCGCGAACTTGCCGAGAAATGCAGAGTTACCGGAGCCGCAGTTCCGGGATACTTCGACTACGGAAGGTTCAACCTGTATAAGAAGTAAAACCATACCTCCAGCAATAAATGATATGAAGCCCCGGAGCCTTACGGTTCCGGGGCTTTTACTGTCACGTTCTTAAATCTTTTGATCTATATCTTTTTTCATCATTTCGGTCAGCGGCTCTCTGTCCGGCCGGATCACAGGGTCTCTTTCTTCTTTTTCGCGTCCCGGATCAGGCCTGAGGCTGTAAATATCAGCAGGGCTGCTCCTACTGCCGTAATTGCAGCAAAGGTCCACCCCCACGCCGGCGATCCGAAATGTTCGGCAGACGTTCTGCCGTCCGGTGCAATGCTGCTTACCGCCTTGCCGTCCGAGCCCAGAAGATAGAGCCTGCCGGCTTTTCCTGCGGCTTTGTCCGCGGATGCTCCGTAGACCGCGCCCTCCGTAACCGGAACGTCCGCGAAGGTCTGCTCCGATACCGTCTGCTGAGTGTAGGCGTTTACCGTCTGCTGGGTGTAGGTCATGGTGCCTTTGTCCGTGCCGGTAAACAGAATGTCGTACTCAACGCCCGGAGGAGCGACCACGAATTTAGCGTCTCCCTCCGTGTAGACCAGCACCTTGGGCGAACCGTTAAAGAAGACATCCGGACCCTGGGTCCAGGCCAGAAGCGTCCCCTTTTTGTCCGTTACGCTGATGTCTACCGGGCAGCGTGCGGAAGACCTGCTGTAGAGGTTAACGGCGCCGTCTCCCATGTTCTTGGGAAGACCCGTGATCATGAAGTCCAGATACGTGGACAGTAAGTGGTTCCATATTATCTGATCCACCGGGTTTAGCAGGAAACGGAACTCCGGTTCGCAGAACCAGTCGTGGCCGTACCTGTCGTAGCCCCAGGGGACCGTAGGTACTACGTCGTTAACGTTTATTATGTTGTGGACGTTGGTAAATGCGTCCGCGTCGTACTCGAAGGTCTGGTAGTTGGGCGAGGCAAAGGTGTAGGTAAAGATCTTGCCGCGCCTTGCGAACTGGCCTTCCAGCATCTGGGCAAGCTGGCCGGCAACGGCGCCGCCCTGGCTGTGGCCCGTTATGAACAGGATGGTGTTGTCCGGGCCCACGTCCATGCTGTACAGAGTCTTAAGTTTTGCGTACTCTTCCCTGAACTTTTCGCGGATGTTGTCCGCGGCGTAGTAAAAACCTGTGACGACGGATCCGGCGTTGGTCACCCAGTCGCCTGCGTCGGCGGAACCGCGCACCGCTACGGATGCAACTATGTACGTCTTTCCGCCTATGTCCTGCTTACTGAAACCGAAGGTAGTTGCAGGCATGTCCTGGTCCCAGCCGCTGCCTCCGTAGAACACGGAAGAGCACATTGGGAAGCCCAGGGCTTTAAGGCGCTGCTCCGCGTCCTGCTGCGAAAGCTCCGCCGCCTGGCTAAGGATAAGGCCTGCGACGGCAAGGTTATGATCGTACTCGGAAGCGTCCTTGCCGAAAAGACCCCAGCCCCAGTTAAGGTCCACGCTCCTGGTATCGTCGAACTTAACGCGCAGCAGACGGGTGTTTCCGTCCTCCCCCAGGCAGTAGAACAGGAAGCTGTCCCAGCCCAGGTCCGTAAGCTCGGACCAGCTTAAGGACGGATAGTTGTACGGTTCCTTTTGGCTTGCCGCCAGAAGCTCCGCGTTGTCCGTCTGATATATCGTCTCCTTTTCCCAAGTGTCCGGGAGAGTGCCGGTAAGGCTTACGCGCTCGCGCTCCAGCATGTTGTTATTAAGTGTGATGTGGCTTAGGATGGTAACGTCCAGATAGCGTTCCTGATAGATCGGATCCAGGTACCAGCCGGACTGCATGACGCCGGTGAAGAGCCCCGGATAGCCTTTAACGGCGTAGGTGTCCGCGGACGTTTTGCCGCAGTAGATCACCCGGCCGCCGCTGAAAGTGAACACGTATTCCGCTCTAAGGTCGCGGCCGTTGAAGCCGTTGCAGATAAGCAGTTCCGGGGTGTTGTCGTTGTTTATGTCGCGGAGCGCGAATCTTACGTCGGAGTACTTGGCGTCCAGGTCGCTGTAGCCCAGGCTTGGGTCGCCGGATTCCAGGAACTGCTTTTCAGTTACAAAGCTATGGTAGGCTCCGGACCAGTCCTGATAGCTGCGGTCATCCGCAGGCACGCCGCCGCTGGGATCCGTGTAATGGATGCCGTAACGGGAGAGATCCGGCTCCTCCGGCGTTTCGTCCAAAGGCGCATACTGCGATATCTTTTCCTTAAGGAACGCTATCGCCTGATCGCAGGTAAGCGCAGGACAGCCGTTGGCCTCCACGAAGTCCTTTTCGAAGTTGTTGGTGTATGTGGAGAACATTAAGATGGAGGCGGTATCGGACCTGATGGCGCTTACGGCGCGGTCGTATTCGTCCTCCGGGATATCCGTCTTTCCGTCTTTTCTGCAGATGGTCTTATAAGTTACCTGCCCGCCTGCGGAAACGTCGAAACTGCTTTTATAGTAGTACTTTTCGGACTCCGCAAGCCAGCCGTCCGCGGGCTGGAGCGCGGAATATGTGCGGTACAGGTACGAATCCCCGCCGGTGGTAAATACGTACAGGGTCTTGTCGCCTTTAAGCTGGTACAGGTAGTATTCCGAGCGGCCGCCGGGCTGAGCCTCCGCGTCCCAGTGGCTGTTTGTGTACAGGGTGCGGAGCTTGCCGTTCTCCACGGTAAGTACGTTTAGTCTGGCCGTGTAGCCGTACAGAGTTCCGGAGGCGTTGCTCGCATCCAGGTAGATAAGCTCCGGCAGCTCGTCCCCGTAGACGTCGCAAAGCACCACCGGGCGCGACGTTAAGTCCCCTGCGCCTTCGAACGCCCCGTAGAAGCGCCTCTGCCAGTTGTAGCGGTCCACGGCGTCCCTTTTGCTCTCCAGTAGATCCAAGTAGGCCGAATAGACCTGAGCGGTCCTTGCCTGTGCCTTTTTTACGGAGTCCGTGCCTGCCGAGGCAATGTCGAACGACGGCACTGCGTTTGCCTGCACGGCAATGCCCGCGGCGCCTCCCGCCACCATGGCAACGGACAGAACTCCGGCTATTATCTTAGCTGTTAAACTTTTTCCCAGGGTCTTTAATACCATATCCAACCGAACAGGACTATCTTAATTATCCACTGCAGGGGGCTGTAGCCGACTGTTACTTTGGTGCTTGCGTACACGGTGCCGTCCGGGGTGGCGCAGGTTATTACGCACTCGCCGCGGCCGGCGGCTGTTACCGTGCCGTCCTGGTAGACCGTCGCCACCTTCTCGTCCGTGCTGGTCCACTTAAGGCCGGGCCAGTAGGCGTCCGAAGGATCCGGCTCCACCGCAAGGCGATAGCTGTCCTTGTAGTTGAGCGACAGCTCCGTGCGGTCCACGATAAGGCTCTTTACGGCCTTGAGCACTTCCTGCTCCGCAACGTCGCCGCAGAGCGTGCATTCCTTTATCCTGAGGCCGTCCTCGCCGTTGCCCGGATAGCGGACTATGAACCAGTCGCCGGGCTGATGGACCTTTGGGGTAAACGTGTCGTTCCATGTGTTGCCGCAGACGCTGCAGGTATGGGTGGTATAACCGGGGCTGTAGCAGCTTCCGGGGACCACGGTGTCCGTTATCTTAGGCTGATCGCACTGCTCCGGCGTCATTTTTGCGCTGTAATCGCGGGTCTCGCCGTTTCTGAAAGTGCTGGAAAGCGACGCGAACTTTGGCCAGGTCATCTTTTCGCCCACATAGGGGTCGCAATAGGCGCGGCGGTCCCTGTTGTTTTCGTAGAAGTTGACGGCGCCGGAGACCTGGCAGCCGGAGATGAGGCCTATGGTGTCCGTGCCGTCGTAGACGTAGAACATGCCTACCATGCCGCCGTTGTGTGCGTAGCCGCGTATGGCGGCCCAGCCTTCTATGTTTACGCTGCAGCCGGTGATGTCCGCGTAGCCCGCGCCAAGCACGCCGCCAAGGAACTGCTCCGCCTTAAGGGAGGAGTCGCATTCGTCAGCGAATACAAGCGTTGTGTCCACGCGGCAGTTGGTTATCTGGTTGTAGTTTCCGGTACGGCTTTCCGACCCTTTGCCGTTGCCTGCCCCAAAGCCTGCAAGGCCGCCTACTCCTGCGTTGCAGCTTGTGCGGGGCTTGCCGTTGTCCGTTGCTCCGGGTTCCGGCAGACAGGCCGCAGCAAGCGTTACCCGGGAGTCCAGTATGGTGCAGTTGTCCACCAGAGTGTTCTGCATCCAGCCCGCCAGAACGCCTGCAAAGCAGTTGGCGTCCCCGCGCACGTCTATGTCCGCTCCGCGAATGGTAAGGTCTGTTATCTGTGCGCCGTCTAAGGCCGAAAACAGCCCCGCAGACAGGGTTTTGTACACCTTGGCGTTCCCATCTACGGTCTCCGCGGTTTCTGCGCCGAAACGGTCGATTTTAAGGTTGTATATGGTATAGCCCGCGCCGGCCAGAGTGCCGGAAAATGCTATGGGCGTCCAGTTGGCGCCGCCCGGCTCTGCGGCCAGCTCCGACATGTCTATGTCCGCCGCCAGCAGGAAGTATCCTTCCGGATCTTCCGCCAGAAGGTGCATGTCCTTAGCGCTGCGTATGGGCGTAGGCGCGTCTGCCGGTGAAGAGGCAGCCGGGTTTGGGGCTATTAGGATGGGGGCTGAGCCGTCCGCGGCGAAAAAGACCTGCACAGGGACGCTCCCGCTATCCGCAAATGCTGTTGTGCCGAGCAGCATTATCAGGCCCAGGCAAAGCGCCGCTATCCGTATTACTGTAAGTTTTTTAGCTGTCTGATGTTTGCTCATGTTGTTTCTGTATGTTCGGTATTACGATCTGTTTTGCATTACCGGCCGCAGCCGGCTTCTTTTTCCCATTCCGTCTCAGTCCAGATACCTTTCGCTGAAGAAGGATATCTTGTTGCGTATGCTGTTCAGCATTGCGGGGTCCACGCTGTCCTTTCTGGACTGGATGACTATGTTGGTCTCGAACGCGGGGTCTATCTTAAGGACGGTAAGGTCGTACTTTCCGGTAAGGAGCATCTTGCTTATGTCCGCCTTCTGCCCCAGGAAGATGTAGTTGTTGTTCTGTGACAGCAGCTTGGGGATAAGGAACTTGTCGTAGACGCTTTTGATGCGGATCTCTATGCCTGCGGCGCTGCAGAGCCGGCGGAAGTAGTCCACGTAGGGGCGCGTACTGTCCTCTACCAGAAGTGTCATGCCGCGGAAGTCGTCTATGGTTATGTGAGTCTTGCTGCAAAGATGGTTGGTGCTGCTTACAAGCGGGTGGAAGTGCAGCGTCGTAAGCGGGTAGGTCTTGTAGAAGTCGTTCTTAAGAAGCTCCTTAGTGCAGATCTTGTAGGTGTAGTCCCTTTCCTCGAAGAGCTTTTCTATCTCCGTGTCCGGAAGGCGCAGCGGAACGATGACCACGTTCTTAAGGTATTTGGAGTTGTACTCCGCAAGGGCCTCGCCTATCATGCCGGAAAGCACGGATTCCATCATTACGAAGTACTCCGGCTCGCCGGAATCCTTGTAGTCCGATATCTTGCGCATTACCACGGAGGTGCGGTCCAGGATCTCCGAAAGATCGTTGTAGATGTACTCGCAGATCTGGGTGGGAAGCACTCCTTTGTAGTCTCTTACGAAAAGCTCGCAGCCAAGCTCCTGCTCGAAGGCTTTTATGGCCTTGCCCAGGCCCTGAGAGGATATGTTGAGGCGCTCCGCGGCCTTGGAGATGCTGCGGGTCTTGTAGACTTCCATTACGTATTTAAGATCTTCGGTCCTCATTGCAGTTCTCCCGGGGCCCGGCCCGCGCCGCATAAAAGAAGCGACGCCAGCTCTATTCCTTGTCTGTGCAGCTTCCGGGTAAAAGCCTTTACCCTAAAACCATTTCTTTCAACATTGTATAAAAAAAGGGCAGGCTTTTCAACCTGCCCTTTTATGCTGTTTTAAAATGCCCTGCGGCCGCGGGGAATTACTCCTCCGCGGGTTTCTGTTCCTTGTTCCTGTAGGTAGGCATGTTCTTCTTGTCGATAGCCTTCATCATGAAGGTGGCGGCAATGGCGATCACGCCGAGGATGATAGGAACGACACCCATCGAGATGTTGATGCCCTTAACGACTGCTGCTGCCTGGTTAAGTCCTGCGGTAGCGTCGAATCCTGTAGCGTTCAGGATGGCGCCTACGCCGTAGGAAGCGAAGCCTACGACTACCTTAAGTACGAACATGCAGATGGAATAGAGGAGTCCCGGAGAAGAGACGCCGTTCTTCCATGCGCCGTAGTCGCACATGTCGGGGACTGCTGCCCAGATGGCGGAGAAGCAGAAGGAGTTTGCTACGCCGGTAAAGAGCTGGAACAGTATTGCGCCTGTGCGGCTGTTGAATATGATCAGCAGGAGCGAGCCGATGATGTAGAGGATGTATCCCAGAGCCATCAGCTGGCGCTTTTCTATCTTCTTGGTAAGAGGAACGACGAAGAAGAACGCTGCTACGATGCCGGCTACGCCGCCGATGGTAGCAAGTCCGGAGATCCATTCGGGATGCTTAAGGTTGTACATGCAGTAGTAAGCGAAGAACGTTCCGCCGAATACAGCTATGAAGTTGAGCAGGAGCATGTTTACGATTATGCCCCAGAACGGAGTGTTGCCGTTGATGACCTTTATTCTCTCGGAGAAGGGTCTGATGTCCTTCTTGGAAACTACTTCTATCTTTTCCTTTACGAGGAATGTGCAGATGTAGTAGCCCGCGCAGATAAGTACCGCGAATACGATGCCGATCACCAGCCAGCCCTTGGGCTCGTTCTGTCCGCCGTACTTAGTAACAGTGGACATGAAGAACGCACTGATTATAAGGGTAGCTGCGCTCTCGCCGATGTTTCTGGCAGAACCAAGTTTGGATCTTTCCTGAGGATCGGTGGTTACTGCAGAAGCAAGCGCGCCGTAGTTCATTCCGGTGATGGTGTTGAATACGGAAGCTTCCAGGAAGTAGAAGATGTAAGCCCATACTATCGTCTTTCCGTTGGCCCTTACGAACTCGGGGCAGAAGAACGCAAATACGAATGTAAGAGCAAGAGGAATGGTGCCCCAGAGTATGTACGGTCTGTAGGTACCGAACTTGGTCTTGGTCTTATCCGAGATGTTGGCCATGATGATATCGGTGATGGCGTCTACCACACGGCCCCACATGAAGATGGCTCCTGCCGTAAGCGGGTTGAGGAGCAGGCAGTTTGTAAAGAATACCAGCAGGTACTGGGAAACGGTCTTGTTGGCAAGCTGCTGTCCCAGTCCGCCGAACGCATAGCCTATGCGTTCCTTTATGCTTACTTTATTGTCCATGATCTTTCCTTCTTTCTTGATCGTTTGGAAAATGCTTTGTTTTCAGGGCTTTGCGGGCTTGCAACTGATTATTGGTTGCTTGCCTTGCGGGTATGCCCGGCTGCCTTAATAGAACGTGAACTCCGGCGGCGGATCCAGGTAGATGGATTCCGTGTCCTTAGTAAGATCGAAGACTATCTCCGTGCCTTCCTTGTTCCACTTGAAGTCGAAGGTGAAGCCGGATTTCTTTTCCCAGTCGGCTATGTAGTCGATTACGTACTTGCCCTTTTCGCTGTCTCTGGTGACCGGCGTGGGCTGGGCCTTGTCGTTGATCCAGCAGGGGATGAATCCCGCGGACTTAAGACCGTCCTTGCCGAACTCCAGCTTGGCTATCATGGTGCTTCTGGAGTACTCCGCGAACGGATAGCAGGGAACGTTGCCCGGCTTGATCATCTTGAACACGTCGAAATCCCACCAGGGCTGGATGCCCGGCCAGCCGAAGAAGTCGGTGTGGCGCTGCTTGGCGTTCTTTGCGTCCGGGTTCATGGCGCCGGTAACGGTCACGAAGTTGCCCAGTCCGTAGAATATGGGCTTGTTCCTGTAGACTTCCATGCTTGCGATGGCGTGTGTGTGGCAGCAGAGGACCGCTTCCGCGCCCATGTCGATGGCGTAGTGGGTTATCTCCAGCTCGTACTGGTTGAGCAGGGGCTTGCCGGAGCTGCCGCTGTGGAAGTAGACGACTACGTTGTCCGCGATCTTCTTGGCGTTGAGGATGTCGTCCGCCATGTTGCGCATGCCGC
>JAILDA010000082.1 GCA_024689865.1 Clostridia bacterium | reverse complement strand
CACCTTCATAGACGAATTCCGCTGGGCCGCTCATGGTAATGCTGCCGTGAGGGCTTACGATTATCTAAAGTTCTCCTCCGTCCAGGACCACCGTTACCGGCTCGCCGTATCTGCAGTATCCTTTTCGTATCGCCGCCGCGGCGGACGCGCAGGCGCCTGTGCCGCAGGCCATGGTAATGCCGCTCCCGCGCTCCCATACCCGCATGCGCAGCTTCTGCCCGGACATCACCTGCACGAACTCTGCGTTGACGCCGCCGGGGAAAAGGCTGTGTTTCTCAAGCTGCGGACCGAGCGCTGATACCGGCGCCTTTTCAATATCTGAGATAAAGATCACCGCGTGCGGGTTTCCGACGCTTACCGGCGTGCAGATCACTAAGTCTTCTCCGATCGGGATCTCCATGTCGGCGTTTACCTCAGCTCTCCCCATGTCTACCGTTACAGATCTTACCCTGCCGCAGCGTATGTCCAGATCCAGCGTCTTTATCCCGGACAGCGTTTCAATGGCAAGGTGCGTCTTATCGGTGTAGCCCTTATCGTAGACATACTTTCCCACGCAGCGTATGCCGTTTCCGCACATCATAGCTTCGCTTCCGTCTGCGTTGAAGATACGCATCTTAAAATCCGCGGCTTCCGAGGGGGATATGTATATCATCCCGTCGGATCCGGCACCGAAATGTCTGTCGGACAGCTTCCTTGAAAGGTCCTCTATGTCTTCCGGCACTTCTCCGTAGACATACAGATAATCGTTTCCCAGCCCCTGCATTTTCGTAAAATTCATTGTCCGCTCTCCCCGTAGTTCGAAAGCACTCTTGCTGAAGGATCGCTTACGTCGCAGCCCTCCCAGGACTTATTCGGCATCCAGAAGTCCGCTACCATCTCTGACTGGCCGGGGTAGTACTTTTCGAATATCTCCCGGTAGAGCAGGGATTCCCTGGTGAAAGGCCTGGCGTGGCTGTATTTGCCGCAAAGCGCTTCGAATTCTTCGTCAGTATATCTTGATCCCGCGTATTCCTTGAGGTAGTCCACCATGGAGTGCCCCACGGCGTCGGAAAAGGCTGCCTTCTCGCGCCAGAGTATGTTGTCCGGAAGGTATCCCAGCCCCTCGAATGCGTGGCGCAGAAGGTATTTGCCCTTGTTGTACCTGTTCATCTTCATCTCCGGGTCCAGGCTCATGACGTATTTTACAAAGTCCAGGTCTCCGAAGGGGACGCGCGCCTCAAGCGAGTTTACCGATATGCAGCGGTCGGCCCTCAGCACGTCGTACATGTGTATCTCGCGGATGCGCTTTTCGGCTTCTTTCTGAAACTCTTCGGCAGAAGGCGCAAAGTCCGTATATTTGTATCCGAAGAGCTCGTCGGAGATCTCTCCTGTAAGTATCACCCTTATGTCGCTTTTTTCATGAATTGCTTTGCACACCAGATACATGCCCATGCTGGCGCGTATAGTGGTGATGTCGTAGGTCCCCAGAAGCGCAATGAGCTCTTCCAGCGTACTTATGACTTCCCCCGGTGTCATGTACACTTCCGTGTGGTCGGCCCCGATAAAGTCCGCCACCTGCTTTGCGTATTTAAGGTCTATTGCGTCCTCGCTCATGCCTATGGCAAAGGTCTTTACAGGCTCTTTGCTCTCCTTTGCCGCTATGGCGCAGACCAGAGAGGAATCCAGTCCTCCGGAGAGCAGGAAGCCCACCTTCGCGTCGGAGACAAGGCGTTTCTTTACTCCGCAGATAAGCTTTTCGCGGATTTTTCTGCAGGCGGTCTCAAGATCGTCGCGGCAGACCTTGTCGACTTTTGTCATGTCTGCGTAGCGGTAAAAACTGCCGCCCCTCCAGTAGTGTCCCGGAGGGAAGGGCATTATCCTTTCGGTAAGTCCCACGAGGTTCTTTGCCTCGCTTGCGAAGATCACCGCGCCGCTCTCGTCGCATCCGTAGTACAGGGGCCGTATGCCTATGGGGTCTCTGGCGGCGATGAACTCTCCGCAGTCTCCGTCGTAGATGACGCAGGCGAATTCCGCGTCCAGCATGGAGAACATGTCCGTGCCGTACTCGCGGAACATGGGGAGGATCACCTCGCAGTCGCTGTCGCTTTTGAAGGTATAGCCCTTTTTCTTCAGCTCCTCACGCTGCTTTTCGAATCCGTAGAGCTCTCCGTTGCAGACCACGTAGCTTCCGTCCAGTTCGAAAGGCTGCATCCCGGAAGGAGTAAGACCCATTATCGAAAGCCTGCGAAAGCCCATGAGTCCTTTGCCGGTATCTATGACACGGCTCCCGTCGGGGCCTCTGGAAGCGGTCCTGTCCAGGCTCTCCTGTATCTTTTCGGGCGGCACGTCCGCCCTGCAGTAGCTGATTATCGAACACATATCAGTCCTCTGAGTGTATCTTTTTTTCGAACCGGTCCTTTGAAGACAGATCCGGTATAGCTGTGGGATATTCTCCGCTGAAGCAGGCCGTGCATACGGTCCCGGAGCCTTCTGCCATCTGCATGGCGTGCTCCAGGCTCAGGTATCCGAGCGAATCCGCGCCTATGATCCTTGCGATCTCCTCCGGTGTGTGGTGGTTTGCTATAAGACCTTCGTCGCTGTCGATGTCCGTGCCGTAATAGCAGGGGGCGATGAACGGCGGCGCGCTTACCCTCATGTGGATCTCTGCCGCGCCTGCTTTTCTCAGCGTTTCTATGGTCCTTCGGCAGGTCGTCCCGCGCACTATGGAGTCGTCTATAAGGACTACGCGCTTTCCTTCCACCACTGCTTTTATGGGGTTTAGCTTAATGTCCACGCCGGACTCTCTCTGGTCCTGGGACGGTGCTATGAAGGTCCTGCCTATGTACTTGTTCTTTGTAAAACCAATGGCGTAGGGGATGCCGGATGCGTTTGAATAACCTATGGCTGCGTCCAGTCCGGAATCCGGAACGCCTATCACCACGTCTGCCTCTACCGGGTGCTCCTGCGCAAGGAACGCTCCCGCCTGCTGACGCGCAAGGCAGACGCTCCTTCCGTCAATTACGGAATCCGGTCTGGCAAAGTAAATGTATTCAAATACGCACAGACGTTTGGGACATTTGCCGCAGCGGCTCTTATCGGAGCTTATTCCTTCGCTGCTTACGGTCACTACTTCTCCGGGCTCTATGTCCCTTACGAACTCTGCTCCCACTGCGTCCAGCGCGCAGGTCTCGGATGCAAGGACTATGCTTTTGTCGGGGCGGCGTCCCATGCAGAGCGGCCTGAATCCGTAAGGATCTCGGGCTCCTATCAGCTTGCTGGGCGATGATATGACCAGCGAATAGGCGCCTTCGAGTTTGTCCATGGCAGATGCTACGGCCTGCTCCATGCTCCCCTGCTTAAGCCTCTCCTGCACTATGATGTACGCTATGACCTCAGAATCCGTAGTGGTATGGAAGATGGAGCCTCTGTCCTCCAGAGCTTTTCTCAGCGCGTACGAGTTGGTAAGGTTCCCGTTGTGCGCAAGAGCCATCCTTCCTTTTCGGTGGTTTATAAGCAGAGGCTGTATGTTGCGCCTGCTGTCGTGTCCGGTGGTTGCGTAGCGCACGTGTCCGACTGCTATGCCGCCCGTCCCGAGGGCCTCCAGTTTTTCATGCGAGAACACTTCGCTTACAAGCCCGAGCTCTCTGCAGGCCCTGAAGGTGCCGTCGTCGTTGACTGCTATCCCGGCGCTCTCCTGGCCTCTGTGCTGCAGTGCGTAAAGCCCGTAATAGACCACCGGTGCAAGGGCGAAGGGTGTCCGGGACCAGATCCCGAACACCCCGCATTCTTCGTTTATGTGTTTGTCATTCGACGTCCTGAAGAGCATCGTAGCCTTCCTCTCCGGTGCGTACCTTTACGACGTTCTCCACGTCGTACACGAATATCTTGCCGTCGCCAATGTGGCCTGTATAGAGGACCTTCTTGGCGGTCTCTATTACGTCGCGCACAGGTATCTTGGAAACGACTATGTCCACCTGTACCTTAGGCCTAAGATCCGTCTCCACCGCAACACCTCTGTAGTATTCGGTGTGGCCTTTCTGCATGCCGTAGCCCATTACGTGCGAAACGGTCATGCCGGTTATTCCGAGCTTGCTCATGGCATCTTTAAGAGCGTAGAGTTTTTCTTCCTTAAAGACGATCTCCACCTTGGTGAACTTGTGACCGTCGGATCTGAAGGCTGCTTCGCGCTTTACGGGTAC
>JAILDA010000020.1 GCA_024689865.1 Clostridia bacterium | reverse complement strand
TTCGCGGACTGCCTGGACGACTTCGAGAAGCTGGAGTCTCTGCAGGAAGCATACGACAAGGGCGTAAACAAGTCCTTCATGCACGTAGATTTCATGATAGGCTCCAAGGACCTGAGCATCGTAGCCAACACCCGCGAAGGCAAGAAGGTTCAGATATTCAAGGAAGGCAACTGGGCGTTCTAAGCTCAGCGGCATACCGGTAACGGACAGCTGCCGGACGATACGGCAGACAAAGGAGACCGCCATGAAGGTAGCTCTTATAGGATCAATGCCGCGCCAGGAGAAATTCGGCGCGGACATAGACATAAAAGGCGCGCAGCTTATTGCTCTTCCGGGGCAGATAACCCCGGAGGAGCTTGCAGAAAAAGCCGGCGGCGCGCAGTACGTAATAATCGACGCCATAGGTACGTTTACGGCGGCACACATGGACGCCATGCCGGGCCTTAAGCTTATCCATTCGGAAGGTGTGGGCTACAACGGCATAGACGTTAAGGCTGCCTCGGAGCGCGGGATTATCGTCTGCAACAACAAAGGCGCCAACGCCGCGGCGGTAGCGGAGCACACCGTAATGATGATGCTTGCGCTAACGCGCGACGTGCTCTTCGGACACAGAGCCGTGCTCGAGGGTCGCCAGATAGAGACTAAGTCCGCCATGATGAAGGCCGGAGTCCACGAGCTCTCGGAGTTTAAGATAGGACTGATTGGCTTCGGCGACATTGCCAAGGAAGTCGTAAGGATGCTCAAGCCCTTCGGACCGGAAGTGTTCTTTACGGTGGCAAGGCAGCCGCGCGAGGAAGAGCTGGCCACCGGCGCAAAGTTCCTGAAAAGGGACGAGCTGCTTAAGCAGTGCGACATTGTAAGCCTGCATCTTCCGGCTAACCCGCAGACCGCCGGCATGGTGGACAAAGATTTCATCGCCAAGATGAAGGACGGCGCCATGCTGATCAACACGTCGCGCGGGGAGCTTATGGTGAACGCGGATGTGATAGACGCTCTTAAGAGCGGCAAGCTTTCCAGGGCTGCATTCGATACCGTGGCGCCGGAACCGGTGCTTAAGGACAACGAGTTCCTTAACATGCCGGCAGAGCTTGCGGACAAGGTGCTGTTCTCGCCGCACATAGCGGGTGTAACGGTAAACATGTTCCGCAAGGCATACCGCACGATATGGGATAACATTTTCCGCGCGGAAAACGGCGAAGAGCCTGTCAACCGGGTCAACAAATAAGTTCCGCTGTATGCAGAACAGGTAAACAAACGTTAAGACCGTAAGCCCGGCAGGGCCGTCGGACAATACAGAAAGGAAAACGGCAATGATCATATCCGACAGAATGTATGCGCTCGGAAGCGCCAGATCCGTCATCCGCGAGCTTTTCGAGTACGGAAAGATGCGCGCGGCGCAGGTAGGCGCGGAGAACATCTACGACTACAGCCTGGGCAACCCGGCCGTACCGTCGCCGGACAGCGTCAACCGGACCATAGAGGACATACTTGACAACGAGCCTTCCATAGCGGTACACGGATACACTTCCGCCCAGGGCGATGCCGGCGTGCGTCAGGCGATTGCGGACGACCTTAACAAGCGTTTCGGAACAGCTTTCGGAAAGGACGACCTGTACATGACCTGCGGAGCCGCGGCGGCCCTTACCATATGCTTCGGGGCGCTGGTAACGCCGGAGTGCAACGAGGTGATAGCCATAGCGCCTTACTTCCCGGAGTACGGAGTGTTCGCCGGAAACGCGGGCGGCCGCCTTGTGGAAGTACCCGCGGATACAAAGGCTTTCCAGATAGACCTTAAGGCTCTGGAGGCTGCCATCGGCCCTAAGACAAGAGCTGTAATAATCAACTCGCCCAACAATCCGTCCGGAGCGGTATATTCCGAAGAAACGATCATAAAACTTGCGGCGCTTCTGGACAGAAAGTCCGCGGAGCTCGGACATGCCATAGTGCTTATAAGCGACGAGCCTTACCGCGAAGTGGTCTACGACGGACTGGACGTTCCGTACGTTACCAAGTATTACAAGAATACGCTGGTGTGCTACAGCTACAGCAAATCGCTGTCGCTGCCCGGCGAGCGTATCGGCTACGTCCTAGTGCCGCAGGAAGTGGAGGACCACGACAAGGTCTACGCGGCGGTATGCGGCGCGGGAAGGAGCCTGGGCTTCGTCTGCGCTCCCAGCCTTATGCAGAAGGTGGTGGGGCGCGTTACCGGCCAGACTTCGGACATCAGCCGGTACAAGAAGAACCGCGACCTGCTCTACGGCGGCCTTAAAGAGATCGGCTACGAGTGCGTTAAGCCGCAGGGCGCTTTCTACCTGTTCCTTAAGATACTGGGCGACGATACGGAGGCCTTCTGCGAAAGGGCCAAGTCGCTGGATCTTCTGGTTGTAAGCGGTATGGGCTTCGGATGCACCGGCTACGTAAGGCTTGCGTACTGCGTGTCCGAGGACATGATAAAGCGCTCGCTGCCGGTGTTTAAGAAACTGTACGATTCGTACCGGTAAAACATCAAAGAAAAGCTAATGAAATGGAAAGGCCCCGTTCTCCTGAACGAGGCTTTTTTATGCGAACGACCACACGTCCTGAGCGCGGGGCCGTTCGATACGGGAAGCGAAAGTCTCCGCAGAAAATGCGGAGACTAGATGAGTCATATTCTGAAAAGTTTTTCCTTAATGGCGTCTGCCACGAACTGGTTCAGGGTGCTGCCTGCCTGAGCGGCTGCTAGCGCGGCTTCCCTGTGAAGATCGGAGGCTATGCGGACGTTGAAGGATCCCTTGTATTCTCTGGCGGGAGCCTTGCCTATCTGCTCGCACCATTCTACGTAGCCGTCTATGGCATCCTTAAAGGTCTTCTCCAGCTCTGCTACCGACGCGCCTGCAAAGGCTATGGTGTCGTCTATGTCTATTACTCTGCCGTGGAAGAGCTTTTCTTCGCTGCTGTACTCTACTTTTCCGTGATATCCTTTGTATTCCATTAAGCTGCTCATAGTATTTCTCCTTTAACTAATGGGAATTATACACTATTGCGGTTAACCGTGCAACTGAAAACAGGTTGCTCCGCCTGTTTTTTTATTTCGCCCTCTGCGGCAGAACCATAAAGGGCATCTTCGGCAGAATTATCAGACGGCGCAAAAAACTGCGGTCTCTTTACAAGTTCGTTACGTAATTAACACAAAATGGTGTATAATGTAGATAGTAAACAAAAGGAGGTTCTACTATGCAAGTCAAGATCAATAGCAGGAACTTAAATCCCAGCCAGGCCCTCCGCGACAAGATCGAGGGCAAGCTCAGCAAGCTGGACAAGTATTTCTCCAAGGATGCGGAAGCCAACGTAATGCTTTCCGAGGTCAAGACCGGCCTTGCCAAGCTGGAAGCTACCATAACCGCAGGCGGAATGTCCTTCCGCGCGGAGGAGAGCAACGCCGACCTTCTTTACTGCCTGGATCAGGTAATAGACAAACTGTCCAAGCAGATGTCGCGCTTCAAGTCCAGACTGGTAAAGAGGCACAAGGATCAGGGAGCTGTTATCGCAAGCGAACTTCCGGACGTGGAAGAGGCCGAAGAGGGCAAGATCGTGCGCACCAAGCGCTTCACCCTTACCCCCATGACCTCCGAAGAAGCGATACTGCAGATGGAGATGCTGGAGCACAGTTTCTTTATCTACCGCGACCCGGAAGGCGGCACCACCAACGTGGTATACAAGAGGAACGACGGCGGCTACGGCCTGCTGATAACCGAATAGCAGTTATCGAACCAACTGAATAACGTAAAAAGGCCGCCGGCGCTCCCGGCGGTCTTTGTTAGTTGTCTATAAGAAATAACAAAGCAAATGCCGAATAGTAGATACCGTGTGCATATCACATATTCAAGGGGTGTTGTCTGAAAAATAGACGTAATAAATAATTAATGATATAATTATACACAAAACAGTGACCATGTTTCTTAAGAGGCATTTCCAAATAGTGTTGTCCCGGTTCGGTTGTCCATTAGTAATATGTTCTTAGATGGGATAGGTAGGCGGCAAAGCTGTTTCTTTTTAGGGAGAATACTTATTAGGGCGGTATGAAGACAGAGCTATTTAAAAGGGTTATGATCTCTCTCGGGATCGCAGTTCTGGTTGCAGTAATAATGACGCTGCTTCAGGTGATCCCTCCGTTTTCTTTTGTATATAAATGGCTGGAGAGTAAAGCATTGACAACTATTTGGACAGGATTAACTGCAGGCATTATCGCCGCCTGCATAGTGTTGTTCCTGCAACGCCGATCATGACCGGCGCCCGGCGAAAGATAAAACAGGACCGTAAGGTCCTGTTTCTTTATGTTCCGAAAGCGCGGGCTGCCCGGCTGACCTGGCCTTTGACCCCACACCTGCCGTGCTCGGATTTTCCGCGGACTTACTTCTAAGCTATGCCATGATCACAAGGAGCCTTGCTCCTGCTTACGTGGGTCCCTTTGCCCATAGCTGGCCTGGACTTGCAGCCACAGACCCGGGCAGCCCGTACTTTCGGATGGTTATTCAGTTATTGTCTCCCGCTCCCATTCCGGCTCGAACGCTCTAGCCGAGGAAGCGAAGCACAGCACGGAAACGGTCCTTGCCCCTGCGTCCTTAAGAGTGCGCGCACAGGCATCTGCGGTGCTCCCTGTGGTCAGGACGTCGTCAACAAGCAGTATATCCGCTCCGCGCAGCTTTGCGCAAGTGTTTTGATCCACCGAAAATACTCCCTGCATAAGGTTTCTGCGCTCTTCACCGGTGGAGAGCCTCATGGAGGGCGTTTCTTTCTGCTTTATCAGGACGTCTGTCCAGACCGGAAGTCTAAGCTGTTTTGCGGCGTATTTCGCTAAAAGTTCTGCCTGGTTGTAGCCGCGTTTGCGCCGCTTGACCGCCGTGCAGGGCACCGGCAGAAGGGCGGTGTATCCGCCTCCTCCCGTTAACGCCTTTTCCGCCAGTACTTTTTCCGCCATCAGAGGGCCTATGCTCCTTGCGATGTAGGGTTTGCCGTGGAGCTTAAGGTCGTGCATTATCCTGCGCGGGTAAAAGCCGTACACGCAGCACGACAGCACGTGGTCGAAGGCAAAGTCTTCCAGGCTGGCGCGGAACGGGTCGTGATCCAGCCAGTTGATCTTTTCCGCACATTTATCGCAGATGCCGTGGATGCGGCTTTTCTCCATGGTGTCTCCGCAGCAAAGGCAGTAGATGTTCTGCGGGAACACCAGATCCAGAACCTTGCCTGCGGCGCGTTCCATGATTCCGAGTCCGGACGCTTCGTTTCCGTGATTTTGCGCGGCGCGTTCCGCTCTACTGCCCATGATGCTCATAGTCGGTCTCCCAAAGCTTTACGAGCCTTGCCTTAAGGCCGCTGTTGCGCTTTCTGGCGGAAGTGTTGTCCGTCATTACGCCGGGCATGCGGGGGTCGCCCACCATTACGACGCCTTCCTTGGCGCGGGTGATCGCCGTGTAGAGCAGGTTGCGCATAGCCAGCATGGGCGGGAAGTGGGTCATGGGCATCACCACCACCGGGAACTCGGATCCCTGGCTCTTGTGTACCGTTATGGCAAATGCCGGCTCCAGTTCGTCCAGGTTGGTAAAGTCGTAGCTTACAAGCCTGTTTTCGTCGTAGAGCACGTTTACGGTGCCGGTGTCGCTGTTTATGGAGGAGACTATGCCCATGTCTCCGTTGAAGACTCCCGTGCCGCTCTGCAGCGTGCCCAGGTCCTTCCACTCCAGCATGTAGTCGTTCTTTATGTGCATCACCTTGTCGCCTTCGCGGAACACTTTGTCGCCGAAGGTCTTCTCGTGCTTTTCGGGCGAAGGCGGGTTGAGAGCCTCCTGGAGCGTCTTGTTCAGTTCCATGCAGCCGCAGATGCCTTTGCGCACCGGTGTAAGCACCTGTATGTCCCTGTACGGGTCCAGATGCGCAAAGTAGCCGGGCAGGCGGCTCTCGCAGAGCTGCTTTATCGTAGCGGCTATTTCTTTGTCGCCGTTTCTTTCCAGGAAGAAACAGTCGCTGCCGTGCCCGTTG
>JAILDA010000023.1 GCA_024689865.1 Clostridia bacterium | reverse complement strand
TCTGCTTCTTTCTGCTCTATCTCAGCCTGAGCAGCCGCGAAACGGGCCTGCATGGCCTGGAACTGCGCCATCTGTGCCTGCTGGTTGTTCATCTTGGGCTTCTTGCCCGCTTTCATTCCTTTACCCATTGTTTTTCTCCTGAAAAATTAAATAAGTGTTTATCCGAAATGCTTTGCCGGACCGGGTGGACCGGCGCTTTCTCAGACCGTTTCGCCGTAGAGGCTGAAGGTCTGCGCCTTTACTATCTTTACCGGGACTATCTTTCCTATAAGATCCTCCGGGCACCTTAGTCCGTTTGCGTCCAGCGTCTGCGGCCTTACCGTAAGGTCCACCGTCTTGTTGGACTCCGTACGACCGGACAGAACGTTAGGATCCGTCTTGCTTGCGCCTTCCACCAGTACCGGAAGTACTGCGTCCTGATCTGCAGCAGCTTTTTCTTCCTGGATGCTGTGAATGAGATCCAGAAGCCTGTCGAAACGCTGATGCTTTACGTCCTCCGGGACCTGATTGGTCATGCGCTCAGCCGGCGTGCCCTTGCGCACCGAATAGATGAATGTGAACGCGGAATCGTAGCGGACTTTCCTCACAAGTTCAATTGTTGACATAAAATCTTCTTCTGTTTCGCCGGGGAAACCCACGATTATGTCCGTGGATATCGCTATGTCCGGACACGCCGCGCGGAGCTTTTCTATAAGCTCCAGATAATGTGCGGAATCGTAGTGACGGTTCATTTCTTTCAGCACCCTGTCCGAGCCTGCCTGCACCGGCAGATGGATCTGCTTGCAGAGATGCTTAAGATCCGCAAAGCACTGTATAAGATCGTCCGAAAGATCCTTGGGATGCGAAGTCATGAAGCGTATTCGCTCTATGCCTTCTATCCGGTCTATCATACGGAGAAGCTGCGGGAATGTAACCTTCCGGCCGCTTTCAAGACCGTACGCAAACCGGATGCTCTGCATGGCATCGTCCGATCCGCACACCCCCGCGTAAGAGTTAACGTTCTGACCCAGCAGCATTATCTCCTTGGTGCCGGAAGCGGCGAGGCTCTCTATCTCCGCAAGGACCTGTTCCGGCGCCCTGCTGCGCTCGCGACCCCTGGTGTACGGCACTATGCAGTAGGTGCAGAAATTGTTGCAGCCCTGCATTATGCTTACGTAGGCCTTGAACGGATACTCCCTCTTTGCGGGAAGTCCCTCGGCTATCGGACCGGCGTCCTTCCAGACGTCCACTATCTTTTCGTGCTCTGACGCAACGTTGCGGAAAAGATTTGGAAAATCAGCAATGTTATGCGTTCCGAAGACCAGATCCACCCAGGGGTATTTGGCCTTCATGGTATCTATGTGGACCTGCTGCTGCATCATGCATCCGCATACGCAGACTATGCGGCCCGGGTACTTCTCGTGAGGATTCTTCAGCTGCCCCAGCACTCCGAAGAAGCGTTTGTCCGCATGCTCGCGGACGGAACAGGTGTTGAGCACGCAAACATCGGCATCCTTAAACTCAGGGCAGTATTCGTAGCCCATCTGCTCCAGCATGCCGGCCAGAGTCTCCGAGTCGCGCTCGTTCATCTGGCATCCGAATGTAACTATGTGATAAGTCTTGCTCATTATCCTGTCTGAAAGTTCCGGCCCGATACGAAAAGCTTACTACTGCTCCTTTTCAGAACGGTTGCGGAATACGAACTTTATTGATGTTCCTGCAAACCCGTAGCCCTCGCGGATCTTGTTCTCCAGATACCTTGCGTACGAGAAATGCATAAGTTCCCTGTCGTTAACTGAGAACGCGAACAGCGGCGGCTTTATACCAATCTGCGAAGCGTAGTATATCTTGAGTCTCTTTCCCTTATCCACAGGCGTCGGGTTCATCATTACCGCGTCCGCTATAAGGCTGTTGAGCTGTCCGGTCCCCACCCTCATGGCTCGGTTCTCGGCAACGGATCTTGCGGCGTCTATTACAGGAAGGAGCCTCTGGCCTTTTACAGCGGACGTGAACATTACCGGGGCATAGCTCATGAACTGCAGCTCGCCCTTTATCTTGCGCTCCATGTCGCGCATGGTGTTGGTCTCTTTAGCAACAAGGTCCCACTTGTTTACGACTACGATTATGCCTTTGCCGGCCTCGTGCGCTAGACCTGCGATGCGCTTGTCCTGATCCGCAAGGCCTTCCTGAGCGTCTATTACCATAAGCGCAACATCGCAGCGCTCGATGGCAGCCATGGCCCTTATGACGGAGAACTTCTCCACCTCGTCCGTGACCTTGGTGCGGCGGCGTATGCCCGCGGTGTCTATGAGCGTAAACTTCTGCCCGTCCTTTTCGAAAGGCGTGTCTATGGAATCGCGGGTGGTTCCTGCGATCTCGGAAACTATCACCCTCTCCTCGCCCAGAAACGCATTGACAAGAGAGGATTTACCAACGTTCGGACGTCCGATTATGGCTATCTTTATGTCGTCCTCATCGTCCTGCTCGAAGGCGCTCTCGGGGATCCTCTCTATGATCGCGTCCAGAACGTCGCCCAGGCCCAGCTGGTTAGTGGAAGAAACTGCAAAAGGCTCTCCCAGCCCTAGCTCGTAGAAGTCGTAGAAGCCGTCCGGCATCTTTGGACTGTCTATCTTATTGGCGACCAGGACTACGTCCTTGTTCTTGCGCCGCAGCATATCGCCTACTTCGCGGTCTGCGGCGGTAAGGCCTCCGCGTCCGTCCACCATGAATACGATGACGTCCGCCATGTCCATGGCAAGCTCTGCCTGGGCGCGCATCTGCGAAGGTATTATCTCCTTGTTCTCAGGCTCTATTCCGCCGGTATCGATAAGCAGGAAACGCTTTCCTATCCATTCAGCCTCCGCCATGATCCGGTCGCGGGTAACACCGGGGGTATCCTCGACTATGGATATCCTGGATCCGACTACCTTATTAAAGAACGTTGACTTGCCTACGTTTGGCCTTCCGACCACGGCAACTATCGGTAAACTCATCTTTTCTCCTGTTTGCAGCGCCTGAAAGGACATACTAAAACAGCCCTGCGGCGCCGGGTTTCAAAACATTATACCACACCAAACACGATTGTGGTATACTAATCAAGTATAGTTATTAATACAGGGAGGACAGAGCATGAAAGTCGCCATCGTAGGAGCCGGAAAACTCGGAACAGCCATAGCCGAAGCAATGATAAACGGCGGAAACGACATTACCGTCCTGGACGTAAACGAAGAAAGGATCCAGACCATAAACCAGAGCCTGGACCTGTTCACCATAACTGCAGACGCTAAACAGATAGATACTCTCAAGGAAATGGGAATAGGCAATTTCGACCTCCTCATCTCCACTACCGACAACGACGAAAAGAACATCGTCATCTGCGCTTTCGCAAAGGCGCTAGGCTGCCGCATGACGGTCGCAAGGGTAAGAGCTCCGGAACACCTGGAGCAGCTGGACTTCATACGCGACAACATGGGCATAGACTATGTAGTCAATCCGGACAAATCCTGCGCCGACGAGATATTCAAATACATAACGCAGCAGTACGCCCTTTCCGGAGGACGCCTCAGCAAGGATGGCGTAGGCGTTCTGGAGTTCGAGGCAGGAAACATCTCCGGCGTTGCGGGCAACCAGCTTAAGGACATAAAGCTTCCCGAAAGCGGCATACTGATCGCTGCGATCTCCAGACAGGGCAAGATAATAATCCCCAACGGCTCCACGCTCATATTCCCGGACGACGTGGTATACGCCATAGGTCTTCAGGCTTCCGTAGACGCTCTCGGAAAGCACGTCAAGCAGTCCCGCGAGGAAAAGCGCATCAGCCGCGTAATGATCGCCGGCGGCGGAAACACCGGATACTTCCTTGCAAACCAACTTGTGGAACACGGCGCTGCCGTAAAGATAATAGAACTGGACAAGGAGCGCTGCGAATACCTGTCCGCTGAGCTGGACAAAGTGCTCGTACTCAACGCGGACGCAACAGACACTGCAATACTCCGCGAGGAGAACCTCGGCGGAATGGACGCCTTCATTGCCCTCACCGGCTTCGACGAGGAGAACCTTCTTCTCTCGCTCATCGCAAAGCAGTACGGCGTAGACAAGATAGTAGCCAAGACCAGCCGCAAGAGCTACGAATCCCTTATAGAGCAGCTCGGCGACGTAATGATAATCAACCCGCTCAACATAACCGCCACGGACATAATGCACAAGATCCGCAAGGACGGCGTGGTACTGTTCTCCAAGGTAATAAACGGTCAGGCGGAACTCAGGGAAGTAATGGTCGACAAGCGCATGCTGCTTACATCCAAGACGCTGCTGGATCTGGAGATCCCGGACGGCGTGCTTCTGGCTGCCGTGGAAAGAGACGGCGAGACCTTCATCCCGAACGGCTCCACGAAGATCCAGGAAGGCGACAAGGTCCTGATCCTGTCCCTGCTCTCCTCTTCCGGAGCGCTGGAGAACCTGCTTTCGAAAGGAAAGTCCACGATCCTGTAAAATGATCCTCAACAAAAGGCCTATAACCAAAATACTGATGGCTGTAATGGCGCTCGTAGGGGCGGCAATGCTTATCCCTGCCGTCGTTGCGCTGATCTATAAGGAGACTCATGTCTTCCTCAGCTTCATCGTGTGCTCCGTGCCCATGATAGTCATCGGTCTTATAGTCATAAAGGTCCTTCCGCCCGGAGACAACAACACTCTTAAGATGCGCGATGGTTTCTTCATCGTCGCGATGGCCTGGACCGGAATGTCCGCGCTGGGAGCTCTTCCTTTCGTGGTATCCGGGTCCATACCCAACTTCATAGACGCGTTCTTCGAGACCGCTTCCGGATTCTCCACCACAGGTTCCACGATAGTAAGCAACATAGAAGCCCTGCCCTACGGCATCCTTTTCTGGAGGAGCTTCACCCACTGGCTGGGCGGCATGGGCGTTCTGGTACTTACCATAGCGTTGCTTCCGATGCTGGGAATAGGCGGCGCAAAGATAATGCGCGCCGAGACCACCGGCCCCACCATGGACAAGATCTCCGGCACCGTTAACGATTCCGCAAGAAAGCTCTACACCATCTACTTCGGAGTTACGATCGTAGAGATAATCTTCCTGATGTGCGGAGGGCTTAACTTCTTCGAGGCATCTACCCATACCTTCGGAACAGTAGGTACAGGCGGTCTCTCGACCCACAGCCAGAGCATAGCCGCGTTCGGCAGCGCCTACGTGGAGATGGTGATAGCAGTGTTCATGCTTCTGGCAGGCGTCAACTTCAACCTCTATCACTATCTGTTTACAGGAAAGCCCAAGATAATGCTGAAAGATCCGGAATTCCGTACTTATTTGGGAATTATCTTCGGATCTACGGCTTTCATAAGCGTAATGCTGCTTATAAAGCACTTTTACGGCAGCATCGCCGAGGCCTTCCGCTACGCCTTCTTCCAGGTGGTATCCATCATAACTACCACCGGTTACGGCACGGCGGATTACGACACCTGGCCCATCCCCTGCCGCATCATTATATTTCTGCTTATGGTAGTCGGCGGCTGCGCGTCGTCCACGGGCGGCGGCGTTAAAGTCATAAGGATAATCCTGACTGCCAAGCTCATAAAGCGCGGAGCACAGTCCAGGCTGCACTCCAGCGCCGTAAGGCCAATAAAGCTGGGCGGAAGAAACGTGGACGAAGATACTCTGTCCAACGTAAAATCCTTCATGATCATATTCCTTATGACCATGCTCATCGGAACTGTGATCGTAAGCCTGGACGGATACGACATTGTAACCTCGCTGAGCGCAGTAGTAGCTACCTTAAGCAACATAGGGCCGGGATTCAACCTGATAGGCCCCAGCTGCAACTTCGTGCTGTTCTCATACCCGATAAAGATACTGCTGTCCATGTTCATGATAGCCGGCAGATTAGAGATATACACAATATTCATTATGTTTACTCGTGTATTTTGGAAAGATAACAACAGATGAAAGACCGGACACGCCGCAACAGAATAATGAGTGCACGGCGCGTAATGGTCTATTCCGCGCTGGCTTTTCTGGTGCTCTCCCTCATCAGCACCGGAGTCTACTACTTTACCGGATACCTTAAGGATCCGCTCCGCGGCTTCTTCGACAGCGTCTCCGCGTTCAGCGCCACGGGTCTGTCGCTCTTCCCCAAGCCTTTGGAACTGCCGGTATGGCTCAGGATCTTCCGCGCAGGCTGCCAGTGGATAGGCGGCGGCATGTCGCTTGCCATCCTTGCCCTTCTGATGAGTTCTCCGGACGGAGACTCCATGGCCGGAGAGACTTCAGAAACGTTCTACAGATTCGGCAAGAGCTTCAGCACCGCGTTCAGAAGGCTGATTCTTGTCTATCTTTCTCTTACAGTTGTTCTGCTTGCTCTTCTTGCGGCTACGGGCTGCGGATTCTCCGATTCCGTATGCGTGGCATTCGCGACCATTTCCACGGGCGGAATGTCGCCCGGTCCGGTGCTTCCCAACGGCTTTGCCGAGACAGTCGTAATGGCGTTCATGCTGCTTACTTCGATAAGTTATCCGATCTACTATTACGCTTTTAGAAAACGTACCCGTAAACTGGAAAAAAACACTGAAGTTACAGTATTTCTCGGCATCGTAGTAGTGCTCTGCGTCCTTGTAAGCGCAAGCCTTGCGATATCCGGCACCTACGGCGTCCGCGAATCCGTGGAGCTGGGTTGCTTCCACACCGTATCCAACATCAGCACAACGGGCCTTGCTCTGGACGACATCAGCAAGTGGCCGCCGTTCGCCCAGTCCCTGCTTACGATAGCGTCCTTCATAGGCGGCAGCAGTTTCTCGCTTACCAGCGGCATAAAGGTGGCCAGACTCATAGTCATCGTGAGGATACTTTCCAGATCCTTTACCGTAAGGCTCCATCCGCGCGCAATGATAGCTACTAAACTCAACGGAAAACAAGTTCCCAGAAAGACGGCCGCGCAGATGTCCACCTTCCTGCTTACGTTCTTCGCTTTCTTTGCGATCGGTACATTCCTGATAAGCTTTGACGCTCCCGACATGCTCAGCAGCATCAACCTCTGCGCCGCATCTCTTACCAATACTGGCAACGGTTTCAGTTTCCCGTTCGTGATGGGCGCTCTCAGTGATTTCACCCTGGTAGTTATGTCTCTGCTAATGCTTATAGGCAGGCTGGAACTATTCGCTCTTATAATCGGTGCGCCCGAACGAAGCAGCTGATCCAAAGACCGTTACACCCATCATATATTCTTTACCGCCCCTGCAGCTGAAGGAGGCCCCGAAATGGCAGAATACGACAACGATCCGAAAGTCCCCGTAAAAGAATCAGACAAGAGCATTTTCAAAGATGCCGGCGAAAAATACCACTGGGTATACGAGCTGCCGATGATGAAGAGTTTCTTCCTGCTTTTCGAAGTATGGAGAGTGCTTGGGATCGCAGCGGGCATCATCATCGTGCTGATGTCTGTGATGCATCTTTTCTCTCACGACGGATGGCAGGGTCTGCTCTATTCCATAGAGATGGGCGTTCTGGTGTTGGCTATACTGATGATCCTCTCCATCCCCGCCTACTACATAGTTACCAAGGCAAACAACGGAAAATACACCGTCCTGTTCGACATGGACAAGGACGGCGTGGATCATACTCAGATAAAGACGGATAAGGCCCGCGCGCTGGAAACGCTTACCATGCTTGCGGGAGGTGCAGCTAGAAACTTTACGGCTGCCGGATCCGGAATGCTGTCATCTGCAGGCGGGTCGCTGTATTCCAGATTTTCCAACGTTAAAAAGATAAAAGCCGTGCGAAGCAAGGACCTTATAAAGCTGCACGGAAAACTGATGCGCAATCAGATATATGTAACGGCGGAAGACTTCGACTTCGTGTACGACTACATAGTCGAGCACTGCCCGAACGCTAAGATCGTCTGATCTTTCTTCTTACACGGTTTATATGCCTTTCGAAATCTCCACCGGACAATAGCTCCGCAAGGACGAGCTGATCCAGGGTCGGAACGCTGCATGAGCAGAATCCGACCCTGTCTTTATATACTTCGACAAGCAGTTTGGGAAGGACCATGTAAGCTATCCTTATACCGGGAGATATGGTGATCGAAAAACTGTTTACGTATATCACCCTTACCCCGCCGTCTATCTGGAAAAGTGTCTCTTCCGGCTTGGACAGCGGCGAATATTCGGACTCGAAATCATCCTCTATTATCCAGGCTCCGCGGCTTTTGGCGTAGCTGATGTACTCTCTTTTTTTGGACGCGCTGGCGCTTATGCCGCTTGGATAGGACCTGTAAGGCGTAATGTGGAGGACTCCCGCCCCGCTCTTTTCCAGCTCCGTAGTGCGTATTCCGTTCTTACCAAGCCGGAGATGCTCCGTGTGGGCGCCGTTCAGTTTGTACACCTGAAGTATCTTTCCGTAAGACGGATCCTCTATCCCGTAGCTTCTGTACCTTCCCAGCATGTCTATTATCATGCCGTACAGATACTCCGCGCCGCTTCCGATGACTATCCTGTCCGGCGTCACCTTTATGCCCCTGCTCCTTGCAAGATAGCCGGCAAGAGCCTCCCTGAGCTCAAGGCACCCCTGCCCGGGAGCCTTTACCAGAACGGCTTCCGCCTTTTCCGAAAGTATGCGTCTTACGGCCTTTGCGTAGACGGAAAACGGGAACGGTTCAAAACCGGGACCGGGGAAATTGCCTGCCGAAGCATCGTCCGAAGGCTCCGCGGCATCAGGCGTTTCCATGCTATGCACGCTGCCGAAAACGTCCGTAGGATCGTAGCATACGAAATACCCGCTCCTTTCGCGGGGAACTATGTATCCTTCCTCCTCCAGAAGTTCGTAGGCATGCTGTATCGTTATTACGCTGACTCCGTACCGGTCCGCCGCCACACGTTTGGAGGGAAGCCTGCTTTCCGCCGGATATACCCTTTCGATGATGTCGTTTTTTAGCTTTTCGTAGATGTTTATGTATTCAGGAGTCTTTTTCATTTGTCCGCTCCGATCTGGTTATATAAAATTCTTTTATTCTGATAGTTTTCATATGATCAAGTTTAATTTACACTATCAGCAATTCTACTTCAAGGGTTTTTTGGATCTTAACTGATCCGTTCAGGATATAAGGAGGTCGTCATGAATAACAACTCACAGGACAACAAGACGTTCCGGATAGTTTTCATAGGCGTAATGACTGCGATAGTGTTCGTCATAACATATCTGCGGATCCCGTTCTTCGGCTCCAAGCTCAGCCTCGGGAACGTGTTCTGTCTGCTCTCGGGTCTGATGTTCGGACCCATAGCGGGTGGACTTCCCGCGGGTCTGGGATCCGGCATCTACGACATGGTAGGCGGATACGACTTCATACAGGCGCTCATAACCTTCGTTTCCAAGTTCGCGATGGCCTGGATATGCGCTAAGGTCTCCGGCACCTACGTTAAGAACAAGCCCGAGAGCAACGCAAGGATAGTCACCGGAAGCGTTGTCGGTGCCCTCAGCTATGTTGTGCTCTACATGCTCAAGACCTACGTATACCAGAGATTCGTATACGGCAATCCGCTGGACGGCGCTCTGGCAGTAATGGCTTCCAAGCTCCCCGCTTCCCTTATAAACGCCGTCTGCGCATTCATACTTGCTCCGATAATCTACAAGGCCATAGCTCCCATCCTCAATAAGAACGGATCGCTCAGCAAAGTCAGAGGATAGAAGATCAGTCCGGACGCAACGTTATGTTGTTCATTACCGCCCGATTCTGTTATAATGATTCGGGCGTTTATTATTGCAGAAAGCACGGAGAAATGAAAGCACTCATAGCTATGTCCGGCGGCGTGGATTCTTCAGTCGCGGCGTATCTTACAAAAGAACAGGGCCTGGAATGCATAGGCTGCACCATGAAGCTCTTCGAATCAGAAGATGCCGGTTTTTCTTCGTCCAAAGTATGCTGCAGCCTGGACAGCGTGGAAGACGCCCGAAGCGTTGCGTTCCGGATCGGGATCCCCTTCTACGTCTTCAACTACAAGGATGAATTCCGTCAGAAAGTGATCGGTAAGTTTGCGGACGAATACATGCGCGGCCTTACTCCCAACCCGTGCATAGAATGCAACACCCATCTTAAGTTCGGAAAACTTGTGCAGCGCGCAAAGGAACTTGGATGCAGCTATGTGGTAACAGGCCATTACGCGCGCGTAACGTTCGACGGAAAGAAATACCACCTGCTCCGCGGACTGGATCCTTCCAAGGATCAGAGCTACGTCCTGTATACGCTTACACAGGAGCAGCTGTCCATGCTCCGCCTCCCGCTTGGAGGATACAGCAAGGACGAAGTCCGCAGGATCGCTGCGCAGCAGGGATTCGTAAACGCGGACAGACCGGACAGCCAGGACATATGCTTCGTGCCGGACGGTGATTACGCGGCAGCAATAGAACGCATTACCGGTGAAGCGCCTAAGCCCGGAGATTTCGTAGACTCACAAGGCAAAGTGCTCGGAAAGCACAAAGGGATCATCCGCTACACCGTAGGCCAGAGAAAGGGTCTGGGGATCGCATTCGGCGAGCCTGTGTTCGTAATAAAGACGGACCCGAAGACGAACACTGTCGTACTCGGAAAGAACGAGGACCTGTTCTACAGGCACGTTAAAGTAAGAGATGTCAACTGGATAAGCGGAGAAACACCGCAAGCTCCTGTAAACGTGCAGGCCAAGCTCAGATACCGCCAGCAGGCGGCAGACGCACTACTTATCCCGGAAGGAAAGGACCGGGCGGAACTGGTATTCGACCAGCCCCAGAGAGCTCCCGCACCGGGCCAGGCAGCAGTTTTCTACGACGGAGACGAAGTGCTTGGCGGCGGAATCATCGAACATGCTTTTTAAGGCCGAAAACAGGCCTTTTAAGAGACTTTATACAGCTAACAGGATAATTATGTTATGAAGATAGTTCTATACGTCATTTGCGCGATTTTAGCTCTTGTAATACTCTGGTTCGCATTGCTCTTTATAAGCGGACTTTTCGTAAGCAAGGACAAGGAATACAACACCAACAGCAAGTATTACAGGTTCCTGCTCAACTTCTCCACGGCCGTTGCCATGTGGCTGATCAGGATAAAGATCAGGACCACCGGAACGGAGCTTCTTCCAAAGGAAGGACGTTTCCTTCTGGTCAGCAACCACCGCTCCAATTTCGACCCGCTCATAACGTGGCACGCCCTCAGGAAGTACGACCTGGCGTTCATCTCCAAGCCGGAGAACTTCAGCGTTCCTTTCTTCGGAAAGATCATACGTAAATGCTGCTTCATGGCCATAGACCGCCACGATCCCGAAAAGGCGAACGTCACCAAGGAGCGAGCCGCAATGCTGATGAAGACGGGAGCCATAAACGTTGCGGTCTATCCGGAAGGCACCCGCAGCAAGACAGGCGAGATGCTCCCCTTCCACAACGGGCT
Organism: Clostridia bacterium; assembly: GCA_024689865.1. Lineage (GTDB taxonomy): Bacteria > Bacillota > Clostridia > Peptostreptococcales > Anaerovoracaceae > RUG13409. The sequence goes on along the minus strand of JAILDA010000023.1, from coordinate 19,030 downwards.
GTTCAACATGGCAAAAGAAGCCGACGTTCCAGTTTCCATAATGACGCTGCACGGGACCAGAGACATAAAGGACAACTACCCGAAAAAGCGCTCGGATGTTTATCTGGACATTGTCGGAACGATACCGCTGGAGGACGTGCGCGCCCTTTCTCCTCACGATCTGGGCGTACGCGCCAGAGAAGCGATGCTGGAGAACCTGGCTAAATACGAACAGAAATAAGACATTATGCATAGAAAAATAAAACGGCCCGACGGGCAGTTTTTTAGTGTCAAGATCCCTGCTGCTGCGCAAGTCAGAAGATCCATAGCAAAAGACCCGCATTGCTGCGGAGCCGTTCTGTGCATATCAAAAGCCCCGCTGGACGGCGGGGCCGATCATGTCATCTCGTGTATCCGGGTATCGTCTTAAGTTTGTGCAGGTTGAGCACATGCATGCGGTCGATCTTCTTTCTGGTCTCTTCGTCCTCGCAAACGCCTTCAAGAATGTACCTGTCAAGGACAGCGTAGGTAAAGCCTATCTTGTCTTCGTCCGTCATTCCGGACAGACCGTCCGACGGAGCCTTGCGGACAAGGTTCTTCGGGATGCCCAGGGCATCGCCTATCTGCAGCACCTCGGATACCGTAAAGTCTGCAAGTATCGCAAAGTCTCCCGCTGCGTCGCCGTACTTTGTGGAATAACCTATGTAGTCCTCGGACCTGTTGCAGGTATTGGCTACCCTGCCCCCGTTCGGAAGGCTCTGCGCCACCGCGTACAGCGTGGTCATTCGGATCCTGGGCGGAATGTTGATGCGGGTATCGTTCGTAAGCTCGAACTGCTCGGACAGCGTATCCTTAAGAGCTGTAGTAGCCGCACCGATGTTGATCACATAGTGCTTAAGGCCCAGATGCTCCACCAGCTGGTAGGAATCGGAAATGTCGGACTGAGTGCCGTCTGGCATCATGACACCGACCACCCTGTCCTTACCGAGCGCTTTAACAAGGAGAGCCGCGCAGATGCTGGAATCCTTGCCGCCGGATATGCCTATCACGGCGCTTGCCTTGGGGCCGTTCTCCTCGAACCACTCCTTTATCCATGCAATTATGTTCTTTATCTCTTTCTTTGCGTCGAACATCGGTAGTTCCTCCTTGTAAACTCAGCTAAGTTCCGGAAAGTCCCTGCGGATCTTTCTTTCGCTCTCTACCCGTCGTAGCGGGCCTTCTCGTGCTCCATGCGCCACCTTATGCTTCGCTCCAGATATTTAACGTATTCCGGATTCTTGCATATGCCCTTGCCGGCGTCGTCGGAGATCTTTGCTACGTCGCCGCCGTTGCATGCCGTGGTCTTCATGACTATGTTGAGAGGCTTTGCAAACGTGTCGTTGGAAATGTATGTTCCTATTCCGAACGCGACCTTTACCTGATCCTTAAAGTAATCGTTGATGGCGTTGGCCTTCTCGAAATTGAGGCTGTCGGAGAACAGCAGAGTCTTGGTTCTGGGATCTATGCCAAGCTTCTTGTAGTGGGCTATCATCTTGTCGCCCCATTCGTACGGATCCGCGCTGTCGTGCCTTACGCCGCTGAACAGTGTAGCAAAAGTAAGCTGGAAGTCCCTCAGGAAGCAGTCGGTCGTGATCGCGTCCGTAAGAGCTGTTCCGTTGAGTATTCCGTACTCCTTTACCCAGTAGTCCATCATGTACCAGTTGGAATAGGACGGGTTGTGCTTGTGGTTTCCCTGACCTACGCACATTACCCACTCGTGGGCCATGGTGCCTACAGGGGTAACGCCGTACTTTCTGGCAAGGTAGACGTTGGAAGTACCCACGAACTTGGAATCTTTGTACTGAGCGTCCTTCATCTTGCGGACAGCCATCTCCTGAGCCTCGCCGGACAGGCGCCTTCTGAGTCCGAATTCGCTGAAGGATCCGATATTGTACTTGCCGGTCTTAAGCCATTCTATCTTCTCGTCAAGGCGCTTCTCGAAATCCTTAATCAGCTCGTCGTAATCGAACTTCATACGGAAGTATACTTCGTTAACTATGGCAAGCGTAGGTATCTCGTACATGGAGGTATTCAGCCAGGTACCCGTGGTCTCTATGGAAAGACCGCACTCATCGTCTTCCGAAATGTGGAAGTCCTCGAATCTGGGGTGCCACAGCCTGAGGAAGTCTATGTAGGATCCCTTCAGCCACCTGATGTTGTTCAGATACTCCAGCTCGTCTTCCCTGAATCGCAGACCGCAGTACATCTTGATCTGCCTCTTTATCTCCTTTACCATCTCCGGCGTGAACTTTACGTCCGTATTCCTGCACCTGAACGTCCAGGTGGTCTTGTAAGCCGGGAACTGGTGATATATTGCCTGTCCCATGGAGAACTTGTAAGCGTCGGTCTCCATTAAACTGTTTATGATCCTGTCCATCTTGCCCTCCTGATATAATCCGTTAAGATATATGTACTCTTCCACCGGCACGGGGACCAGATCCTTGGTGTCCTCCAGCGCTTCTATCTTTCTGTGTATCTCTGTGGACGATATGTCCGGTATGTTTTCGTAGATTATCTCGTATCTAAGGTTCGGGAACTGCTTTTTGAGAGCCTCGGCAAGATCTTCCACCTTGTCGTTCGGGTCTCCGGTGTTGCGCGGGAATACCGTAAGCGTTGCCAGTTCGAATATCCTGGACGGCTCGTCCCATGTGGCTATGGTCTTAAGAACGTCCGCGCCGCAAAGGAAGTAGAGCTCGGAATCCGGGTACTCTTTCTTGATGAGCCCCAGAGTCTTGCTGGTGTAGCTGGGCTTTGTCTCATCGGATTCGACGCGGCTTACAAGGTATCCGTCCTCGCCCGTGCTCCTCATGGCTTCCACCGCCATCTCGTAGCGTATGTCGAAAGGCAGGATGTCCTTCTTAAAGTACGGGTTTCCGGCAGGAACGACCAGCACAAGATCCAGACCCAGGCGCTTTCTGGCCAGCTGAGCCATCATGACGTGGCCGTTATGTATTGGGTTGAAGGTGCCTCCCAGGACTCCTATCTTAGCCATTCTTTGCTCCCTTTTTCTTCTTGATGTTAACGATAAGGATGAGTATCACGTAGTAGACTACCAGAAGTCCCAGAGTAACAAGGCTCATGGTAAAGGACTTCTGAGCTATGCTTACAAGAACCAGAAGCGGAGCTCCCAGCAGTATTCCGAAGCTGCTGCCCAGCACCAGATTGTTAGCGGCCGGAGTCTTAAGATCCGGATCCAGTTCGCGGAGCAGAAGCACGCCGGAGCTTATGGTACCGGTCATCATTCCGTACATGGACATAAGTCCTTCGTAATAGTATCCGGGATAGACCTTCTTGCAGACGTAGCGCAGGTGCACCATAGTAACTACGGCGCCGACTATTACCATCAGTATGAACGGCAGCCACAGTCCGGACAGATCGTCGAAATCTATGGACGCGATGCCTGCGGTTATCATAAGGTCGAATGCAACTCCGGAGAGCCTGCTGAGCAGGTAGTTGTTCTGATACTGGTTCTTTATTACCTTGCCCTTAGTAAGCTTGGCAAGTATAACTCTTACAAGTATGGCGATAGCTGAACCGATTATGAAGTTGAAGCCCCACAGAAGCGACTGCACGGTCTTCAGAAGTCCCGGAGCTATGGCACCTATCCCTGCGCAGATGCCGTGTATCGCAAGATAAGTAAGTCCGTAGACCACCATTACCAGGGCCACCTGCACGGAGAACCTGTCCACGGACTCGGAGATCGGGAGTTCGTTATCGGACTGGAACGTGCCTACGTCTACGATCTCGGCGCCTTTTATGCTGTTCTCGGATCTCTTGAATTTTCCGCTTCTTACAAGATAGTTGATGAATAATACACCTATTATGCAAGCAACCAGATAGCCCGCAGCAGCTATGGCAAGGCCGAAGGACCTGCCGCCTGCAAAGCCCAGAGCCTCGAAGGAAGAACCAATGTTGTTAGCCTGTCCGGGGCCCTGTCCGAAGCCCATCGGGAGCAGTATTCCGCTTGCCGGGAACAGACCGGGAAGCAAAGTCTTCGCAAGGATGAGCGATATTATAAGACCGCAGATGCCCTGCACCATGTAGGAGCCTACGATCACGGCTCCGCTCTTAAGGCCCACCAGGGATCCTTTTTCGGAACCGGTTCTGTCCGGGACTTTAAGCGACATTGCTATAAAACCGATGGCTATACCGTGATATGTGAGCCATTCCATGTAGCCGCTGTCCAGCTTTACAACACCGCACACCTTAAGGATGAGCATTATGAAACCGGCAAGGACAGCCGTAGGCATAAGGCTCCTTCTGATGAACGGTATGCCGCGCCTTAAGAAGTGGGCTACCAGAATGATCCCGGCTATGAGTCCAAGCTGCAGGATGCTGTTCCACAGCTGTACGTTTGCAGATGAATAATCCATTTTTACCTCTCGTATTCTCTTCCGGTCAGGAAATAGTAACTGATCAGATGGTGCAGAGCGCTTGCCCTTTCGGAGAGCTGCATCTCGTAATACGTATTATCTTCTGTCGTAAAGAGTATTTTATTTGTAAGCACTATGGCCATGCTTCCAATGTCGGTCAGGGGGAAGGACAAGGTCTTTTCGCCCTGCACTTCCATCCTGTTGCTGAACAGCGCAAGCTTGCCGCTGCATACAAGTTTCTTCCCCTCCAGCGGATGGACCACGTAGAGATCTGCGCCCTCGTCCTCTCTAACAAGGAAAGGCTCCTTACCTCCCGCGTCCTTAAGATGCTCCCTGAGTTTTTCTTTCTGCCATCTGGACCAGTCCAGCACTGTGGAGAATGCAGGAGCGCTTCCGTCCGGCCTTTCGAAAAAGCCTTTTTCCGTGAATATGTGCTCCGAACCGCACTTTTCGCAGACGAGCCTCTCGCCGCTGCTCTTAAGGCTGTGGAACTCTCCGCAGTCCGGACACGCGAACAGAGCGGTCTCAAGAGTTTCCGCCGGGGCTGCGCAGGTGTAGGAATAGTTCTTCTCTTCCTGGTCCTTGAACGCGTCTACGTAAAGGTCTCTGTTGATTAGATCGGCAACTTCTTCCTTTGTAAGTTTCTTAAGCTCTTCCGGGCTGTACTCTCCGGAGAATTCTCCCCAGACCTTGCCTTTTCTTACGGTCTTGCTCCAGCGGGGATTTACGAAATATCCTCCGTGGACGCAGAAGTTGATGAGTCCTGCGCCGCTCTTCTTGGCAAGAGCGCCTGCGTTGGGCGATATGAATCCGGTCTCTCCGGTAAACGACCTGTTGCCTTCCACCATCATGCAGACGTTCTGACCTGCCTTAAGACGTTTAAGGATCTCCTTAGTGGTGCCTATTGCGGACGCGCCCTTCTTTCTGGCTATCGGATCCACAAGGAACCTTATCGCTTTGCTTACGAATCCTGCGCGGAAAATGTGCTCGCTCGCTACAAAATAGGTATGGCCCTTGAACGCCATGCCCAGATAAAGAAAATCCCAGTTGGTGGTGTGGTTGGTAAGGATCAGATTGGCTTTATTCTTTGGTGTAAAATCCTGCCATTCATAATCTCCGCGAATGCGAAAATAGAGCCTTGCAAAGACTCTCATGATCCTGTATATGACTACTCGAAATGTATGCATATGGTTATTGTATCACATTATCGGCGTTAAATCACATCGTTTTAATCCAGACGAACTTCACAATGCTCTACAGAGCCTTGCCCTCAAGAAATTCTGAAAAGTCCACGAGTAATATTCCCATCTCCGACAGACGTTTTTCCTGCGCAGTAAATCCGTACATTATACCGTCCGCACTGTGAGCGTCGCTGCTCAGCACGAACCGGCCTCCGCGCTCCGATATGTATTTTATCATTTCATCGGATGGATAAGGACCGGACCTGTATCCTCTGGACATGGCGCCGGTATTGATTTCGAACAGCGCTCCGGTCTTAAGCAGCTTGTCCGCAGCATCCTGCCAGGCTTTAACGTAGCGCGCTTTCGAGCTGTCGAACAGCCTGTCCCCTTCGTTGAACTTGGAGACGAGGTCGAAGTGCCCTATTATGTCGCAGCCTGTCCTTTCGACCACTTGCGATACCGCCTCGAAATACGCTCCGCAAAGAGCGTAGATGTCCCCTCCGAATCGTTCGTCCGCAAGCCGCTTAAGTATCTCCGGCTTGTAATCAACAGGCAGCGGATCTTCAAGTCCGCCGATGTAGTGGACAGAGCCGATCACATAATCGTACTGCTGCTGCGGCGCAGGAGCGTATATGTCCTGCTCTATGCCGCAGCAGACCTTTATTATCCCCTCGCAAAGCTCTTTATAACGCTCGACTTCCCTGCGGTACTGCAGAGTGCCTTCCGGACTCATGCAGCAGTCCGTATCGTACGGAGCATAGGAATGCCCGGAGAAGCCCATCGCGGTCATGCCTTTGCCAACCGCGGCCTTCACCATCTCCTCCACGGTATTGCTGCCGTCGCAGTATTTCGTATGCATGTGAAAGTCGGAAAGTATCATCGTTTCTTTATTTCTATATCTATGCCGGAACCGTTACTTTCCGGTCATCTTCTCCTGTTTTACCTTGTGATCTATGACATGGCGTGAAGCCAGTTCCTTTCTGATGTCGTCGAGGCTTATCCCCTGCTGCACCATCAGCACCATTACGTGGTAAGCAAGATCGGCTATCTCGTATATGGTCTCCGGCTTATCCTCTGCTTTGGCGGCGATTATGACTTCCGTGCATTCCTCGCCCACCTTTTTAAGGATCTTGTCCGTTCCCTTCTGAAACAGGTAGGTCGTGTAGCTGCCTTCCGGAAGCTCCGCCTTGCGTCCCTGGAGCAGCTTGTACAGGCTCTCCAGCGAAAAATCATCGTCCGGAGATTCTCCTTCAAGCAGCGGATACTCGAAGCAGCTCTCGGTGCCCAGATGGCATGCCGGGCCGTCCGGACGCGCCTTTATTACCAGACTGTCTCTGTCGCAGTCCGCTGTTATCGATACAACGTGCATGTAGTTGCCGCTGGTCTCGCCCTTGGTCCAAAGCTCCTGCCTGGACCTGCTCCAGAACGTTGCAAGACCGGTCCGGATGGTCTGCTTAAGGCTCTCTTCGTTCATGTACGCAAGCATAAGGACTTTACCGCTCGCTGCGTCTGTTACCACAGCCGGCACAAGACCGTTAGCGTCGAATCTGATATCGCCTATGTCCGTCATTTCGTTCTCCTTACTTCTATGCCTTCGTCCGCAAGGACGCGCTTAAGATCCTCTATCTTAACTTCTCCGTAGTGGAAAATGGATGCCGCAAGCCCCGCGTCCACGAAAGGAAGTTTTTTGAACAACTCCGTAAAATGTTCCACGTTTCCGGCACCGCCGGAGGCAATCACCGGTATCTTTAAGTCCGAACACAGATCTGTAAGCATCTGCAGATCGAAACCTTTCTTGACGCCGTCGGTATCTATGGAGTTCAGGACCAGCTCGCCTGCACCAAGCTCCTGACCGCGCTTTATCCATTCTTTTGCGTCTATTCCGGTGTCCTCGCGGCCTCCGCGCACGAATACGTGGTATCCTCCGTCAACTCTCTTAACGTCCGCTGACAGGACAACGCACTGGCTTCCGTAGCGCTTGGCGGCCTCGCAGATGAGCTGCGGATCCCTTACGGCCCCGGAATTAACGCTTACCTTATCCGCGCCGCTCTTAAGCACTCTGTCGAAGTCGTCCAGAGTGTTAATGCCCCCGCCTACCGTAAGCGGAATGAATACCTTGGACGCGACCTCCGTTAGGACCTCGGTAAAAAGCTTACGTCCTTCGGAAGACGCGGTAATGTCGTAGAACACCAGCTCGTCGGCTCCGCACTTCGAGTAGAAGCTTCCCAGGTCTACCGGCGAAGCAACGTCCGCAAGTCCTTTAAAGTTTTTCCCTTTTACCACCCGTCCGTCCTTAACGTCCAGACAGGGAATTATACGTTTGGCTAACATTGTTCCTCCAGGATCCTTTTAAGATCCACGGCTCCGGTGTAATATGCCTTGCCTATTATCGCGCCGTACATTCCGGCTTCCTTAAGAGCGCGCACATCGTCCTCCGAGGAAACGCCCCCGGACGCAACTATGTTAAGCTTAAGTTTGCTGTTCATGGTTCGGTAAAGGTCCAGATTCGCGCCCTTCATGGCGCCGTCGCGCGATATGTCCGTGCAGACTATCGTAGAAACGCCGATATCCTGAAGCTGTCCGCAGAAGTCCATCGCTGTAAACGGAGATTCTTCGGTCCAGCCTTTTATTGCTACATAATTTTTTTTTATGTCTACTCCTACCGCAACATGCTCTCCGAAGCGTTTTACAGCATCATTCAGCAGAACAGGATCTTTTACTGCAGCAGTCCCGAGGACTACACGGCTTACTCCGGCGTTTAGATACTTTTCTATGACGCCCATGCTGCGTATGCCGCCGCCGACCTCCGCCTTAAGTCCGCAAGTCTCTATGATCCCGGTAATTACAGAAAGATTTGGTGTCTCACCGCTTCTTGCGCCCTCCAGATCCACTATGTGGACCCATTCCGCGCCGCATCTCGCGAACTCCGCCCCTACGTCTTCCGGGTGATCGCTATACACAGTCATCTGAGCGTAATCGCCTTTGAAAAGACGCACAGCTTTTCCTTCGTAAATGTCTATTGCAGGAAGAATTATCATCGTTTTTACCTTGTTTTACGGTCCTGACGTTAACCGGCCTTTCCATCTACAGCTTGCAGAAACACCTAAGAACTTCCAGTCCGGCCTCCCCGCTCTTTTCGGGATGGAACTGGCATCCGTAGATATTGTCCCTGTGAAGTGCCGCCGTAACCGGAGCGCCGTATTCCGTCACAGCGCTTATGTACTCTTTGGGAGCGTCGCAGTAATACGAATGCACGAAGTACATGTACGTGCCTTCCGGTGTATTTGCGAATACCGGCGAGCTGCCGGTCATTATCAGCTTGTTCCAGCCCATCTGCGGTATCTTAAGTCCAGCCGGAACTATGTCCGTCATCGCCCTTACGACGCCCGAGATAAGGCCAAGGCCTTCGTATTCGCCGAACTCGAGGCTCTTATCCAGAAGGAGCTGCATGCCAAGGCAGATACCCATAAGAGGCTTCCCTTCCGCAGCCTGCTGCTTTACAAGGTCCCACAGCCCGCTTTCCCTTAGCTTTGCGGCCGCGTCCCTGAAAGCTCCTACTCCCGGCAGTACCAGCCTGTCGGCTTTTTTGATCACTTCCGGATCCGAAGTCAGGACAGCCTCAGCGCCCACTGCTCCGAACGAGCAAGCCAGCGAGAACAGATTTCCTACTCCGTAATCAATTATAGCTGTCATAGCATCCCTTTCGTAGAAGGCACTTCACCGGCAAGTTCCGGATCTATGCTTACTGCGGTCTTTAAGGACCTTGCAACGGACTTGAACTGCCCTTCTATTATGTGGTGCGAGTTCCGGCCGTCCAGCTGCTTTATGTGAAGAGTTATCCTTGCTGCTCTTGCGAAAGCCGCCCAGAACTCCTCGGCAAGCTCGGTATCGAAGTCACCCACCTTCCTGGCGCGCATCTTTGCCTCGTACGAAAGGAACGCTCTTCCGGAAAGATCCACGGCGCTGAGTATAAGAGCTTCGTCCATGGGTAGAATGCAGTCGCCGTAGCGTCTTATGCCTTCCTTGCCGCCAAGGGCTTTAACGAATGCTTCGCCCAGGCATATTCCGGTGTCTTCTACCGTGTGGTGTCCGTCCACGTTAAGATCGCCCTTGCAGCTGAGCTTAAGATCGAATCGGCCGTGCTTGGCGAAAAGCTCCAGCATGTGGTCCAGAAATCCCACGCCGCTGCTTATCTCCGACTTTCCTTTTCCGTCCAGATCCAGAAACAGCGAAATGTCCGTTTCCTTGGTCTTTCTGTCTATCTGTGCCGTTCTCATTGCGAACCTCCGTTTATGCCTTGTCCGTTATTATCTCTGCCAGCGCGTCCAGCAGGACGTCCATCTGATCTTTGCTTCCTATAGTTATCCGCAGGTAGTCCTTTATTCTGGCAGTACCGAAATGCCTTACCAGGATCTTTCTTTCCGCAAGCTTATCCAGAAGCTCCTTGCCTCCGCACTCCGGATGCTTTGCGAAAACAAAGTTGGCGGAGGAATCCGTAAGTTCAAATCCAAGCTTCTTAAGCCCTTCCACCGTATATTCTCTGTTTTGTATTATAGCGGCGCAGCACTTTTCTGTATAGTCCCGGTCCAGAAGGGTCCCGGCGCCCAGCGCCTGCGTATAGGAGTTTACATTGTAGGGATTGGTCGAATACTTGATGGTATTAAGGTCGTTTATAAGTTCCTTGTTTCCAATCGCAAATCCCAGTCTTGATCCTGCCATGGAACGCGATTTGGAGAAAGTCTGCACCACCAGAACATTGCTGTATTTCTTTGTCAGCGGTATGCAGCTCTGCGCTCCGAAATCCACGTATGCCTCGTCCACAACTATTACGCTGTCCGGCTTAGCCGCGGCAAGCTTTTCAATTTCCGAAGGCGGAAGTGCTATGCCCGTGGGAGCATTGGGATTTGCTATGAACAACGTTCCGCTAACGTCCATGTATTTGTCGACATTAATGCTTAGATCGTCCTCCAGCGGAATGATCACCTGCTTGATGCCGTTCAGCGAAGCTAAGACCGGATAGAATCCGTAGGTAATGTCCGGGAATACAGCCGGGCAGCCCTCACCGCAAAACGCCATGAAGGCAAAGTTCAGGATCTCGTCCGAACCGTTTCCGGCTATGACCTCGTCCGCTTCCACGCCGACAGTCTGTGCGAACAAAGCGCACAGCTGCTTAGCATCCGTATCGCAGTAAAGATTTGCCGGGCGGACATTCTGCGCCGCGTACGCAAGCGCTTTTTCGGACGGCGCAAACGGTGATTCGTTGGTGTTTAGTTTTGTAAAGCCTGTCGGGTCCGACGGCTGAACGCCCGGAATATATGGCTTAAGTTCCGAGAATCTGCTGCTGAAAAACCTGCTCATTTTTAGCTCCGGTCATTATTTATCTTCTGTCCTGATCAGCACGCTTCTGGCATGCCCGATAAGTTCTTCTTTTCCTGCAAACAGCGCTATGTCTTTTGCCGCCGCCGCAAGCGCGTCTCCGCTGTAGTAAGTGAACTGCGTCTTCTTTATGAAATCGTCCACGGAAAGCGGACTGGAGAATTTTGCGCTTCCGCTCGTGGGAAGCGTGTGGTTGGCTCCCGCGTAGTAGTCTCCTACGGCTTCCGGGCAGTTGCGCCCAAGGAAAACGGATCCGGCGTGTCTTATCTTGTCCAGATACTTAAAAGGTTCGTCCACGCACAGCTCCAGGTGCTCCGGAGCAATCTCGTTGGCTATCTCCACGGCCGCGTCCATGCTTTCGGCAACAATAATCTTTCCGTTGTTTTCTATGGATGCGCGCGCTATATCTTCTCTGGGCAGTTCCTGCAGCTGCCTTTCTATCTCCTGCTGCACAGCAAGGGCAAAGTCCGCGGAATCCGTTACCAGCACCGCAGACGCCATCTTATCGTGCTCGGCCTGCGAAAGCATGTCCGCCGCTATGTACCTCGGATCCGATGCTCCGTCAGCTACGCAGAGTATTTCGCTGGGACCGGCTATCATATCTATGGATACTTCCCCGAATACCTGCTTCTTGGCTTCTGCCACGAAAATCCCGCCCGGGCCTACTATCTTGTAAACTTTAGGGATGCTCTCGGTGCCGTAAGCCAGCGCCGCAACAGCCTGGGCTCCGCCTACCTTGAATATCCTGTCCACCCCTGCAACATACGCCGCAGCAAGTATGGACGGCGACACCTTTCCGTCTTCCCCGGGAGGAGTTACCATTATAAGCTCGCCTACTCCGGCAAGCTTTGCTGGTATGGAGTCCATCAGGACCGTAGAGGAAAGAGGCGCAGCACCTCCGGGAACGCAGAGCCCTGCTCTGTCCACCGGCGTTATCTTCTGACCTAGAACTATGCCGTCCTCTTCTATGGTAAACCCCTTGCGGATCTGCATGGAGTGGAATCTTTTTATGTTTGCGGCGGACTTTTTTAGTACTTCCAGAAACTCCGGTTCTACAGAGCTTACCGCCTCATCGATCTCCTCTTGCGAAACAGCCAGACTGGTAAGCTTTGCCTTGTTGAATCGCTCCGCGTACTTATACAGAGCGGCGTCGCCGTTTGCCCTTACGTCCGCAATGATCTCCGACACTGTGTCTTCCACGCCGGTCTTCATGTCCGGCCTTGCGAAGATCTCGGAATTTGGCACTTCTCCGTATTTAAGTATCTTTATCATGCTATACCTGCTTTCCCAGCGCTTCCGTAAGACGGGCAACTGCTTCTCCCTTAAACTCGTACGAAGCCTTGTTCGCGATCAGCCTTGCGCTTATGTCCGCTATCTTCTCGCGCTCCTTAAGACCGTTCTCCCTAAGAGTAGTACCGGTCTCCACTATGTCCACGATAACGTCGGACAGTCCCAGAAGAGGCGCCAGCTCTATGGAGCCGTTGAGCCTTATGATGTCTATGTCTCTGCCAAGCGAAGCGTAATACTTTGCAGCTATGTTTTCGAACTTAGTGGCAACTGTCAGCGGCCTGCCGGGATCGTCCGCAAAGTCCGCCTTGGCTGCGACTGCCATGCGGCATATTCCGGTCTTAAGATCCAGCAGTTCGTACACCGCCGGGCTGTGCTCCATTATTATGTCCTTGCCGCACACGCCAAGGTCCGCCGCTCCGCGCTCCACGTATACCGCAACGTCCGAAGGCTTTACCCAGAAGTAGCTTACGCCCTTCTCTTCGTTTACGAATATAAGCTTTCTGTTCTCTGAAACTGCGTCCGGACATTCGAAACCGGCGGCAGCCATCATCTTGTAGACCTTTTCTCCCAGCCTTCCCTTTGGAAGAGCTATCCTCAGCATTCTGGCGTCCGCCGCGTCCGCTTCCGGAGCTTCCCCGGGAGCATCGACCGCGCGCTCCAGAGCGTCCAGATATACTGCAAAACCAATGGCTCCGCAGTTCTTTCCCATGCGGGCGGCAAGCGCGTCGTAGCGGCCGCCGGAAAGGACTTCCTTAGGAACGCCGCTTATGTATCCTTTAAAAACTATTCCGCTGTAGTACTTTGTGGTGCATCCTGCGGAAAGGTCTATCCTAAGGCCCTTTGTAAGGCCGCTGTCTTTCATCCCGTCGCAGAGGGTCTTAAGCTGCTCTGTCTTTTCGTTCCAAAGTCCGAGTGCTTTAACTGCTCCAAGAACGTCGTCCGGATCTCCGCAAAGAAACGCCAGATCCGCAATGTTCCCCAGATCCCTGCCGTCCTCCGAAAGCTTATCCGAGAACGCCTTTAGACCGGATATGTTCTTCTGCTCTATGAGCTTAAGAAGCTCCGTCTCTTTTTCCGGTATAAGGTCCAGGCTGCGTATCGCGTCCGTAATAATGTCCGGCTGGGAAATGCTGAGAACGTAGTCAGGCGACACCTCGGCAAGGCTTGCCGCGGCCAGCTTAAGAACTTCAAGAACACAGGACTGGTCTATGTCGCCTATGCATTCCAGGCCGCACTGCATCATCTCCTTAAAGCTTCCGTCCGAAGGTCTGTATATGGTCTCGTCGTAGAACAGTTTTTCGGTACGGCCGGGGACCGGTTTGGCGCTCCTTACTATGGAAAGCGTAACGTCCGGCTTAAGAGCCTTGAGCGACCCGCCTATGTCCGTAAAGCTGATTATGTCTTCGGATACAAGAAAATCCTTGAAACCCGAATAAAGATCGTAGTCCTCGAACTTGCTTAAGCGGTACCTTTTGTATCCGGCCCCGGAAAACAGTTCCCTAAGCTTGAATATAAGCTTTTCCTGTCCGGTAAGTACTGATCCGTTCATTTCTTTTCCTCCAGACGCTTAAGGACGGTTGCGTAGCCACCGGTGCCGTAATCCAGGCAGCGCTTTACCCTGCTTATCGTAGCGGAGCTTACGCTGGTTATCTCAGAGACTTTCTGATAGCTGTTCCCTTTGCTGAGAAGTTCCGCTACCTGCAGTCTCTGCGACATGTCCCGTATCTCCTTTACTGTACAGAGGTCCTCGAAAAGATCGTAGAACTCATCTACGTTCTTAAGGCTAAGCATCGCCTCGAACAGTCTGTCTGTTTCGTTGTTTTTTAGCTTGCTCATTTCCATGCTCCCGATTAAGAAACTTTAATGATGCATTATGATAGCACATTAGCGCGCTAAAGTAAAGAAGTATTTTTCTGTTTCCCTGAAGATCAAAAAAGCATGCGGGTCCGAAAAATAAAAAGCCCTGCGAATGCCGCAGGGCCTGTCTTGACCATATTAGATACGATCACAGGAACTTGGACTCCACCTTGCCCCAGAAATCGTAATCCTGCTTTCTTACTACGTGTATCCGTTTTTCCGAGAGCGAGAACTTAACTTTAATGATCTCGCCCGGGTCTATGTCCATTCCGTCAGCGTATACTCCAAGGTCCAGGCTGCTTCCTTCCATGGGCTCTATCGTAAGGCTTGACGTAGGCGGGAACATCATGCTGGATGTAAAAGATCTAAGCGCCTTGCTGTTGATCGGCGCCATCGGCGTAAGCTGTATGGACTCCAGTCTGGGATCCACGATGCATCCTCCCAGCGAATAGCTGTATGCGGTACTTCCGGCGCACGAAGCAACTATGAAACCGTCTCCGAAGAAACGTTCCACCAGTTTATCGTCTATGGTAACGCAGAGCCTCGCAACCTTTGCCCCCCTGTCCCTTATGGTAAAGTCGTTTATCGCAAGTACAGTCTGCTCGCCCTTCGATGAATAGACCTGCGCCTTAAGGAGCCTATAGGTCTGCAGAGTAAACCCCTTGCCGCTGCAGAACTGCTTGAACAGCTCCGTATCTTCAGGAAGCAGTTCCTGGAAGAATCCAAGATGACCGGTGTTGATGCCAAGAATGGGAGCCTCCGGAAACCCCCAGGATTCCAGTCCGTGCAGGAACGCTCCGTCTCCGCCGAACACGAGCACCATATCCGCGTCCGAAGGGTCTTCCCTGCTTACTTCAAAACCCTTGCCCAAAAGTTCTGTCATACGGTCTGCCGTTTCTCTAGCAAGATCCGAACCGTTTTCAATTATGAATAATTTTCTCATGTTTCGACCTATATGATCTATAACGATCGTGCTGAATGATGACTACAGCGCTGCTACGGCGTCCCAATCCACAAGCGGACCGCCGCCGAGAGGAATGTATCCTAAGTTGTTAAGATAAGTAATGTCGTTTTCCGTGGATATGTTTATGGTATGACCGTAGATCTCCACGGTGTCTTCGTCTATTCCGGCGCTGCGCAGCCTTTCGTAGAGTCCTATGCGCCTTGCGCAGACGTTGAAGCGCTCGCCCGCTATCATCCGGTATGCAAACCTCAGCGCTTTCCTGCCGGGAACGTATATGGCGTTCGGGGCAGGCTTATCTTCCTCGCCGTGAACGGAATAGCCCGTATATCTGGCGCTGCTCGGGAGCCCTTCTTCCATGGCAGCCTTCATTATGTAGGAGTATCTGGGAACATGATATCTGTCCAGGAACTCCTTTATCATGCCTGTCGAGGGTCCCTCTACTCTGTAGGAATAGTTGAGGCGGAAAGGAACCAGCCAGAAAGGATCGCTCTGGGTAGTCTCGAACTCCTTCTCCAGACGATCCAGATCTCCGAGCTCTCCGGACATGACGCTAAGGACTTTTATCTGGTTCTCAAGATCCCTTACCTGAGACTTTAGCAGTTCCATGTGCCTGAGCGAAGCTTCCTTCTGCTCCAGATCGTTCTTCTCGTAGAAAAAGCTTTTTATCTCCGACAGACTGAACCCCATGCTTCGCAGCATCTTTGCGATGTAGAGCCTGGAAAAATCCGTGGAAAGATAATATCTGTAGCGGTTCACCTCGTCGTGGCGGGGCTTAACTATCCCTACGCTCTCGTAATACCTGATGGTCTCGGGCGTAAGATCCAGAAGCTTGGCAAGATCGCTTACTTTATATTCCTCATCCTGCATTTCCGTATACTCCTTGAAAATCATTATAGCAAAGAAGCATACGGGAAAAAAGCAGAAAATACCGCCCGCTTGTATGCATCAGACACTGTCGCAGCCCGCGTAAAACTGATACAATAAAAATAGAGAAACACAGGGAGGCTGCCATGGCGAACATCAAAAAACTGACGTTGCTACATTCCAACGACATGCACGGAGATTTCCTTCCCAAAGAAAAAGACGGCAAAAAGACCGGAGGCATATCGTATCTTTCAGGTTACATTAAGAAAGTGCGTGCCGAAGAAAAGAACGTGCTTTACGCAAACGCGGGCGACTTGTTCCGCGGAAGCGTCATAGACAGCGAATACCGTGGGCTGTCGACGGTGGAACTTGTGGACCTGCTTGCCCCAGACGTGGTAACGGTCGGGAATCACGAAGTGGACTACGGCATAGCTCACCTGCTGTTTCTGGAGAAGTGCGCCAGATTCCCGATCATAAACGCAAACCTTTATATAAAAAGCAACCATGCCAGACTGTTTGAGCCCTACAAGGTAATAGATATTGACGGAATTAAAGTTATGTTCATCGGTATCATTACCGAGGAAGTCCTTGCCGCAACCAAGGCAGAACCCATTATCGGAAGCTTCGTGGACGTATGGGAGGCAGCGTCGCAGGTAGGAGCCATAATAGACAACTACAAAACGGATAAGATAGACCTTACAGTTCTGCTTACGCATATCGGCTACGACGAGGACAAGAAGCTTGCTGAGCTTCTGGATCCCAACTGGGGCGTGGACCTGATAATAGGCTCTCACTCCCACACGCTGCTTAAGACGCCCAAGGTGGTAAACGGAGTTCCCATAGTCCAGGCAGGAAGCGGTACCGCTAACATCGGACGTTTCGATCTTGAGATCGATACCGACGAGCATACCGTGACCAAATGTGACTGGCGCGCAGACGAGATAAACGAGGACACCGCGCAGCCGGATCCGGTAATGGAAAGCGTTCTTCAGATCTACAAGTCGGAGGCGGATGAAAAGTACTCCCGAATACTTACCGTTCTTAAGAGGCAGCTTACCCACCCCACCAGAAGCGCGGAGACAGAGCTCGGAAACCTTTTTGCGGACCTTATGCAGCAGGATTCCAGTTTCGACATAATGCTGTTCGGCGCAGGTACGCTCCGGGGCAAAAAACTCGGACCCGTAGTTACGTACAAAGATCTTAAGGAACTGATCCCCTTTGTAAACCCCATCTACATGATGACTGTTACCGGCAGTCAGTTTAAGAGGATGTGCTGCTTCTACATAGGTGAGAGCATCCGTACCGGCGGTTCTTCGGAATTCTACGACGTATCCAAGGGCGTTATGCTGACATACGATGCAAAGACCGGTGATCTGACCGGGTGCTCCGTAAACGGCCGCCCCGTACAGGACGACGACCGCATTAAGATAGCAATGCAGGAGTTCCACTACAACAGTTTTGAGAAGAACTTCGGATTCCCCGTCGATGAAGTCCTGCGCAACGGCAAAGCGCGCATGGTCGTTACCAGTGACTTTTCCGTCTATGAAGAGTTCCTGACTACTTCGTCGGAGCTTGACGCCGCAGTTGAGGGGCGGATCACGGTCATTAATTAACTGTTGCTGGTGCGTTTTACAAATGTTTTTAGCGCTGATGCCGGTGTTCAACGGACAATCAGGGAACCCGGTACTTAGCGATTGGCAAGCCTTAAGGCGCAGACAGAGCTTAGTACCGCTGGGAGGGTCCCCTGTTAGCGGGAGCGTGTCCATGAACACCGGCATTTGCGCAAAAAAACAGCTGCAAGATCGCTCCTGCAGCTGTTTTATTTTGTTGTTATACGCTACTTTTCCGAGAGAACAGCTTCGTCGCCGTCCCAGGTAAGCTTAACGTTAAGACCGGCTTCGTCCGTGATCTTCTGGAAGTAATCGAAGATCTCCTGGCCCCTGTCGGCACGTCCGTGCACATAGGGGATGCCGCTCTTTTCGGTGAGCGTAAAGACTACCCTGTAGGATACGATCTTTCCGTCCTCGATTATGAGCTTGGCTACCGGCGAGTAGATGCTCTCCGGCTGGAACGGATATGTGGGATACTCGGGATCGGGAACGAATCCGAACCTTGCGATCCTCTGCTTTACCCACTCGGCGTTGTGAGTGTCGCCGTGCACCTTGCCCTTGAAGCCCGGCGCCAGCTGCGGCGTATACATTACGAAGTTGTTGAGTCCGTGATATATAGCCTTGCCTTTGTACATCTCGAAGCCGTGGGAAACGTGGCTGTGCGAAGCCATTACGACGTCCGCGCCGTTATCAATGGCGATGTGCGACAGCAGCCTCTCCCAGTCGTTGACCAGGACAGGACGGTGCACGTAGCCTCTGTGATGATATACGATAAGGATGTCGCAGTGTTTCTTTGCCTCGCGGACCTCTTCCGCCATCTTGATGACAGCGGTAGGATCCATGTAGTTCTCTCCCATGAAGTCCGTGTCGAAGTGGATGGGCTCCTTGAACCTCCAGTTGTCGAACTCGTGCCTGTCGGCTCTCTGCTGAGCGTAGTCCAGATCCGCCAGAGGCTTGTAAGCTCTGTTGAAGTTTATGGGGGCCGTTCCGGCCTGATCCGGGCCTGCGAACTGCTGCTTGCCGCCTACGGCGTTGTAAGCAAGGACGCCTATCTTTACTCCGCCCTTCTCTACGAAGGCGGGCTTTCTGGCCTCTGCTTCGTTCATGCCGCCGCCGGCGTGAGCTATGCCGTTCTCCTCGCACCATTCGATGGTATCGCGGACACCGTCTTCCTTAAAATCGTAGAAGTGATTTCCGGAAAGAGTTACAAGGTCCACTCTGCCCTTGATGGGATCCAGAGACTTTACGAGGTTTCCTTCGACAGATCTTTCGACCGGCTTCTTAAGATACGCTTCTTCCAGCTGGAACATACGGAAATCCGCGCCGTCCAGCAGTCCTGTTATGCCCTCGCAGAGCTTGGCGGGGGTAAGAACGGGATCGGAGCTGGGGATCGAGAAATCTCCGCCGAATACAAGTGTCTGTCTAGCCATGATGTCTCCTTACTTAGCCGGGGCAGGTGCGAACTCCCAGGGAACGTTCTTGAATACTGCGTCGAAG
>JAILDA010000015.1 GCA_024689865.1 Clostridia bacterium | reverse complement strand
AAGCATGAACGAGACTCCACACGTTGCTTGCGATAAAACGCTCCTGTTCCTCCTCTATGCTCAGTTCCATAATATCCCATACATTATATTTGTTCAGCTCTTCCAAATGAACCATTGCAATACCTCCACAAACATCGATTTAGCGATCTGCCTTATCGCTGCGAAGACACATAATATAGAATCCAATTGCCAGAAGCTGCGATATCACTGACACAGCAACAAGATATACCGGATTCAGGTCATACAATGCACCGAGAAGCCAGCTGCCAAGAAACCAGGCAATACCAAAACCGGTCTCAAAAATACCGAAACCCGTACTTCGCATGGAGCGGGGGACGATCCCGCTGACAGCTGCTTTCATAATACTTTCCTGGGCGCCCATTCCAATTCCCCACAGGATGATTCCGATCCCGATCATCCAGGCATTTCCTGTCATAAAAACAAAACAGGAAAAGAAAGTACTGCACAGCGTGGAAATGATCAGTGCCTTCAGCCCTACCTTATCATAAAGCCAGCCGAAGAACAAGGCAGCAAAAGCATCCACTGCCATTGCTCCCGCATAGAGCAGACTAAGCGTGGATTCCGGAAACGCTCCCGCATTAGCCGCATGAAGCGTGATCAATGTAAAGTCGGCAAAGCCGAAGGCAAAAAAGCAGATGGCCGCCATGTACAGGATAAATGACTTTCTGAACTTGAAGTCCTCCGGTTTATCATCCTGCTTTTCAAACATCTCAGGATCAGGATATTTGATCTTCGCCGCTACAACAAGAGCTATGGTGATCAGTGCGGGAACAAGCAATACCGCAAAGGATGCCCTGTATGTTGCAAACAGGTCGTCTGTACCTTTTACAAGAGCTGTTGCGAAGAGGAGCACCGGTCCCAGAAACGCGCCGAGCTGGTCCAGGAATTCCTGATAGGCAAAGCCTTTTCCGGTCCCGATCTCGCTTGCCGCAAAGCTGACCAGCGTGTTTTTGGCAGGCTTTTTTATCGCTTTTCCGATCCTTTCCAGGATCACCAGGCCGCAGGCCCAAAACCAGCCATGCTCCGGAATGAGCGCCAACGCCGGAATTGCCAGTACCTGTATTGCATATCCTGCGATGACAAGTGTCCAGTATTTCTTTGTTTTATCGGCTATTAATCCGGAAATGATCCGCAGCGAATACCCGAACAGTTCGCCTGCCCCTGACACAAATCCGATGGTCGCGGCAGAAGCTCCCGCAAGGTTCAGGTAATTTCCCAGTATGCTCCTAGCGCCTTCATGGGTCATGTCTGAAAACAGACTCACGATCCCCATCAGGGTTATAAATGCTATTGCGCCGGATAAAGATTTTTTCTTTTTATTATTCATCTTTCACAGATCCCGGCCTGCAATTGCAGGTTTTGTCAATATCCGAGTAATTTTTTTAGCTCCTCGTTTGGAAGAAGCTCTTTTTTCCCGAGCCCGAACGAATAGGCGGGAACGATCTTAAGATAGCGGTCAAGGAATTTTTCATATGTCTTTGCTTCAAAGCAGTAAGGCGTTATGAAAAAGTCTCTGCTCCCGCCGGTCGTACGGTCTCCTGACGTTACGCTTACTTTGTAGTCGCCGGACTTTAGCTCATAGAAAACATAGCTCTCCAGGTTCCATCCGTGCAGACTTATATGTCCGAACTCAGGAGCATAACTTGCCACTGTTTCATTTGCCTGAACACCGATTTGTCTGGATGTATTATACCATAGATAATGGGCGAAATAATTAGCGCATTAAGCAATCTGCTGTGAATGAGCTTAATGCTCCTGATTAATTGGTTACACTTCTGGTTACACCTTCTAGAGTCGCGCGGAACCCCCTTTCATTTCAAGCTATTCCGGCTTCGTTATGGGTTCGAGTCCCATGCCCTCCGCAAAGCAAAAGCAGGTACCGTCAGGTACCTGCTTTTTGTCAGCTATACGTCCGTATTATTTCTTCTGCTATTTCTTTTCTGGAGATGCAGCGGTCCATCGCCTGCTTTTCTATGTATCTGTGCGCTTGCGGCTCGTCCATCTTAAGCTCGGATATCAGCAGCCACTTTGCGCGGTTGACTACGCGGATCTCCTCCATCTTCTCCTCTACGGACAGGGTCTTCTTTTCCAGCCTTCTGAGACGTTCTCTTGCGCTTTCCATCCAGTCCAGAGCGATCTCCATCACTTGCTTGGACAGAGGTTTGGACAGCATGAACACACCATGCTCGGATACTTTGTCGAAGACCTCGTCATATAATTCATTGCGCACCAAAAGCAATACCACAACGCCTTTGGTATTGCCCAGATCTATCGCGAATCTGATACCGGGGTCATCGGGAAGCGGTGAGTTGATGATCACAAAGTCATATGATCTGTCGCTCCAGCACCGTTTTGCCGCGCTGATGTTGGATACTGTCTTCACCGGCCGGCAATTTGATCCCTCGAGCAGCTCAGAAAGCGCCGTATTCAGTTTTTCTGCCGCAGATACGACAAGAGCACTGTAAGTACGCTCTTTCAGATCCATACAAGATCCTTCCTGTGTTTACCGTGCGCTGTAGATGTCGAGGATCTTCGAGGGTATGAAGTTCCTGATGAATTCGCTCGAAACGGCCTCTTCGCAGGCTTCTTCGAAAGAGTCCGGCAGCTTGTCGAACTTCTTAAGGGTCTGCGGATCGGCCTTGTAGAAATTGATATCAGCCGGAGCGTTAAGAGGCAGGCTCTTTTCTATTCCTTCGAGTCCTGCGTATATCATTAACGCGAATGCCAGATAAGGATTGGCGCCGGGGTCCGGAGAGCGAAGCTCCATGCGGCGGTATTCCCCTTCTGCCGCCGGGATGCGTATCAGCTGGGAACGGTTCTCCGTGGACCAGGAAATGTACTTGGGGGCTTTATGTCCTCCAAGTCTCGCGTACGACGCTTCAGACGGGTCCAGGAAAGCTGTCATGGCCTTGATGTTTGCCAGGATGCCGGCTATCATCTGCGAGAACAGTTCGTCCGTGTTGTTCTTAAGCGAGCAGTTGATGTGGAAGCCGTTGCCGGGCTTATCCCTAAGCGGTTTAGGCGAAAAGTCCGCGTAAAGTCCGTTCCTGTGCGCTATGGTCTTGACCACCCGCTGGAACGTCATTGCGTTGTCGGCAGCAGTAAGAGCTTCCGAATAGCGGAAGTCTATCTCGTTCTGCCCGGGGCCTTCTTCGTGATGCGAGCTTTCCGGATGGATGCCCATCTTTTCCAGGGTAAGGCAGATCTCTCTTCTTACGTTTTCTCCCTTGTCGTCCGGCGCTATGTCCATGTAGCCGGCTTCATCGTAAGGAGTCTTCGTGGGCTTGCCGTTCTCATCCAGAAGGAACAGATAGAATTCCTGCTCCGCTCCGAAACAGAACTCGTGCCCCATGTCCCGTGCTTTTTTTACAGCCTTCTTAAGGAGACTGCGGGTATCGCATTCAAAGGGCGTTCCGTCCGGATAGGTTATGTTCGAGAACATCTGGACAACGCTCCCGTGTTCGGGGCGCCATGGGAGCGGCATCAGCGTTTCCGCTTCCGGATGAAGGAACAGGTCGCTGTGCGTCTCGTCACCGAATCCGGCAATTGCGGAAGCATCGAAAGCAATGCCGCAGTCGAACGCTCTGGGCAGTTCGTCCGGCATTATGGATATGTTCTTCTGCCTTCCGAAAACGTCGCAGAACGAAAGGCGTATGAACTTAACGTCCTCTTCCCTGGTGTATTCTATTACTTCGTCCTTGGAGTATTTCATGATATCTGCTCTCCTGACTGATGCTTAGTTTGGAACATACATCTGCTTATATGGATTCTTGCTGTCCGGCGTTACTACGGTAAACGGTCCGGCAAGCACATCTTCAACATTATATCCGAAAATGTGGCAAAATTCAGAAATATATTCGCGGATCTCCTGTATTTCTTTTGCTTCAGCCGGCCTTGCGGTTACCTGTCTGGGGAATTCTATGTCTTTGCAGTCGGATCTTAAGAACATCTTTCCGCCGTGCATTCCCGTGCAGGGGAAGTATCCCACGATCTTTTTCTGAGGCTCGGTAAGGTTGAGGACCACGATGATGCCTCCTGCCTGATACTCCCCGAGAAAACTGCCGGCCCTGCCGCCTATTACGATGACGGGCTTCTTTTCTTTATACTCCTTCATGTGGATGCCGGCGCGGTATCCGGCGTTGCCCTTGACGTAGATCTTCCCTCCGCGCATGGCATATCCGGCAGCGTCGCCTATGTTTCCGTGGACTATTATGGAGCCCTCGTTCATGGTGTCTCCTACGGCATCCTGGGCGTTGCCCCTTACGGTAATGGTACTGCCGTTAAGGTAAGCGCCGAGAGCGTTGCCCGGAACTCCGCTTATCTCTATGTCCTGTCCGCTCATTCCCGCGGCTATGAAACGCTGGCCGCAGCATCCCGCAAGAACGCAGTTCCCGGGGGTCTTTCTTATGGCCTCGTTGAGTTCTCTGTGCTCCATGCCATTCGAATTTATAAGATTCATACCGTACCTCCGAACATTCTTTCACGGGCGCCGGCCGAAAAGGCTGCTGTGGTGGCGGCTTTTTTCATCATCTCGAAATCCACCGACGAAAGCGGCGTCCTGTTTCTGATCATAGAAGTATATATTCCTGCCCTGTCGCTTGTGCCTATGAGCACGAAGCCTTTAAGCAGATCGTTCTCCGTATACAGGCGTTTTACAGATGTATCTGTCTTCTCCTCGAAAAGTTCTCCGGTGTACGTGCCCGCTGTCATGGAGTGCAGGCCGAAGAAGCTTATTGAGTTCATCATTATGGCCTTGTCGAAGACCGCCGAGCCTCCGGCCATGTTGACGCCTGCAACATATCCCTGCATGGCCGCGTTGGGCAGGTTGGACAGCAGCTTCCGGTCGCCGCAGGAAACGTCCGTGCTCTCCGTACAGTCGCCGGCGGCATATATGTCCTGGATGGATGTGCGCATGCATTCGTCCACGGCTATGCCCCGCTCCCCTGCTCCGCCTATGTCTTTTACCAGCGAAGCGTTTGCTCTGGCGCCTATGGCAAGCACCAGCACGTCGAACGGAAGCACCGTACCGCTCTTGAGCACAGCTTCATTTTTCCCTGAAGACGGATCTTTTCCGAAGTGTTCAACGCTGTCGCCTAAGGCAAAGCTTATGCCATGCTCCTCCAGTCTCTTCTGAACATACGACGCGCATTCAAAGTCCAGGAACGTGGGGAGCACATGGTCCGCCAGGTCGCAGACCGTTATCTCAGATACTCTTTCCGCAAGGCATTCGGCGCACTTAAGACCTATCATGCCGGCTCCTACTATCAGGACTTTGGAGTCTTTGTCTACCGCTTGCTCCAGAGCCAAAGCATCGTCCAGAGTAGTGAAAGAGAACTTTTTCTCTACTGCATCCAGACCGTTAAGGCGCGGAACGAACGGATGCGACCCCGCCGCGACGCACAGAACATCGTAGGGCTGCAGGGTCCCGTCGTACAGTTCCACCTTCTTGTCTTCTTTATCTATTCGGACGGCCTTTCTGCCGTACAGCATTTCGCAGCCCATGCGGTCGTAGAATCCCGGATCTCTGTACTGCATGCGCTTTTGGTCCGTCCTGTCTTCCAGAAGATACGAGATCAGCGGCCTGCAGTACGCAGGGTGCTTCTCTCCGGATATTACGGTGATCCGCCCTTCCGCATCGACGCTGCGTATTCCTTCTATGCAGTTGACGGCAGATATGCCGTTTCCGATTATTACGTAGCGTCTCATGCTTCCTCACCTCGCTCCTCGTAGACTATGGCCCGGTTGGGACATCCCTTTACGCAGGCCGGCTCGCCGCAGCTGTTCTGAAGACAGAGCTCGCATTTCTGCATCACCCCGTCTTCTCCGGGAGCCAGCGCTCCGTACGGGCAGACCAGTATGCAGGTGAAGCAGCTTACGCATTTGTCCCTGTCTATCTTTACTACTCCGCCTTCCTTGGAGATGGCCCCTGCTATGCAGCTCCTTACGCATATGGGGTCCTCGCAGTGCCTGCACGACACCGCGTAGCTGATCTTTTCGCCTTCCTCTATGTGGATGCGCGGGTATATGGGCTTGCCTTTAAGGGCCAGCGCCATGTCCTGCATGCCTGAGTTCGCGAAAGCACAGTTGTACTCGCAGAGGTGGCAGCCCAGACACCATTCTTCGTTTACGTATACTCTTTTCATAAGATCACTCTCCCGCGTGCATTATTCCGAGGATGTCCAGTTCCTTCTGATCCATGCCCACGCCGCGCAGCATCAGGCGGTTTCCTCTAAGGGCTTCTATGGAGTTGATGCCCATTCCGCCCATAAGCTCCATTATCTCGTGGCGCCAGGCGGTAAGCAGGTTTACCAGGCGCTCGCTTCCTATCTCGGGATTGAGCCTTTTTACAAGGTCCGGGCGCTGAGTGGCTATTCCCCAGTTGCAGCGTCCTGTCTGGCAGGTGCGGCACAGATGGCAGCCCATCGCCAGAAGCGCAGCGGTAGCAATGTAGCAGGCGTCGGCTCCAAGGGCCACGGCCTTTACCACGTCCGAAGCGCTCCTGATGGAACCTCCGGCAACCAGCGATACGTTGTTCCTTATGCCTTCGTCGCGCAGTCTCTGGTCCACTGCGGCAAGGGCCAGCTCTATAGGGATACCGACGTTGTCGCGTATGCGTGTGGGCGCAGCTCCTGTACCGCCCCTGAAGCCATCGATGGCTATTATGTCCGCGCCGCTTCTGGCTATGCCGCTTGCTATGGCAGCTATGTTGTGCACCGCGGCAACTTTAACTATTACAGGCTTGCGGTATTCCGTCGCCTCCTTGAGCGAGAACACGAGCTGCCTCAGATCTTCTATGGAATAGATGTCGTGGTGCGGAGCCGGGGAAATGGCGTCCGAGCCTTCGGGTATCATCCTTGTGCGCGAAACATCGCCGACTATCTTTGCTCCCGGAAGGTGACCGCCTATTCCGGGCTTAGCGCCCTGCCCCATCTTTATCTCTATGGCAGCTCCTGCTTCCAGATAATCCTCGTGGACGCCGAACCTGCCGCTGGCCACTTGGACTATCGTGTTGGGACCGTACTGGTAGAAGTCCTCGTGCAGGCCGCCTTCGCCGGTGTTGTAAAGTATGCCCATCTCGGTAGCGGCTTTTGCCAGCGACGCGTGAGCGTTGTAACTTAAGGATCCGTAACTCATGGCAGAGAACATCACCGGCATGGAAAGGCTTATCTGCGGCGGAAGGTCTCTTACTATCTTTCCGTCCGGACCGCGCTGTATCTTTTCGGGCTTCTTACCCAGCGACACTCTTGTTTCCATCGGCTCGCGGAGCGGATCTATGGAAGGGTTGGTCACCTGCGAAGCGTTTATGAGTATCCTGTCCCAGTAGACCGGAAGAGGCTTGGGATTTCCCATGGACGACAGCAGCACGCCGCCGCTGGATGCCTGCTTGTAGATCTCTCTTATGGTGTCGTTCTGCCAGTTGGCGTTCTCGCGGAGAACGCAGTCGCTCTTTACGATCTTAAGCGCCCTTGTGGGACAGAGCGCTACGCAGCGCTGGCAGTTGACGCATTTGGTCTCGTCGCTGACCATCTTTCCGCGCGCGTCGCTGAAATGATGCACCTCGTTGGAACACTGCCTCTCGCACACGCGACAGGCAATGCAGCGGTCTTCGTTCCTTATTACTTCGAATTCGGGATATATGAAGTCTGTAACCATCAGTACGCACCGTCCTTTACTTTAACTATCACGGCCTCGCCGCCGGAAGGAGCCCAGATGTTTTCCGCGTAGGGCTCCATGGCTCTTATGGCGGCCTCCTCGCTGGCGATGAACACACGGTCGTCCTTTTCCCCGACTACCATGGAACGCAGCTTCAGCCTGTCGTTTAAGGCCATCAGGCCGCCGGTAAATCCAAGGACTATTGAGAACGGCCCTGTTATAAGAAGACTCGGGAAGACGGTCCTCAGGTATTCCTGTTCACGTCGGTCATCGTTATCATATTCCCTTTCAATGGTGTTCCAGAACGGGGCAGCAACTACACTTGCGGCCTCTTTTAGCGTTAGGCCCTGTCTGCGCACCAGATAATCCATTATGTCTGTTATGACTTCCGTATCGGTCTTGAGCGTGCATTTGTATCCGAACATCTCTATGAACCTGCGGTTGGCGTCGTAGCTTGATATCTCGCCGTTGTGGACTACAGAAAAATCCAGCAGCGTGAAAGGATGCGCGCCTCCCCACCAGCCCGGAGTATTCGTAGGATACCTTCCGTGAGCAGTCCACGAATATCCTTCGTAGTCCTCGAGCATGTAGAACCTGCCGACGTCCTCGGGGAAGCCTACGGCTTTGAATGTACCCATGTTCTTTCCGCTGGAAAAGACGTAGGCGCCGGTAAGCTCCGTGTTGATCTTCATTACCATGCGCGCCACAAGCTCCTTTTCGTCCAGCTGAAGCTCCAGCAGCATGGATCTGAGCGGAGAAACGAAATAGCGCCATATCATTGGCTCGTCGGTTATCTCCGGGATCTTCCTTGTGGGAATGCGCTCGGAATGGACGACCTCGAAGTATTCCTTAAGCAGCGCCTCGCAGTCCTTTCTTGTGGTCCTGTCGTCGAAGAAAATGTGCAGCGCGTAAAAGTCCTTGTATTCCGGGTATATTCCGTAACCCGCAAAGCCTCCGCCAAGACCGTTGCTGCGTTCGTGCATGGGTTTCATGGCCTGTGTGATCATCTCACCGGACATCTTCTTTCCTTCTCTGGAGATCACCGCCGCTATGGCGCAGCCCGACGGAATGCGTATCTCTCCTTCTCTGTTCATAAGTCCGATCTCCTTTCAAGCGTTATCATAAGGCGCCCGCCGGCCATGTCGCTCATGGCTTTGCAGTCCGCGCCGGATACATCGTAAACATGCACTATGTCCGAAAGCTCCTCTCCGCCTTCGAACTCGCGGACCTTGTCCGGAAAAGCCTTAAGCATCTCCGGTGAGTACTTAAGCGTCTTTTCGTTGTTGAACACTGCTGTGTACAGTATCTCCGCCTCCACAAGATCCTGGAATATGTGGCTGCCGTAGGACAGCTCCGGGTTGTAACCGGCCTTGGTCTCTTCCGTCTCGCAGATCACCTCGAACGCGCTTATGTCCGAGAACGCGGTCGGAACACCGAGCTCCGGAGACGACGTCCCCACACGGCCCGGAACTATCAGCATCATGTGCCTTCCGGCATCGCGGTAATACCAGTTGATGCGGCCGATCAGGCTTGCAACTGACGGCTTGCTCTTAAACGGCATGTTGTAGTAGCCTACAGGGTCCACATACACTATGGTGTCCAGCTTCGAAGTCCTGGACATGCCCATCGAAGCGCCTTTGCTGCTGAGGAATATGTGCTCCGCCGGAATGTCCTCCGGGATGACGGTCGCCGAACCGCTTTTCTGCAGCTGCAGCGGACGGCACTGCAGAAGATCTATGGAATATTCCCCGTCCGCGGAGATGTTGATGGTAAACTCCGTGTCCACAGGGTAGTCGTATTCATCCTGGATGCATCTCAGCATGCGGCGCATCTGCCCCATCAGCTGCTTGTTCTCCACCAGCCCCTTGCAGGATATGAACCTTACCGGCTGCCAGCGTCCAAGCTCCTGCAGCCTGTCCTCGGCCTCGTAATCGTGCTCCAGCAGGACTTTGCCCAGATAATCCGGTATGACCGGTTCTATCTGATAAAACGGTATCTTCTCCAGCGAGCGCGACGCCATGTTTATGACTTCCGCCTTGCCCTGGGAGAACTTGTGCTTATCCGCAGAAGTGGAATACGACGTCTTTTCCGGCTTATCCAGATTCACCACGCGGGGATAAGAGCCTTCCGTCCTGTCGACTGCCGATGTCCCAAGGCCCATGACCAGCCTCAGCATTCCTGCCGCGGGATCGATGTCCTGCATTATGCGGTAAGGGCTGTACGAATAACCTACGCCCGCAGCGCAGGGCATATAATACTGACCGTAGTAGGATCCGGAGACCCTCTGTATCAGCAGCGCCATCTGTTCGTCGCGCTTGTCCAGGCCGCGCCTTTTGCGGTAGTCCAGAGCCGAAAGACCCATGGAACTTGCGTATACTGTTTTTATTGCCTTTTCGAATTCGTCCAGCCTTTCCTCCAGGCTCCCTCTGTTTGCGCAGAACACGGATTCGTACTTGCCCGCGAAGGCGTTGCCGAAGCCATCCTCCAGTATGCTGCTGGACCTTATGATGTACGGATCCTGTCCGTAGTACTCTATGATCCTTATGAACTGCCGGCGCATCTCCTCGGAGAAGCTGCCTTTTTTGATCTTGTCGGAAAACTCCCCGGCAAGAGCAAAGTAGCCTGCATCGGTGCGCTGCTTAATGCGAAGGTCCCACAGACCGTTGTCGACTATGTACGTGTAGTAGAGGTCGGAGCCCACGTAGAAGGAATCGTGCGGTTCCAGAACGTCGCTTATGTCCGGCTCGTTGTTGCGTATTATTGCTCTGGCAAGAAGCATCCCGCATGCCTTGCCACCTATCATTCCCGTCCCTATCATGTGGTCCCGTACGGCAAAATAATCCGCGGGGACAAAATGCTTTTTTACCATAGCGCGCATCTTGTCGTCGCGGGTCATCATAATGTCGCACATCCTGGCGCAGTCATCCGTAATATCAACACCGCTCTCGTTCAGCAGTTTGACACGGTTGAAGAACCTGTCCCAGGAGTCGGAGTATTGCTCCTCCGCCGAGCGCTGGGCAAGACCCAGCGCCTGGTAGAACCTGCTGGACTGCACACCGTCGAGTATGGGCCTGAAACTACCGCTTGCGGGATCGTAGATGTGCGGGAGGAACATGGTCTCGGAATTGCGGTTCCAGACTTTTTCGGGACGTACATATATGTTTCTGTTGTCCGAATACACGTCTATGAAAAGCTGCGTGGTATCCAGGATCTTGTTTACCGCCTGCACGGAATGCTTGCCCCGTATGATCGGAAAGAACGCGACCGTGTCCAGTATGAAGAGGAACGGACAGGTGACCTTGAAAAAGTTGCCCATCATCAGGTCCGTAGCCCACGCGGTCTGAAGTTCCGAAAGGCAGTCGAAGACGTAGAACGCGTCGAAGCCTTCCTTTTCTATGATGTTATGGATATCCACGGTAAATGTTTCGAACCTGTGGGAAAGCGGCACCTCTACGGTCTTTACCTCCGGACGGTCCTTTATCAGCGGCTCGTGACTGGCGAATCTGAAATAAATGATGTTGCGCTTATCCTTTATCGCCTGTTCCACATAAGGCTCCATGAACAGCCGGAACTGCGAAAGATCCGACACACGGAAAACGACGTTGTCGCCCAGCCTGATATTATCGAAGGCGCGGTCCATCTCCGGAATTCCGCTTTTTACTCTTTCGAACGCCGCCATAAATGCCTCCATAAAACAAAAAACGCGCTTCATCAAAAAGATGAAACGCCTTTGCTTCAACAGTTCTTAATTTATACACGTAAAATACACCCTGTCCGGATCGTTGTCAAGCCTTTGCACCTCTTTTATTTGTTTTGCCGCAATAAAACGCTCCGAAAAAACTTGTTGACAGCAACAAAAATCAGAGTATAATGCATTGCATAAAGGCAATGGCGTCTATAAGTCAGCAGACTTGTAGGCGCCTTTATCTTTTGATAAAGACTGCGGAACTGAATACGAGTAAAAAGGCAAAGGCGTCTTTTGTGTTCACACGAAAGGAGTCTCTGCCTTTATTCATTTATTCCGGAAGTAAAGAAAAGGAGAAAAGAAATGAGTACCGTATCTGATTATTTTGGAAGCCTTGTATTTGATGACCGCGTCATGCGCGCAAACCTCTCCGCCGAAGTGTACGAATCGCTGCGCAAGACCATAGACGAAGGAAAAGAACTGGACATAAGCGTAGCAAATGCAGTGGCATCCGCCATGAAGGACTGGGCGGTAGCGCACGGGGCAACGCACTTTACCCACTGGTTCCAGCCGCTTACCGGCATCACCGCTGAAAAGCACGACAGCTTCATCAGCAAGTCCCCGGACGGCAGCGTGATCATGGAGTTCTCCGGCAAGGAGCTGATAAAGGGCGAGCCGGACGCTTCGTCCTTCCCCAGCGGCGGCCTTAGGGCGACCTTCGAAGCCCGTGGTTATACCGCATGGGACCCGACCTCCTACGCATTCATAAAAGGAAAGACGCTCTGCATCCCCACGGCGTTCTGCGCTTACGGCGGCCAGGCTCTTGATAAGAAGACCCCGCTGCTGCGCTCCATGGAGGTCCTGAGCAAGCAGGCCTTAAGGATACTCCGCCTGTTCGGAAACGACACCGCAAAGCGCGTCGTCTCTTCCGTAGGCCCGGAGCAGGAGTACTTCCTTATAACAAAGGATATGTACGACAAGCGCCCGGACCTCCGCTTTACCGGACGCACGCTGTTCGGCGCCAAGCCCCCAAAGGGGCAGGAGCTGGACGACCACTACTTCGGCGTCATAAAACCGGGCGTTGCGGCTTTCATGGAGGATCTGAATGACGAGCTCTGGAAGCTCGGCATCCTCGCGAAGACAGAACACAACGAGGTAGCACCCGCTCAGCACGAGCTCGCCCCGATATACACCACCACCAACGTTGCTACGGACCACAACCAGCTGACCATGGAGATAATGCAGAAGGTGGCAGCAAAGCACGGACTTGTATGCCTGCTCCACGAAAAGCCGTTTGCGGGCGTAAACGGATCCGGCAAGCACAACAACTGGTCCATAGCAACAGACAGCGGCCAGAACCTGCTGTCCCCGGGAGAGACTCCATACGAGAACGCTCAGTTCCTGCTCTTCCTCTGCGCCGTAATAAAGGCTGTGGACGACTACCAGGATCTGCTGAGGCTCTCCGTTGCCACCGCAGGAAACGACCACAGACTGGGCGCAAACGAAGCTCCGCCGGCAGTGGTATCCATGTTCCTGGGCGACGAGCTTAACGCAGTCCTTGAGGCGATAGAA
>JAILDA010000014.1 GCA_024689865.1 Clostridia bacterium | reverse complement strand
GTGTCGCAGCGCCAGCAGTGCGGATAGTTGTGCTCCAGCTTCTGCTTGTCGTAGATCTTGTCTTCCGCAGCCAGCCACTTGATTATCTCTACGTCCAGACCCTCTTCCATGATGAAGCGGCCATTCCAGGGAGTTGCGGTGTATTTGCCTTCCTCGTCCACGGGGTTGACCACGGCCACGCCGTACTTTCTGCCGGCAACGTAGTCGTCCTCGCCGAACGCGGGAGCGCAGTGTACTATTCCGGTACCGTCTTCCGTGGTAACATAGTCCGCGGTGCCTACGAAGAAGGCCTTTCCGGGGATCTCGACGAACGGCATCAGCTGCTCGTATTCCATGCCCTCCAGATCCGCGCCCTTCATTTCTTCCACGATCTTATACTCTCCGTGGGATCCCAGGACTGCGTCCACTCTGGCCTTTGCCATGTAGTAGAATCTGCCGTTCTGCTCCGCCTTAACGTAGTCGATGTCCGGGCCTACTGCCAGGAACTCGTTGGCGGCAAGGGTCCACGCGGTGGTGGTCCATGCCATGAAGTATGTGTTCTCCTCGCCCTTCTTCTTAAACGGAACGTAGAGCGAAGTTACCTTTATCATCTTGTAACCCTGAGCTACCTCGTGCGAAGCAAGTCCTGTTCCGCAGCGCGGGCAGTAAGGAACTACCTTATGTCCTTCGTATATGAGTCCGGCCTTGAAGAACTCCTTGATTATCCACCAGCCGGTCTCTATGTAGTTGTTGTCCAGCGTAATGTACGGGTTGTCCAGATCGATCAGGTAGCCCATGCGGTGGGTCATGTTGCGCCACATTGCCTCGTAGGTAAATACGGAGGCCTTGCACTTTTCGTTGAACTCCTTGATGCCGTACTTTTCTATGTCCTGCTTGCCGGAGAATCCCAGCTGCTTTTCGACTTCTATCTCCACCGGCAGTCCGTGGGTGTCCCAGCCTGCCTTGCGGCGCACCTTAAATCCCTGCATGGTCTTGTACCTGCAGACGGAGTCCTTAAGTGTCCTTGCTATTACGTGATGGATGCCGGGCTTGCCGTTAGCGGTGGGCGGGCCTTCGTAGAACAGGAAGTTCGGCTGACCCTCCCTCAGGTCCACGCACTTTTGGAGCATGTTCATCTCGTCCCACTTGTCCGCCTGTGCCAGCTGCACCTGCGCGATAGGTTTGTCTGAAAGATTCTTGTACATTTTAACTACCTTTTATATCGAACCGGGTATTACCGCCCTTTCCGGGCGACTGTTCCATAACTTATTAATAATAACATCGTTTTCTTCTTTGAACAAGCGCAGAAAACAGATCGCCGGGTCCTGCACAGATCCGGAGCGACTCAGTTCGCACCGTAGAAGCCGCACTGCTGTTCCTGGTTGTAGAGTCCGAAGCCTTTAAGGTATATGTCGCTTTGCCTGGAGATCAGGGGCAGGTACATCCATTCCATGAATTCCTTGGGCAGCCTGGTTATCGGCGCACCCTTGGCAAACAGATAGAACACGCTGCCGCCGTTGATGCCGTACGCCTCGCTGTTAACGATACGCATCCTGTAGCCGGAAGGATCCTTCTCTATGCGGCTCTCGCCGACCGGACCTGTCTGATACTGAAGGTCCGAAAGCCTGAACGCATATGTAGATGCGTTGATCTGCACGGGATCCGTAAACTTTCCGGTGAATTCGCAGACGTACTGCGTGCCGTCGTATCCGTCGCCGGACTCTCCGTAATTATGGTCTTCATACGAGCCGCTGAAGCTTCCGTCGTCGTTTATAGTAATGACCGTCCCCCAGCCGCCTACGCCGCTGGTGAATATGTATTCCTTGGGCATCTTGGCGAACAGATCCGGGACCTTGGTGCCGTCCGCTATGTCTCCTGCCGTGCCCCAGACGGAAGGATCTTCCGCGTTCTCTGCCGGGGTGTTGCTGTACATGCTCCAGTAGCATCTGCCGTCTATGATCTTGTACTCCATTACGGCGCTGTAAGTGCTGTCGTACGTATAGGACGGATTGCCGTTCCTGCCGTAATCGATCCGCAGCAGATCGTAGGACACGTAGTACTTGCTGCCGTCGTAGAGCACGCTGCCTACGGAGACACGTATGAACGGATCTCCCACGCCGCCGATGACGTTGTAGTAGTTGGAATTGCCCTCGGTATCCTTGTCGATGTAGAAGAGCTCCTTCTCCTCGCCGGACTTCTTAAGCGTCTGGATGTCCTTATCCGAAACGTTGAATATGTTCCTGGCTATCCAGTCCACGCCTTCTTCCCTGTTGACCGCAAAACCCAAGTAGCCGTTTTTCTGGTTCCAGCCGCGCGGATCCTGAGTCTTATTGTCCCATACGGACATGTGTTTGGCATTCAGATACAGGTTAAAGTCCACGATGGAGCCGTTGCCTACTATCTCGGCCAGAATGTTGCCGCTGTCTTCCGCGGCCTTGGTGCAGTCGTATTCCTTTTTACCTGAGCCGCCGTCGTACCACGAACTGAAGTAAAGAAGGAACCTGTTCAGAGAGTCCGGCATCCCGCCCGGCACTAACTCCGCCGGAGCCTTTTCCGAGGCTTCGTAAAGCTTCCCCATTTCCGCGGCAGCATGCAGCTTTGCGTCCCTTACCGTCTGCGCCGGACAGCCCTTCTCGTATATCCGGTCCACCACGTAGCTTACGGTGCCGTCGCTGTACATGAGCACTTCGTCAACGTCTTCCAGAGCTTCGGCCGCGGCCTGTGCATATTCTTCTTTCGTTACCTCTTTACCGTCCACGCGGAACTTGTCCACCAGCGCGCTTTCCGGCTTTTCCGTGCTGCGTCCGGCGGACTCCCTTGCGGTAAGACTTCCACTGCCGCCTTCTAAGCTGACGAACTTTTCGAACAGGTATCCGCCGTAGCCTTCGTTAGTGAAAAGCTTCAGCGCTTTATCGTCCTTGTTCTGATACAGTATGTATTTAAGCCCCAGGTTCCATTCCTGCGAGAAGATCAGCTTTGCCTTTCCTTTTTCGAAGGTGTAGATCTCCAGCATCGCGGTCCGCTTTTCCTTGTCCGCGGCGCGCACAAGTATAAGCTCCGGGATCTCGTTTCCGCAGATGTCGCGGAAAAGGACCGGTCTGGACTCTGTTCCGTTCTCCGAGCCGGCAAGGTTGAGCTGCCAGTCGTAGGCTGCAAGATCGTCCGCCTTTTCGTTAAGGATATCGTTGTAGGCTTTATATGCTCTGGCAGTCTGCGAGGACGAGCCCTTCCAAGGCTTTATTATCAGAAGCAGCGCGGCAATTACAATTATGGCCGCCGCTAGGATCAGAGGCAGCTTAAGAGAGTGTTTCTCCGCCTTATCCGGCAGTTTGTAGACGATCCTGGTCTTTGGCCGTTCATTCTGTCTTTCGGATTCTGGCTCAGCCGGTGATGCTTTTGACGCGGTATTCTGCTCAGGAACAGACGCAGGGATCTTTTCTTCCTGTTCTTCCGGTCCCACTTTTGCTCCGCACATTATGCAGAATTTTGAGCCTTCGGGAATTTCGCTCCCGCATTGTTTGCAGCGCATGTTTAAACTCCTGTAATCTATGGTCTCCGAGAAGCCGGCAGAGCCGGCGCATTGTTTTCTAGCCAAGCAGCGGAGTAATGTAAGTGCTCCACAGCCACGACACCGGCAGGGCGATTATCAGCGACGGTATCATGTCCGCAGTGGGAAGATCCTCGCGAAGCTTAAGCATCCTGAGCCCCGTCGCAAGCATTATGTAGCCGCCCGCGGCTTTAAAGTCCGCTATCATGGACGGTGTGCAAAGCGGGTATATCCACCTGGCTATGAAGAATATCACAAGATGGATCACGCCCTGCGGTATGCCCAGAAGGGACACGGACTTTCCAAGCTTGCAGGCCAGTATCGCGGACGTAAATATGTCCAGTATCGCCTTGGCCAGCAGAATGCTGTGGTCTCCTGTAACGCCTTCCACCAGCGCCCCGTAATAGCCTGTTCCGCTTACGCAGAACAGCACCGCTATAGTAAGGAACTCCTCCGTGCAGCGTCCGCGGGCAAGTTTGCTTAGGCCCGAGCGCACTTTGTCGCCAAGCTTAAGCTTAACGCCCAGCAGCGTGCCGAGGATCACCGACAGCACCACAGCGGGCAGGTTCTTAAGCCCGGGGAGCGGGATTATGCCCATGGACAGCGCCACGAGCGCGAATATCATGTTAAGGGTATCCTTTACCTTGCTGCTTATCTTTTCTCCGGCTGCCGAGCCTATCAGGCCCCCGACCACTATGCATAGCGCGCATGTGATCGCACCTATCGGGATCACCATCTTACCAGTTCCTCCGTAACAGAATATATTACCGAAGCCTCGTAGCCGAGGGCTGAGAGCCTCCGGGATATCTTACCGTATATCTTCTGACGTTTCGCGTAAGCTTCCCTTACGCGTTCGCGGGCTTCCTCCGTACTGCCGATGTCGTCTTCTCTGCTTACAGACGGCAGTCCGCCGAGCTTTTCCAGCATCTTCCTTGCTTCGGCAAGCGCTCTTTCGTAGTCGCCTTCCTTAAGTTCCTCCGCAGCGTCTCTGGCAGTCTCCGCATCCAGACCTTTGCGCTTAAGCTCGGTCTCCACTCGCCGCGACGACTTTCCGGACTCGGAACCCTTGCGGGCGACGCTGCCCGCGTATTCTTTGTCGTTTATGTATCCGTATTCCTTAAACTTTTCTATGGCCTGCGCTGCTTCCTCCGGCCCGTATCCGCGGCCCTCCAGCTTCTTGCGCAGTTCTCCGGAAGAGTATCCCCTTACGTCCAGCAGATCCGCGCCGTATTCCAGAGCGCTTTTGGCAAACGGGGCGTCGTACTCCGTGCGCTGAACTTCTGCCTCCTTGTCCCCGGCTATCCCGAAGATAAGGTCTTTGTAGGTAAAGCTTGCTACCGGCACACCTTCTATGCTGCCGTCCAGAACGGAAAAAGAAGAGAAGCCAAGGGACAGCCCGGCTCCTTTGTATTTGGACCATGCCTCCTTGCGCGTCCAGATGGACAGGAATTCCTCCGTCCACTCGCTGCCTCCCTCGGAGAGCACGGAAAGGTATTCCTGCTCCGCCTTGTGCAGCTTCCTTGCTATCGCGGGCTTTACGCGTCTGGAACTCTCCTCCATGTCCAGCCCGACAATGTGAGGTTCTATGCAGCAGGCCCAGTAATTAACGGTATCGCTTATGGAAATGAAAAACCCTTCGGATCCGGGGCCTTTAAGGTGCGGCGCGCGGTCGTCGTCGTGATCCAGCCCGTAACCAAAAAGGGCGTCTACTATGTCCGCCGACTTGTATACTTTTCCCTTTTCTTTCCTGATAAGATGGATCCTCATGGCGAGTGCCGCCTATATCCAGATGATCCAGAGCAGCGCGTATCCGACGAATACCGCGGAGAGCGTGAACGGCACGCTGTACTTCATGAAGGTCTTAGGCTTTACCGTATAGCCAGCCCGTCTGAGGAGACCTATTCCCTGAACGTTCGCCGAAGCACCTATAGGAGTAAGATTTCCGCCGAGCGTTGCCCCCACGAGCAGTCCGAAGTAGAGCAGAATGGTGCTGCTGCCTGCCACCGCAGGATCCGAAGACACCGCGAAACCGGCAGCCAAAGATCTCACGACCGGCAGCATGGTGGCAACGTACGGAATGTTGTCTATGAAAGCAGATACCAGTACGGACATCCACACAATTATCGTGAAGGTCAGGAAGAGTGCGCCTCTTGTGGTGCCTCCGCAAAGATCGAATATTCCGCGGGCGATAAGGTCTATTATTCCGGCCCTCTTTATTCCGCCTATCACTATGAACAGACCGGCCAGAAGAGTTATTGTGTATAGGTCAAGTTCTTTCAGGGATTTTTTTGCGGCTCTCGGAGAGTGTTCCTTTATGCAGGTCCTCACCATGCATACAAGGAAGAACAGAATGCAGATCGTTCCGTTGCTCCAGTCCGGCTTATAGAACTGTCCCGGCGCAGCAGCGTCCTTGTAGGGAATGAAAGACACAGCGATCAGAGCGACAACGGTTCCCGCAAGCATTATTCCGGGGAACTTGTCCTCTACTTTCGTCCTTTCGGTAAAGGGCTCTAACTTGTTGTTTTCCTTGCGGAACATGAAGCAGATTATAAGAGCGCTTACCAGCGCGCCTGCTTCAGTCACCCAGAACATTCCGGGCCTGCCCCGGAAGAAGAAGAAATCCGTAAAGTCCAGGCCGGCATATTTGGCAAGAAGTATGGATGTGGTGTCGCCTACCAGCGTTGCGGCGCCCTGGAGATTGGACGAGATGGACACGCAGATCACCATCGGCACAGGGGAAACACCCAGCTTGGCACAGATGGCAAGAGCCACCGGAGCTATCATCAGCACCGTGGCAACGTTGTCCACGAAAGCGGAGACTATGCCTGCAAACAGGCTCATCACCACTATCATCCATTTAAGGGAGCTGACCTTGGAGATCAGCATCTCGCTGATCAGTTTAGGCATGCCGGAATCTATGAAAAGCACGACGGTGCCCATTATTCCGGCTATCATCATAAGGACGTTCCAGTCTATTTCCCTAAGCGCCGCAAGCGGTCCGTAGGAATAATCCGGAAACACACGGATGATCCCCAGCACCACAAAAACAAGCGCCGAGGCAAGGGCTACGTAAGGCCGGCCCTTTTCCAATGTAAAGATCAGTACATATGTAATTACGAAGATCGCCAGCGCGACCCAGTTGAGTGCAGTCATTTGAAACCTTGCGCGGCTCTTTCCGCTGCGCGCTTTTGCTATATGTCTATTATGTTCAGGTCCTCACCCTGATCGTCGTTGTGATACTTGTCATCCGCCGACAGTCTCTTGACTGTGTAGAAGCATACCACGAACATTATTACCACGAACATTATGAAGTGTATGGAGCTTGTATTAGCCGTGGCTATGAAGTCGTAGATCCCGTGGATGATCGTGGGAAGAAGCACTGCCATGAACCTGGCAAGCCTGGAAGCGCTGTCCCAGCCCTGCTGCTGCTTTCTCTTGGCAAGCCCGTACCAGGCTCCCATTATTACGCCGAAGCACGCGTGGCCCGGCACCGCGGTGACCGCTCTTACGAGCGCGGTCGCAAGTCCGTAGGTCATTACGTACTTGATGTTCTCCCATACGGCGAATCCCAGAGATACCGCTACAGCGTATACCACACCGTCGAACTTGCAGTTGAACTCCGGGCTCCTCCAGGTGCCTATCTTAAGCACCAGATACTTGAACCCTTCCTCGGAAAGACCTACAACTATGAAGTACAGCAGAAGCCTGTATACAACGCTGGATTCCGAAAACATGCGGCCAAGGACTGCCATGCCTACGGTCTCCGTTATCATGGCAAGGAACGTTGAAACCACGCCCAGCGTGGCCAGACTGATGATCATCCTTGTAGGCTCCTGCTCCAACCTGTCCTGCTTGTAGATGTATATCATGAGCAGTATGGCCGGCAGTATCGCCAGAGCAATCAGGAGTAACGACGGGGCTGCGAACAAGAACATTATTTTACCTCCGTTTTAAGAACTTCGATGGCTTTCTGAAGCTGGTAGTCGGTCTCGTCGCCTTCCACGAGCTCCACGATGTAGTCCGGAGTTATTCCTACCTTGTGTATGGTCTTTCCGGACGGGGAGAAGTACTGCATTATTGTTATCTTAACGGCGCTGCCGTCGTCCCAGCTGCCGCGGTCCTGGACCATGCTGCTGGGGTAGAGGCTCTGTATTATTCCTTTGCCGTAAGTCTTGGTGCCTATTATTATTCCTTCGTTGTTGTCCTGTATGCCTGCGGACAGTATCTCGGAGGCGGAAGCCGTATACTCGTTTACGAGCACCACATAGGGAAGCTCCGTGCGTCCCGCGGAAGTGGTGTAGTAATCCTTTTTCTTGTTGTGATCCTCCGTGTAGACCACGGTGCCCTGCTCCATCAGCATGTCCGCTATCTTAATGCTCTGGTCCACAAGTCCGCCGCCGTTGTCCCTTAGATCTATTATAAGACCTTTGGCGCCCTTTGCGGTAAGGTCATCCAGCGCTTCCTTAAAATCCTTGGCTGTGGCGCTCTCGAAACCGTCGATGAGTATGTAGCCCAGGTCATCCTCGAGCATCTTATACTCTATGGTATCCACCTGGAT
The DNA here is from genome assembly GCA_024689865.1 of Clostridia bacterium. Classification (GTDB taxonomy): domain Bacteria; phylum Bacillota; class Clostridia; order Peptostreptococcales; family Anaerovoracaceae; genus RUG13409. Next base: position 24,992 of record JAILDA010000014.1, on the reverse strand, counting down.
GGATGCGCGCACCATGGTAACGGTATGCTCCACACCGCTGCGGCGGTAGGTCAGCTCTACGGACGTTCCTTCCTTGCCCCTGATGTTGGAGGCTGCTTCCGAAGACTCGCTTCCGGAATACTCTTTGCCGTCAACCTTTACGATTATGTCCCCGGGCTGCATTCCGGCTTGCTTAGCCGGGCTGTTCCTGTATACCTTTACTACTTCCAGAACATCGTCTTCGTTGCCGTAGAACGACATTCCCACGCCGGAATACTCGCCCAGCATGGATGCAAGATAATCTGCGTATTCCTCCGCGGATACATACTCGGAATAGGGATCGTTAAGACCGTCGAGCAGACCGCTGTAGGAGGATTCCATGATGGCATTGCTGTCCACGTCTATGTAATAGTACTCCTCCACGAAGTTCTTTATGTCGTCGAACTTGCCGTAAGTATCCTTAAGATACTGGTATTCCTTATACTCTTCATCCGTAAGCAGCGAACTGTTGCTTACGCCGACCCTCTGGGCGAACAGTATGCCCACCCCGCCGAGTATCAGCGCTACGACAAGAAACAATACGAATGCGCCTTTTCTTATATACATGTTCTATTCTTCCTGTCCGGACACGCGTATGTCCTTCACTCTCATCTGGAGCTTGCGCTCTCCTCTGAATTCGTTTATGTCCAGTTCTCCGGCAACATCTATTCTCGAATGGCTGAAGATCATGTCCTTGTATTGCTCCGCTCTGCCGAAGAGCACGCAGCCCACCGGTATCCTGTCGTCGGTCATGGCGGTAAAGCGAATGTGCTGTCCGTCCGCGCCCATGGTCCTTACCGAACCTACCTGCGCGTTCTTTATGCAGAACAGAGGCACCGGGTTGCCTTCACCGTAGGGCTCCAGCAGCTGAAGTTTTTCTGCATAGCCTATGTTCTTCTCTGCGGAAGAAAGCTCGTGCTCTATGTATATGGTCTCCGTAAAGAGTCCGGGATCATTGTCCGCAAGAGACTTTACCTGCTCCTGCATGCGCTGTCTGAATATGTCCAGGTTCTCTTCCTTAAGGCTGAAGCCGCACGCTCCCGCGTGTCCTCCGAACCTTGTGAATATGTCGCCGCAGTTCTCGAAGCACTGGTGCAGATTTACTCCCGGAATGGATCTTCCGGTACCTTTAAGCAGACCGTCTCCGGTGGGCGTTACTATGCACACCGGTCTGTAGAGCTGCTCCTTCAGGTTGCCGGCAACTATTCCGGCTACGCCTTCGTGAGCCCCATCCGCAAGTATTACCGGTGCGTACTCGCCGCAGTCCCCTTTTGCGAGGCTCTGTCTGCATATCCTGAAGGTCTTTTCCTGCTCGGCCTTGCGTTCTATGTTAGTCTTTATCGTAAGCTCGGCCAGCTCGTCCAGCCTCTCCTCCGTGCTTCTGCTCTCCAGAAGCTCCACGCCGGGGGCAGCATCGTTCATGCGGCCGAGCGCGTTAAGGTTGGGTGCAATTATATAGGAAATGCTGGAGGAATCTATTATCCTTCCGGAAAGATCCAGAGCGTTAAGGAGGCAGTTGAGCCCGGCGCGCTCCTTCCTGTTTATCCTGTCCAGCCCGTATTTTACAAGATTTCTGTTTTCTCCCCTGAGCGGCACTATATCCGCCACGGTGGAGATCGCTACCAGGTCCAGCAGCGAATTAAGCTTTGCCTTGGTAAAGCGGCTGTCGCCGCGCTGCTCCAGCAGACGCTGAAGCCCCTGTGCCAGTTTGAAAGCCACTCCGCATCCGCAGAGCTCGCTGAACGGGTAATTTCCGTCGCGCTTGGGATTTACGAAGAGACACTCCGGATCCATTCCGTCGCGCAGGATGTGGTGATCCGTAACGACGACGTCCATGCCAAGTTCCTTGGCATATCTTACTTCCGCGGGACTTGTGCTTCCGCAGTCCACGGTAAGCAGTACGTCTGCGCCCTGATCCCTTATTTTTTGAACGGCGCTGACGCTTAAGCCGTAGCCGTCCGTGAACCTGCTGGGGACGTAGCTGAACACCTTGTCAGTAAGGCACACCAGGACGCTGGTCATGAGAGCAGTGGAAGTAATGCCGTCCGCGTCGTAGTCTCCGTACACGCAGATGGTCTTTCCGCTGTCTGCCGCGTCGATCAGAAACTGCGCTGCTTCCTTAAGATCCGTAAGGAGGAAGGGGTCGTACGTTACCTTGGGGGCAGGCGACAGAAAGTCCTCCAGTTCGGACGCGGGGATGCCGCGGTTAGTCAGTATATTGAGCACGGAAGCAGGGACTCCTAAAAGCCCCTGCTCCTGATCGTTGTTTTCCCGGGCGATGACCCATCTAGCCATATCAGAACTTACCCGGAGTTACCCAATCCAGAGGATCCTTGTAAACTCCGTTTACCCTTACCTCAAAGTGTAAGTGCGGTCCGGTGGACATGCCTGTGGAACCTACCAGCGCCAGCACGTCGCCGCGCTTTACCTTATCGCCGACCTTAACAAGTATTTTGCTGGAGTGGGCATACAGTGTTACGACTTTGCCGCCGTGGTCCACCATTACGTAGTTGCCGTAACCGCTGCTGTAGGCGGTCCTTATTACGGTGCCGTCGGCAGCGCTGAGTATGTCTGTTCCTCCACCGATGTCTATACCTGTGTGCATCTTATAGTAATGCAGTATGGGGTGGAGCCTCATTCCGAACACGTCCGTTATCCTGTTGCTGGATCTGGAAGGCCAGCCCATTGCTCCGCCGTTGTAATCTCCGCCGCTCTGCAGCTTAAGTATCTCGTTCTTAAGAGCGTCGGCTTCTTCGTTCATCGCGTCGATCTGGGCTTCCAGAGCGGCGTTGTTCTTTTCTATCTTTTTCTTGAGGGATGCTACGGACGCCAGATCCTTGTCCAGCGAGGACTTCTTTGCGTCCAGCTCCGCCTGCTTGGTCTCGAGCTCCGTCTTAAGCGCTACCAGCTCGTCTTTCTTTTCCGTAACGGCTGCGTGCTGCTTTTCCAAAGACGCTATCAGATCGGAGTCGGACTCCGTGATGCGCTTCATCATCTCGACGTTGGTCAGAAGCTCCGTCATGCTGGCAGAACCAAGAAGGATGGAGATCATTCCGGCGTCGCCCTGCATGTACATTACCCTGAGCCTGCTCCACAAAGCTTCGTTCTGCTCTGTGATCCTGCCCTGTATCTCGTCCAGCTCGGCGAGGGCCTTGGTGACACGCTCCTTTGTGGAGTTCAGGTCCTCCGTAAGCAGATTGATCTCTACCTGGGTATCGTAGATCTGAGTCTCGTAGTTCTTGATGTCCGCCTGCAGCTCTTTGGCCTGCTTCTGGCCTGCCGACAGCTCCCGCTCGGACTTTATGATGTTGGAGCGGATCTCGTCGTATTCCTTCTGCTTTTGGTAAGCCGAGCTTCCGAAGCCAAGCGGCGACAGAAGCGGCGCGCAGACGCAGACGAGGGCCATCATCAGGACGATGACCTTAACGGCTGTTTTCGCTCTTCCTTTCCTTCTCATTTTATCCCCCTTCTGACTGCTTTCCCCAAAGCAGTTTTCCCATTTATGATTTAAGATAACGCCTCATGGATATTATGCTTCCGAAGGCCCCTATGCCTATGCCCAGAGCAAAGAATATCCATACGATGTTCTTGATAAGGAACTGCGGATCCACAAGACTGGCCGAGAACAGCTGGAATGCCTGCTCGCCCAGAGTGTCGCAGAGCCTTGTATATATAAGAGCCGAAAGTCCCACGGAGATGGCCGCGGAAATACAGCCTATTATTATTCCCTCCAGGAACATGGGGCCTCTTATGAACCAGTTGGTAGCGCCCACGTAGCGCATGTTGCGTATCTCGTCCTGGCGAGCCATTACCGTAAGCTTTATGGTGTTGGAAACGACCACCAGAGAGACTATCACCAGGAAGATTATTACCACCAGCGCGCCGCGCTGTATGGTGTTGGATACTTTTATTACCTTCCCTACTTCTTCGCTGTAGAAGCGGACCACATCCACCCCGGGAAGTCCGGCGGCGGTAGTAGCTATGAATTCGCCGGTCTCCAGCTCGGAAAGAGTTATCCTTATGGAGTTGGGCAGATTGTTCTCATCCAGTCCGTCCAGCAGGTAGGCGTTGCTGCCCCAGCGCGCCTTGAACTCTTCCATGCCCTGCTCTTTGGAAATGTAGGTCGCGTCCTGGACGCCCTGCATTCCCTTGATGCTGGTTATCATGTTGGCGGCCTGTTCCTGCGTAGTCTCATCCTTAAGGAAGACTTCTATGGTGCCGAACTGATCCTTAACGTTTTCCGTAAGGAAACTGACGTTTACCGTAAGGAAGAAGAACAGCGCCAGGATAAGCATCATTGCGGTAATTGCAAATATTGAAGCAAGAGTCATGCCCTTGTTCCTGAATCCGTGCCTGAACGCCTGCTTTAACGAATAAAGCGCACCCCTAATCATCGAACCCGTAATCTCCTCCCCTGCTGTCGCGGATTATGGTGCCCTGGTCTATAGCTATTACGCGCTTGTTCATGCGGTTAACTATGTCCCTGGCGTGCGTTACCATCACTACGGTGGTGCCGCGCTTGTTTACCAGCTCCAGCAGCTGCATTATCTCCCAGGCCGTCTCCGGGTCCAGATTGCCTGTGGGCTCGTCCGCGATCAGTATGCGCGGGTTGTTTATTATTGCCCTGGCGATGGCGACCCTCTGCTGCTCTCCCGCGGAAAGCTCGCTCGGGAAGTTGTTCGCCTTATCCTCTATTCCCATGACGGAGAGCATCTGGGGCACCTGCCTGTCTATGGTCTTCTTGCTGCAGCGCACCACTTCCATGGCAAACGACACGTTCTCGAAAACAGTCTTGTTCTCCAGAAGCTTAAAGTCCTGGAACACCATGCCTATGTCCCTTCTGAGGAACGCAACGTCGCGGTTGGACATTTTGCTGAGAGGCTTGCCCTCTACCGAAACTTCTCCTTCGTCCGGCTCTATCTCTTTTGTGATGAGCTTGATAAACGTGGATTTTCCGGATCCGGTGGGACCTACGACAAATACAAAATCGCCCTGATCTATATGGAGGGTCGCATTTTTAAGTGCCACAGTATCCGCGTAGACCTTGGTCACGTTCTTAAAATCGATCAACAGGACATCTCCTTTACCCCTAAGATGCTTTAAATCACAGTATAGTATACTACATAACACCGTAAATGTTAAGTCTTTACTATGGATACTTATGTTTTTTTTGTGAATTTTACCAAAAACAGGTAAGCAGGGATCTTAACTATGCGCTTTATTCTGGAAGGCTGCTGAACAAGCCTGTAGAGCCATTCCAGACCTGCGCGGGTAAACTTTTCCGGAGCTCTATTTACTTCTCCGGCCCAAACGTCCAGGCTCCCGCCGACGCCCATGCACGCTTTTACGCCTAAATGCGCGGCGTTTTTATGCATGAAAAGCTCCTGCTTCGGGGAACCGAGACCAATTACCGCAAAAGCCGCGCCGCTTTCGGAGATGCGGCGGACAAGCCGTTCTTCTTCCTCCGGGAGAAAGTATCCGTCCGCAGTTCCTGCGACCTTAAGACCGGGGATCTGCTGCTCCATGTTTTTTGCGGCGCGCTCCGCTATTCCGGGCTTTCCTCCCAGAAAGAATACGGACATGCCTTTTTGAGCGCAGATCTTTAACGAATCAGTGCAGATATCTATGCCTGCGAGTCTTTCCTTAAGCGGGCTTCCGGCCATGGATGCGGCCTTTACCACGCCTATGCCGTCCGGGACCGCAAGATCCGCACCGATCAGCGCGGTCTTAAGCTCCGCGTTCTTTTCCGCGGCATAAAGGATCTCGCAGTTGGGCGTTACGACAACGCTGCAGCCGTTTGTTTCCAGCAGCTGCTCCATGCATCTTCCGGCTTCTTCCCTTGTAAGGACGTCCAGCGGGATGCCCCTTAGTTCTGTTCTTCCGGTTCTCATTGCTGCGCCTCCGATACAAGCAGGCCGCGCTTTAAGGTCTGCGGCCGGCAGTCCCCGGCGGTCGATCCTGTCTGCGCACTGTTTGCTTCCGCCTCCGCCATGCGCATTGCAGCCTTCATTATCCCGAGAAGCAGGAACGATCCGAACAGGATGCGCGGATAGAACCATGAATATTCGAACAGGCCGAACAGCGACATTCCTGCCATGGAGGACACGCACGCGGCAAGCACACGAGCCGGAAGACTTGCAGCATCGCAGCGCTTCAGCACGAACGACGCCCTTACGGACGGGACCGCAAACGCAAGCAGCGCGCTGACGGCTCCCAGAAGCCCGAACTCCACTATAAGTTCCAGGTACAGCATCTGCGAATGCACTATGCCGGACAGCACGTATTCGTCGGCGAAGTACTGTATCTGCGCGGCAAGCGTGGCCGTGCCGGGACCTATGCCCGTAATGAACCTGCGCTGGTCCGCAAGCAGCCTCAGCGTGGCCTCCCATATCCTTATCCTGTAGTCCGCGCTGGTATCCGCCGGGTTGAACATGTTGGAGAGCCTGAGAAGCACGCCGGACGGCAACAGCGGGACCGCAAGGATGGCAAGGACTATGATAAGAGGCAGTATCCTGCGCCTGGTAAAGTACACAAAGATCACCGCGGTAAGCGCCGCGGAGAGCCACCCGGATCTGGAATATGTAAGAAGAAGCGCTGTCACGGGCAGCACAAGGCCTACGGCCAGGACGAGCCTTTGCATTGCCGTGCGCCCGGAAGCCGCGAATACCGCGCAGAGCGGTGAGAACAATACCAGGAATTCCGCCAGGTTGTTAGGATTCTCCAGCGAGGAGCACACCCTTCCGATCCCCGGGTTGAGCGCCAGGTCCGTCTGCGAAGCATTTACGGAAACACCGGCGATCTTCTGCGCTATGCCGAGAAGCGAGACGATCATTACCGCCGCGTAGATCCAAACCAGATACTCTTTAAGCGCCTCCCTGTCCTTTATGCCTGCCTCTGCAGACCACATGAACATGAACGCAGAAGCGAAGAATGCCAGTACTCTTACGCTGTCGTAGACCGCTTCGGAACAAAGCAGGGAAATAATGCAGCAGACGCCGAAGACAATGATGGGACGGCCAAGGTCCACTGCTCCAGGGAACGGTCTTCTGCCTGCCGCAGACAGAATGAGTACGGAGACAAAAAGCACCGCAGCCGCCGCAAGCGCATACCAGTTGCGCCATGCAGTGTGCAGAACGCAGAACATTACAAGAAAAACGATGCCGGATATCCTTCCCGGCCTGAATAGCGCGGAACCGGATGCGATGCGCACGAACGCGCTGCTGTCGTAAGCGTTTACCACGCCGGAAACAGCATTCTTTGCCGCAGCAACAGATGCACCGGCGGCCCGCACGTTTGTGCCGCCGCTTTTCCGCGCGCCGTTATCCATTCGCCCAAGGCCGGACAGTCTGTACAGCACTTTCCTTAAAAAACTGCTGCTCCAGGCATTTGAAAAGAACGATAAAACAGCAGAGCACAGCTTAAAGCATGCGCTCTGTCCCCATATCCTGTCTATCTTTCCAAGAATGCTGTCTGAAAGCATGGATCGGACCTCGTAAGAGCCGCGGCCCGGCAAAGACCTGCAAGAAATGCTGCCGGAGCCTGCGGACTCTGCTGTAAAAACTAACGGATCTCGCGGACCTTAAGGTAGAGCTTGGCCTCCCCCGCGAACACGGTCATGGTATGGCCGGAGGCGTACAGCGACCCGTCTATGCGCAGCCCGTGCTCCTCCTTTACGCCCTTAGAGTCCAGCACCAGGACCACGCTTACCAGCCAGTCGCTCTCGGTCGAAACTGTCCTGCCGTCCGGACCGGTCTGCGTCTCCATGAGCGGAAGTATCTCCACGCTCTTTACCGTACCCAGATCTACGTCGTAGCTCTGGTCCCAGACGCTGTCGCCCGTCTTTACCTGCTCCGCCGTGAAACGCGGCGCGTCGTGGCAGAAGAGCACCATTTCGCAGGCCTGCTCCTCGCCTTTGTCGGTCTTCGGCAGAACGTAGCGGAACAGCGCAAAGCAGACCGCCGCCAGTACAACTATTATCACCAGCAGATCTATGATGTTGATCTTTCCGAAGAGTCTTCCTTTTTCGTCAGCGATCTTCATGCTGTCCTCCCGAAATTCCGCCCGGCCCGTATTCGTAGAGCCTTATGTATTCGTCTGCCATGCGGCGGACGCTGTATTTCTGCGCTTTTTCCCGCGCCGCTTTTGAGTGCGCAAGGCGCAGATCCTTATCGTTCATGTACCTGTCGATCGCTGCCGCGAAGGCTTTTGCGTCGCCCGGTCTTACGCATATGCCGCAGCGAGGATCGTCCTCCGCCACGCTTCGCGACGCGCCCGCGTCCGTTACAACGCACGGGAGCCCTGCCGCAAGCGCCTCTAAAAGTCCCAGGCTTAAGCCTTCCTTGTACGAAGGGCTTAGGAAAAGCTGCGATCCCTGCAGCACAGGAAATGCGTCCGTAAGGTATCCTGCCTGCACCACTCTGCCTTCCAGACCTTCAGCTTTTATCCGGTCTCCGATGTGCCCGTATAGCCCTCCGTCTCCGCAGACCGTGCAGCGGAAAGGCTTGTCCGGATCCAGCAGTTTGATGCTGTCCAAAAGCATGTCCAAGCCTTTTTCCGGGGAATATCTGCTGAGCACGCAGCACTCGAAAACGTCCGGCTCTGCCGCTTCCGCAGCACCTGCTGTTTCCGCGGCTCCGGCAGCATCTGAGAGTTTTGCATCCTCCGGCAGTTTTACCCCGTTGTTAATGAAGCAGACCTTGTCCGCCGGAATCCCGTTCTCCTTAAGGATCTGCATGCCGCCCTCGTAGACGGCTGCTGCAGCGAACAGCTTTTCTGCATATGCTTTATTGATAAGCCGCCACTTGATGCCCTGGGCCTGATACCAGTGGCAGGTCCAGACCACCTTCGGTCTGCCGTAATATTTCAGGGAACGCAGAGCATATAAGTTCTCGCGCGGAAACTGTGCGTGGATAACGTCTATGGCTTCGCTTCTGCAAAGCTCCGCTATCCTTCCGGACGCCGAAAAAAAGTCCCGGCGCTTAAGCCCAAGCTTAACGGTCTTAATGCCTGCCGCGCGGGCTCTGTCCGCAAGCTGCCCTTCCAGACCGTAGGCCAGGACGCACTCGATGCCGCGGCTCTTAAGCTCCTCCGCCAGATCCAGTACGAAACGCTCGCTCCCGCCTCCGCCGGCCTTGTTTATAAGAAAAAGGATCTTCAAACGCTTCCTCCGGGCATCCGGTCCGTCCTGTCATTCTGCCGGGATGCCGAATATCCTGGCCAGCTGCCTGGTTATGTTCCTGTTGTACGCGCTCAGGTCGTCGCGCACCTTGACCTTCTTGTCCGCGGTCAGAAGCTCCGCCGCGATGTCGTCGCTGCAGCGTATGCCCTGATTGCATCCTTCCAGATTTCTGGAAACGTAAAGATCCAGACCCAGCGCCTTGGCTTCCATTATCACCATGCCCTGCCCCTCGTAGCGGCTGGTAAGAGCCAGTCCGTCCATGTGGGACATGTACGCGTAGGGGTTCGGCTGGTTGCCCAGGAAAGTCATCCTGCGGTCTATCTCCATCTCGCGGGCCTTAAGCCTTAAGGAATCCTTGTCCGGACCGTCGCCGATGATGTAAAGATGCAGATCCTGCCTAAGCTCCGCCGCGCGGCCGTAGATATCCAGCAGGATGTCGAAACCCTTCTGGTGGCACAGCCTGCCCACGGCGCAGAGGTTGTATTTGCTGTTGTCGAAGCGGAACACCAGAGGCTTGTCCGCCTTCTGGAATATCTCCTCGGTGTCTACGTAGTTCGGCACTATCCAGATAGGCTTATCGGTGCCGGACGCTCTGCGGAAGCTCTCCACGATGCCCGTCGAAACCGCCGCGAACTCGTCGTAATACGCGAACTTACCTTTAAAGAAATGCCACAGCACCCTGTATTTCGGCTCTTCCTCCAGCTTGCGCTCCACGTCGTTGTGCACGAACATAACGCGCTTGTCCGCGTCTACGGTGCAGGCGTACAGGGCGCATTCGTTCTGGTAGCTGTTGAAGTCTATCGCAACATCGTAGTGCTTGCCGGGGGCCGGGTCCTTTGCGAACTGCATCAGAAGCCGGAAGTACACGAAGCGGTACCAGTAGGGTTTGGGCTCCAGCTTTATGTAGTTGATGCCTTTGCAGACAGGCAGCTCGTAGAAGATCTCGTCCTCGTAGTAGTACACGTCTGCCTCGCAGCGCTCGTGGTCCAGGTTCTTAAGCAGATTGACCAGCGATTTCTGCATTCCGCCTATCTTAAAGTCCGACGTAAAGAACGCAAGCTTTACCGGGCCGTCCGGCTTTTCCTCGCGGGGAATGCTTACTCCGGTCTTCTCCATGAATTCCTTAAGGACTTCCGAATTGACCAGTTCCTGATTTTTTAATTCCTCCGCGCGGGCCGCCAGCTGCTGTCTGTCTTCGCCCAGCACCTGCTCCACGCTCTCCACCAGAAGCTCCTGAGTAAGGTCTTCCAGGGCTATCGTTCTGCCGCAGCCAAGGTCTTCCATGAAACCGGTCACCTTGGGGTCGTAGGACACCGCGACTGCCGGAGCGCCTGCGCCCGCGGCGAATATAAGGGAATGAAGTCGTCCGGAGACCAATGCCGCCGCCCTGGACATTATTCCCAGCACGACGGAGGATCTCAGGCCCTCCATAACTATCATGAAAGGTGTTTCCATAAGCTCGGAAACACGCTCCGCAAACGCGCCGTCTTCCTTGCTGTTGCAGATGAATACGGTGCGGCAGCCGAACTTTCTGCTGCATTCGTCCGCAGCGCCCGCCACCAGGGAAGCCGGCAGCTTGTCCTCGCCCATGTCCCTTAGGGAGAACGCTATGTACCTTTCCTCCGGATCCATGCCCAGAGCTCTCATCGCCCTGTCCAGTTCCGTTCCTTCCGCTGCCGCAAGCGACAGAGCCGGATCACCGCTTATACGCACGTCCTTGCCGGACACGCCCAATGCCTCCAGCTCCTTCTGCGCCCTGGAATCCCTCAGCGTTATGCAGTCTGCGCACTTGTTTATGACCTTGGCCGCAAGCTTTCTGTCGGCAGTCTTTTCCACCGGTCCTATGCCGCAGCCGTACATAACCACGCTGCACCCGAAGCGCTTCGCAAGCCTTAAGGTGGCAAGGTAATACAGCAGGCTCCTGCGGCTGGTGACGTCCTGGATGAGGCTTCCGCCGCCGCTTAAGAAAAGGCCGCTGCGCCTGAAAGCGCGGATGAGTCCGAAAACATTAAAAGACCAGACCGCACGGACCTTGTGAAGGTCTGCGGTCCGGCGCGGATCTCTTGAAATTACGGTAACGGGTACCGTGCTGTCCGCCTCCTTTATCTGGGAGAGGACTGCCTCCAGTATCGCCTCGTCCCCGGAATTGCCGAGCCCGTAGGCTCCGCAGATAAGGACGCCTTTTTTTTCTTTTGCTTGTCTGAACAAGTTGATACCTGCTGCGCACCGCGGCCTGCGGTCCGGCGCGCTCATGCAACTTCTATCTGTCTTCGCGGAAATATGCCGTGCCCAGCGCTGCCGGCGGCTGATCCTCGCGCCTCTGGCGTATGGACACCATTATAAGGACCAGGGCGGTAACGATGTACGGCACCACCTTGTAGATCTGAGTGGGTATGAACGGCAGCGGCAGCCTTATGTAGAGTATCAGCAGAGCGCCGAAGAGCACGGATCCCCAGAGGCTGTTGATAGGCTTCCACAGGCAGAATATTACCAGCGCCACGGCTACCCAGCCTTCGCCGGAAAGACCGGTGTGGTTCCAGACCGTTCCGGAGATCGTCATGGTGTAGACCATGCCGCCTATCGCGGAGATGCCCCCGCCTATTACCGTTGCTATGTATCTGTACCTGGTAACGTTTATTCCCGCGGAATCCGCCGTCGACGGGGACTCGCCCACGGACCTGAGATACAGGCCCTTGCGGGTCTTAGCCAGGAAGTGATGCATGACGATGATCATGATTATTCCAAGATACACGAATATGTTGTATCCGAAGATCAGCGGTCCCACGACCGGGATGTTCTGCAGCGTCTGCGGGAACGGAGAGTTTGCGAACGCAAGCTTAAGAGCATTGCTTATCGCAACGTTGCCGCCCACCTTAAGACGCATCATCTCGCCTACGAACTGGCCCACGCCGGTGCCGAGTATCGTAAGAGCAAGACCTGTAACGTTCTGGTTGGCGCGCAGCGTTATCGTAAGGAAGCTGAATATCAGCGATCCGAAGCAGCCTGCCGCAAAAGCGCATACCAGAGCAATTATAACGGCTACCACGCCGCTCGCGTTGTCACCCATGGCGTTGCCGTAGGTAAAAGCACCCAGCAGTCCGAAGGCTCCGCCCATGAACATCAGGCCTTCCACACCCAGGTTAAGGTTGCCCGACTTCTCCGTAAGGATCTCGCCGGAGGTTCCGTACATCAGCGGAGTGCCGTTGAACACGGCTGCCCTTATAAGAGCTATTATGAAGTCCAGAGTACCCATCATGCGGCCTCCTTATCCGACGACTTACGGAAGTGCATCTTGTAGTTTATGAAGAACTCGCAGCCCAGCATGGACAGGAGTATTATTCCGGTAAGTATGTCCGTTATGGACGCCGGTATTCCCATGGCGCTCTGCAGCGTGCTTGCACCCTTGGAGAGCACGGACAGCATCAGAGCTATCACGATCATTGCGAATGGGTTCAGCTGAGCCAGCCAGCACACCGTTATGGCAGTGAATCCGGCGCCTCCGGCAACGTCCGCGTAAAGCGTTCCGTCCGTGCCGCTTACCACCAGGAATCCAACCAGTCCGCAGATGGCTCCGGACAGAGCCGCCGTGCGCATTATTATCTTAGGCACGTTCATGCCGGCGTATCTGGCGGTGTTCTCGGACTCGCCCAGAACATGGACTTCGTAGCCATGCTTGGTGTAGCGCATGTATATGAACATCAGCACGGTAAGCACTATGACTACTATCCATCCGCAGTTGATCCCAAGCACCTTGGGAAGCATTGCGTTGCGGGTAAACACAGGCATTATCTGGCTTCCGGGCTTGCCTTCCCACGGACCGCCCACCAGCCAGGCTGCGATGCCTATGCCGATGTAGTTCATCATAAGGGTAAAGAGCGTTTCGTTGGTGCCCCAGCGGGACTTGAAGATCGCCGGGATCAGCGCCCACACGCCGCCCAGGACTATTCCGGCCACGGCCATTATAAGCAGCAGAGCCACGGCGGGCATGGTCTTGAAGTGCACTGCAAAGAACGTTGCAGCCACCGCGCCTATGGTTATCTGGCCTTCCGCGCCTATGTTCCAGTAGCGCATCTTAAAGCAAGGCGCAAGAGCCAGAGCCGTTCCCAGAAGAGGTATGGCGTCGCGCACTACCTGGCGTATTCCCGTGCGCCTTCCCAGAGCGCCCTGTATTATGGAACCGTACGCGCTGAGCGGCTTGGCCCCTATTACCGCAAATATTAGCATGCCTATAAGGAGCGCGAATATGAACGATCCGAAACGTATCATCCACACTTTGCCCCTGGGCATGTTCTCGCGCTTGGTGAGCCTTACGAAAGGAGTCTTTCCGTGCATCAGTTTGCCTCCTTTCCGCCTACCGACGTCATCAGAAGCCCAAGCTGTTCCTTGGTGGCCGTCCTTGCGTCCACAACGCCGGAGACCTTTCCTCCGCACAGAACGAGTATGCGGTCGCAGAGCTCAAGCAGCACGTCCAGGTCCTCCCCGACGAATATTACCGCTACGCCCTTTTCTTTCTGCTGACACATCAGGTTATATATCGTATACGAAGTGTTTATGTCCAGTCCGCGGACAGCGTAGGCGCTCATCAGCACCGACGGCGCGGACGCTATCTCTCTTCCTACCAGCACCTTCTGGACGTTTCCGCCGGAGAGCTTGCGCACCGGATAGTAGATTCCGGGAGTTACGACCTCCAGCTTTTCCATTACGTCCGCCGCCAGCTTTTCCGGGGCCTTTCTGTCCACGAATATGCCCTTGTTCTTGTGCCAGGACCTTAGAAGCATGTTGCCTGTCATGCCCATGCCGCCTACAAGGCCCATTCCCAGACGGTCCTCCGGCACGAAGGCCAGGGCAACGCCGGCGTCCTTTATCTCCATGGGGGTCTTGCCTACAAGTTCCGCCGGAGACTTGCCCTCCGGGGTGTAGATTATGGAACCGCTTTCTATCTTGCGAAGGCCTGCCACGGCTTCCAGAAGCTCCTTCTGTCCGCTGCCGGCAATACCTGCGATCCCCAGTATCTCGCCGCCGAATGCAATGAAGCCCACGTCGTCCAGTTTCTTTACGCCCTCGCCGTCGCGCACCGTAAGACCGGCTATCGTAAGGCGAGGCTTGGGATCCACCGGATCCTTTCTTCCTATGTTGAGCTCCACCTTGCGGCCCACCATCATCTCCGTAAGAGCCTGGGGGCTGGTCTCCGAGGTGCGGACCGTGCCTATGTGCTCGCCTTTGCGCAGCACCGCCACCACGTCCGACACCGCCATTACCTCGTTGAGCTTATGCGTTATTATTATGATCGACTTGCCGTCGCGGCGCATGGCCCGCATTACGGCAAAGAGTTTTTCTATCTCCTGAGGCGTAAGCACCGCCGTGGGCTCGTCCAGTATCAGTATGTCCGCCCCGCGGTACAGCACCTTTATTATCTCTACGGTCTGCTTTTCGGACACGGACATTTCGTATATCTTCTTGTCCGGGTCTATGTCGAAACCGTACTTTCTGCTTATCTCCCTCACCTTGGAGGACGCAGCCTTTAGATCCAGCTTGCCAGTGCCTTCCAGACCCAGCACTATGTTCTCCGCCGCGGTAAACACATCCACCAGCTTGAAGTGCTGGTGTATCATGCCTATGCGGTTGTCGAACGCGTCCTTGGGAGAACGTATCGTTACTTCCTTTCCGTCCACGAATATGCGGCCCTCGTCCGGAAGATAAATGCCGGCGAGGATGTTCATGAGTGTGGTCTTGCCGGAGCCGTTCTCGCCCAGCAGAGCCATTATCTCCCCTTTGTCCACGAAAAGGTCGATGTTCTTGTTTGCCATGTTGCTGCCGAAGCTTTTGGTAACACCTTTAAGCTCCACAGCATGTACTTTATCCATTGCTGTCTCCTGGTTAAAAGAGGAAATCGGGCAGGCCCGGATCGTGATCCCGGCCTGAATACGGCGAAAGGGGGCGGCGCGCAAGCTGTCCCCTTTCGTCTTATTATATCACACTAATCTGCATCAGTCGCGGTAAATTGCGCCGGAATGTAATTAGTAAGCCTCGTTGAGGAGGGTTATTCCGTCGATTCTGAGGTCGAATGCCGGAGCGGACTTGAAGTAGGACTCGTGATAGTAACCGTCGAAGATGGCGTCGAATCCCTCGTCGCCCACGAAGTCGCCGGTCATGTCCACAAGAGCGTGCTCTGCGGTCTTTCCGCCGATGGTGAACTTGGTAACGTCGAATACCTGGAGCTTACCGGACTTGATCTCGTCCTCGGCAGCCTTTATTGCTTCCGCGGTGCCCTTGGCGGCTACCTTTTCGTTGAGAGCGGTAAGCTTAACGTCTCCGTCCTTAAGTCCGTGACCGGTGTAGTCCTTGTCTACCTTCTCGCCCTTAACAGCCTTCTCGATGACGTAGACCATGTAGTTGGTCCAGTCTATTCTGGAGGAGATGATGGAGCTTTCCGGAGCAACGTCGCTCATGTCGATGTTGTATCCTACGTGAGCTACGGGAACGTCAGTGCCCTTTATCTTGTTAGCCTGAGCGGTGGTAGCCGGAGTGGTGGAGTCGGAGTGCTGGGAGATCAGCACGGCGCCGTTATCGATAAGGTCCTGAGCGGTGGTAGCTTCCATCTGAGGATCGCCCCAGGAACCGATGAACTTAACGATCATGGTAGCGGAGGGGCAAACGCTCTTTGCTCCAAGATAGAAGGAGGTGTAGCCGGAAACTACTTCGGCGAAGGTATAGGCGCCTACGTAACCGATGACAGCCTGTTCAGCCTTGATGGTGCCGTTCTCGATGAGCTCGTTCAGCTTGCAGCCTGCGGCAACGCCTGCCAGATATCTGGCTTCGAATATGCTGGGGAAGGAGTTTACGGTGTTGTCAAGATCGTCCCTCATGGAACCTTCGTTGGTCATTCCCACGAATACGGTGTTGGGATAATCCTTGGCTATGGGAAGCATCGCGTCTTCCTGGCCGTAGGAGTTAAGGAATACTGCTACGCAGTTCAGGTCGCCGGCCAGCTTTTCGCAGTCGTCGGCAACGTCCTTTCCTGCCGGGTGGTTGTAGGTGTACTGCCACTCGATGTTGATGCCCTTCTTGGCGAGCTCGGCCTTGGCGGCATCGGCTGCCATGTAGAAGTTTCTGTCGTAAGCGGCGTTGTCGTCGCCTATGCAGACCATGCCTACGTTGTAGGTCTTAGCCTGCGGTTCCGGAGTAGTGTTGTTAGCCGGAGTGGTGTTGTTGGCCGGGGTGTTGTTAGCCGGCGTTCCGCATGCAGCAAGTCCGAGGACCAGTACGAGCGCCAGAATAACAGCGATGATCTTTTTCATTTTACTGTTTCTCCTTTTCTTCTTCAGAATCGATCATTCGAATTCTATTTTTCCGTCCTTAAGGGACGTGATTACCGCAAGAGACTGTACCTTAAGGCCTTTTTCGCGGAGCTTCTCCGCACCGCCCTGGTACTTCTTTTCTATTACCGCGCCCAGACCCGCGCACTGCGCGCCAGCCTGCCTGCAGATCTCGTAAAGACCGCCGGCCGCCTCGCCGTGAGCCAGGAAATCGTCTATCAGAAGGACCACGTCGCCGGGGCCTATGTAGCGCCTGGAAACGATCACGTTGCTTACCGTGCCCTTGGTAAAGGACTTTACCGGGGCGCTGTACACGCCGTCCACCATGGTGGAGGGAGAAGTCTTCTTGGCGAACACCAGAGGCAGATCTCCCATGGCATGCGCCGCCGCGTACGCAGCAGGTATTCCGGAGGTCTCTATGGTAAGGACCTTGTTGATCCCAAGTCCCGAAAAGAGCCTTGCGAATTCCTGTCCCATGCGGGCAGTAAGCCCTACGTCTATCTGGTGGTTGAGGAAGGAATCCACCTTAAGAATGTCTGTTCCCAGGCACCTTCCGTCCTTTAAGATCCTGTCCTTTAATTCCTGCATGACGCCTCCGAAAAATCTTACAGATATATTATAAACCATTGAGATTTCAAGTGAAAGTTTATTCAGCAAAGTGCCCAAAGATTTCACAAAAAAAGTGCGGAACGTTCGCAAAGAGCCGAACGTTCCTCAGGTGTTACATTTGATTTATTCAACAAATTTCAGAAGTCTTCAGGCGCGCCCTTTCCAGTCTATCGGGGCCTTTCCGAGGCTCTCCAGAATGCCGTTTGCGCGGGAGAAATGCCTGCATCCGAACCAGCCGTTATAGGCAGACAGAGGGCTTGGATGAGCGGCCTCCAGCACGTAGTGGCGCGGGTTGGTTATAAGGGCCTTTTTCTTCCTGGCATAGCCTCCCCAGAGCAGGAACACCACAGGATCCGAGCGCTCGTTGAGAAGTTCTATTACACGGTCCGTAAAGATCTCCCAGCCTTTTCCGGCGTGCGATCCCGCCTGACCGCGCCTTACGGTAAGGACAGCATTCAGAAGCAGCACGCCCTGCTCCGCCCAGTCCTCCAGGTTGCCGGAACGCCTTACTACACGCAGGTCCTCCGCAAGCTCCTGATAGATGTTCTTGAGCGACGGCGGCAGCGGAAAACCGTCCGGAACCGAAAAGCACAGCCCCTGGGCCTGACCCGGCTCGTGGTAGGGGTCCTGCCCCAGTATCACCACTTTAACGTCCTCGTACGACGCCTTTTTAAGCGCGTTGAAGATGTTGTGCATGTCCGGGTATATGGTCCGCGTGGAATATTCTTCCTTAAGGAATTCGCGCAGCTTAAGATAATAGTCCTTTCGGAACTCGTCCTTTAGTATTTCGTCCCAGGAATTGCCCAGCTTAACCATTATACTTTGCTGCCAGGTCTTCGGCCTGCTCGCTGATCTTACGGACTTCTTCCTTAACGGTCTCAGCAGCTTCGGCAGCGCCTTCTGCCAGTCCGTCCACAGTCTCGTATACGTTTCTGATGCCACGGTGCGGTACGTCCTGCTTATCCACGCCGGAAAGGTCCGGTGCATCAGGATAGTCCGAAGCAGCATCCATCGCCTTCTCGTTTGCAGGTCTGTTATCCTGAGCCGGAGCATCGACTTCCAGTGCAGGCTCTTCCATAAGATCCTTTAACGCAGCCTTGAGCTTAAGTTCGCCGTCGTTGGAACCTGCATCTTCGGCAGGTTCCTCGCTGAATTCGGATCCGAATCCTCTTATTCCCTTGTGAGGCACATCGGCCTTTTCAACACCGCTGATGTCCGGAGAAGAGTGATCAAGCTGCGCGGCATCGTCCATTGCCTTTTCCGCCGCAGGCCTTATATCCTCAGGATCAGCGTCGAAATGCTTCTTTTCTGCAATGTCCGCAGCCACGGCTTCCGCAGGCTCGTCCTCGTCTTCATCCGCGCCAAGTGCCTCTTCGCCCAGGATGAATCTCTTAAGATCCTCGTAGACTGCTTCCTTGCCGAACTCGTTGAGTATCTCGTGGCGCATGCCTTCGTAAAGGATGAGCGAAACGTCCTTGCAGCCCGCGTTCTCCAGGCCCTCGGCAACTTCGGCCGGACCTGCACCGTAAGCGCCTACGGGGTCTTCCGCGCCTGCTACCAGAAGTATGGGCAGACTCTTGGGAACAAGCTTGTACCAGTTTTCCGTGCTTATGTATCCGATAAGGTTGAACAGGTCCGCGTATCCGGCGGCGGTAAAGGTAAAGCCGCAGGCCGGGTCCGCGTTGTACTTGTCCACTATCTCGCCGTCTCTGGTAAGCCAGTCGTAAGGAGTCCTGGCAGGCTTTATCCTCTTGTTGTAGGATCCGAACGCCAGATTGGTTATGAGCTTGCTTATGTGCCTGCTGCCCTTGGAATTCCTTATGGTCTTTACCAGGAACTTCGCAACGCCCAGCGCAGGATTGGCTCCGGCGGTACCCATTATTATGGCTCCGTCCACGCCGGTTCCGTACATCGCCAGCCATGCTCTTGCAACGAAGGATCCCATGGAGTGACCCATCAGGAAGTACGGGGTATCCATGTACTGTACCTTCATGATCTGGTGGAGCTGCTCAACGTCCTGAACGAATATCTTCCAGCCGTCGCGCTCTCCGAAATATCCCCAGTCCTCCGGTGCCGCGCTGCGTCCGTGGCCTATGTGGTCGTGTCCGCAGACCAGGATGCCGAAGCTGTTAAGATACTCCGCGAACGGCTCGTACCTGAGCATGTGTTCCGCCATTCCGTGGGTTATCTGGAGAATGGCGACGGGCTCGCCCGCAGGCTCCCATACGTAATAATGGATGGTGCTCTTTCCGTCCTTGCTTAAAAACGTTTTCTCGGTCATGGCTTTTCCCTCCGAAGCGACCTGCTTTATGTTATTTATTTAGGATCTTTTTAAGATACTGACCGGTGTAGGAACCTTCGACTTCGGCTACCTGTTCCGGGGTGCCCTGCGCTATTATGAGGCCGCCCCTTTCGCCTCCGTCCGGACCAAGATCTATTATGTGGTCCGCGCACTTTATTACGTCCAGGTTGTGCTCTATTACAAGCACTGTGTTGCCCGCGTCCACGAGCCTCTGCAGTACGTCCACAAGCTTGTCCACGTCCGCAAAATGAAGGCCGGTAGTGGGCTCGTCCAGTATGTAGAGCGTTCTGCCGGTACTGCGCTTGGAGAGTTCCGACGCAAGCTTTATGCGCTGCGCCTCTCCTCCGGAAAGCTGCGTGCTGGGCTGCCCCAGCTTGATGTAGCCCAGGCCCACCTGATGGAGCGTCTCTATGTAGCGGTTTATGGCCGGCTGGCTGGCGAAGAAGTCCAGCGCCTCGTCCACGCTCATCTCAAGGACGTCGTATATGTTCTTCCCCTTGTACTTTACCTCCAGGGTCTCGCGGTTGTAGCGCTTTCCGCCGCAGACCTCGCACGGAATGTAAACGTCCGGGAGGAAGTTCATCTCTATCTTGATTATACCATCTCCGCCGCAGGCCTCGCAACGCCCGCCTTTTACGTTGAAACTGAAGCGGCCCTGGTCGAAGCCCCTCATCTTCGCGTCGTTGGTCTGCGCGAACAGCTGGCGTATGTTGGTGAACACGCCCGTGTAAGTGGCCGGGTTGCTCCTGGGTGTGCGACCTATGGGGCTCTGGTCTATGTTTATGACTTTGTCTATGTACTCCAGGCCTTCTATGCCTCTGCACTTGCCGGGCCTTTCCTTGGCGCGGTAGAGCGACTGCGCCAGGGACTTGTACAGTATGTCGTTTATGAGGCTGCTCTTGCCGGAGCCGGACACGCCCGTAACGCATACGAACTCGCCAAGCGGTATGCGCACGTCTATGTCCTTAAGGTTGTTCTCCTGCGCACCCTTTACGGTAAGGAAGCGTCCGTTGCCGGGGCGTCTTCCGATGGGTACTTCTATCTTCTTCTTGCCAGAGAGGTACTGTCCGGTTATGGACTCCCCGCAGGCCTTTATGTCCTCTATGCTGCCCTGTGCGACCAGCTTTCCTCCGTGGATGCCGGCGCCCGGACCTATGTCTATTATCTGGTCCGCTGCCTCCATGGTCTCCTGGTCGTGCTCCACCACCAGGACCGTGTTGCCTATGTCCGCAAGGCTTCTGAGCGCCTGCAGCAGCTTGGCGTTGTCCTTCTGGTGAAGGCCTATGGACGGCTCGTCCAGTATGTACATTACGCCTACCAGCGACGATCCTATCTGCGTGGCGAGCCTTATGCGCTGGCTCTCTCCGCCGGAGAGCGTAGCGGACGCGCGGCTCATGGAAAGATAGTCCAGGCCCACTTCCGCCAGGAACCCCAGCCTTGCCTTTATCTCCTTAAGGATAAGGCGCGCTATGGACATGTCGCGCGGGCTTAATGTGCGCTCCAGTTCCTCCGTAAAGGCCAGCGCCTCGCGCACGGACATCTCCGTGTATTCGATTATGTTCTTGCCTCCTACCGTTACGGCGAGGATCTCGTCCTTAAGCTTTTTGCCGTGGCACTTTTCGCAGACGTCCACGGTCATGTAGGCTTCCAGCTTGTCGCGGATGAGCTCCGAATTGGTGTAGGCGTGGCGGCGCATAAGGTTGGGTATTACGCCTTCGAACGTGTCGTGCCTGTGCGATATGGAACCGTCCCTGCGCACGTAGCCGTAGTCCAGCTTTCTGCCGTCCGTGCCGTATAAAAGCTCGTGCTTGAAAGGCTCCGACAGGTCCTTGTACGGAGTGTTCATGCTCTGCTTGTGATAGGCTGCCAGAGCTTCTATCAGCTGCTTGTAGAAGCCGGAGTATTCCATGCTGGCGAACGCCTTGGTGAGCGCCCCCTGATTCAGCGAAAGGTTCTGGTCGTCGATTATCAGGTCCGGATCCATGCGCTCTATGTAGCCCAGACCGTTGCAGACCGGGCAGGCCCCGAACGGGGAGTTGAACGAGAAACTGCGCGGCTCCAGCTCGCCTACGCTTATGCCGTGCTCCGGACAGGCAAGGCTGGTGGAGAACAGGTGCTCTTCCTTTTCCTCGCCGCTCTGGATGAGCGCGCAGACAAGGCCTCCCTCGCTGTGCTTTACCGCAAGTTCCACGCTCTCGGA
This sequence comes from Clostridia bacterium, assembly GCA_024689865.1. GTDB lineage: Bacteria > Bacillota > Clostridia > Peptostreptococcales > Anaerovoracaceae > RUG13409. Next base: position 3,369 of record JAILDA010000014.1, on the reverse strand, counting down.
AAGACGTCCTTCCGCGCCGGGCTTTATTACTATGCGGTCCACCACTATGTCTATGCTGTGCTTGTATGTTTTGCTGAGCGTTATCTCATCCTCGCCCAGCGTCTTTATCTCGCCGTCCACGCGCACGCGTACGAAGCCCTCGCGCTGTATGCGCTCAAGGATCTTCTCGTGCTGGCCCTTCTTCTGGCGGACGACGGGAGCCATTATCGTTACCCTTGCGCCTTCGCCGTGAGCCATTATAAGGTCCGCTATCTGGTCCACGCTCTGGCTGCTTATCTCCCTGCCGCAGACCGGGCAGTGAGGCACGCCTATGCGTGCGTAAAGAAGCCTCAGGTAGTCGTAGACTTCCGTAACTGTGCCCACGGTGGACCTGGGGTTCTTGGACGTCGTCTTCTGGTCTATGGAGATGGCAGGCGACAGGCCGTCTATGGAGTCTACGTCCGGCTTGCTCACCTGTCCCAGGAACTGCCTGGCGTATGCCGACAGGCTCTCCACGTAGCGGCGCTGACCTTCGGCGTAGATGGTGTCGAAAGCCAGGGAGCTCTTGCCGGAGCCGGACAGGCCAGTGATCACGACCAGCTTGTCCCTCGGGATCGTAACGTCCAGGTTCTTAAGATTGTGGGCCCTTGCGCCCTTGATGATCAGATCTTTTTGCATTAATGATTTCCTTTACGGAGCGGCACGCAGTCAGTGCTGGCGGACACGCTCCCGCTAATGGGGCCCCTCCCAGCGGTGCTCCTGCTCTGTCTGCGCTGCCGGCTTGCCAGTCGCAGAGCACCGGGTTCCCCAATTGTCCGTGACGCACTGACTGTGTGCCGCGGCAATAAACAAATTATTTTTTGCCGGAAAGCCCGGTCACAGACGCCGCACAGCGCCCGCAGACAAGAGCCCCGGATCCTGCGGCAGCCTTACAGTCTGGCGTTCAGGATCGCCGCCGCCTTCAGTATGCCGGTCTGCGTCTTGGCGTCCGTTATCCTGCCGGCCATGACGTCCGCTACCAGCTCTTCCAGCGGTACCTCCACAACGTCCAGGAACTCGTCGTCGTCCAGATCCTGGTCGCCCTTGTGGAGTCCTTCCGCCATGTACATGCTAATGTTCTCGTCGCTGAAGGCCGGCGCCGTAAGATATGTGCCCAGGTCCGTCCAGCGGTCTGCCGTGTAGCCTGTCTCTTCGCGCAGCTCTCTCTTGGCGGCCTCCAGGCGGTCCTCACCCTTGTAGTCCAGCTTGCCCGCGGGTATCTCCACCATGGTCTGCCCTACTGCGTAGCGGTACTGGCGCTCCACCACTATCTTGCCGTCCGCCGTTACCGGCACCACGCACACTGCACCGAGGTGCCGTAAGAACTCCCGAGTGGACGTTCTTCCGTCCGGAAGGCTTACGGTATCTTTAAAGACGTGCAGCACCACGCCGTCGAATATGGTCTCGGAAGAGACCGTCGTCTCCGTAAGGTCTCTGCCGTTCTTCTCTGCTTCTGCAAGGGCTTCGGAAGGCCCCGCTGACGGCTCTTTTGAAGTCTCTGCTTCCATCTGAGCCTTGCTCTTGTCCAGTCTGGCTCCGCAGTTTGCGCAGAAGGTCTCGAAAGGTCTTGGCATGCGGCCGCACTCGTAACACTTTCCGAAAGCGAACCAGAACGCCACGAAAATTGCAGCTATCAGAAAACCGATGAAAAGAACTGCTCCGCCGGTCTCCCTTGTCATTCCGTCCGCAGCACCGGCGCCCATTACTATGATGGCTATGATCAATGACCCGGAAAAACCTGCCCATCCTATTATGGACGCAGTCTGCGGACTCAGTTTATGTCTTGTTTTTTCGTACCAGTTCATTTAAAGCTTAGACCTCACTTCAAGCAGCCTGTCGCGCAGCACCGCCGCTCTTTCGAACAGCAGGTCCGCGGCAGCCTTGCGCATTTCTTTCTCCAGTTTGGACGCATACTCGGAGAGCTCCTTCTTGGTAAGTTCCAGAAGATCCTTGCCCTCGTATTCGTCCACTTCCGCCTCCACCTTGGTGGTGACTTCTATTACGTCCCTTACGGCTTTTCTTATGGTCTGCGGCGTTATGCCGTGTTCTTCGTTATACGCCTGCTGTATGCTGCGGCGTCTGTCAGTCTCGTCAATCGCGGCCTTCATGGCCTTGCTGATGCTGTCCGCGTACATTATTACGCGTCCGTCCGCATTTCTGGACGCCCTGCCTACCGTCTGGATGAGCGACGTTTCCGTACGCAGGAACCCTTCCTTGTCCGCGTCCAGTATCGCCACCAGCGAAACCTCCGGCAGATCCAGGCCCTCTCTCAGGAGGTTGATGCCTACCAGAACGTCGAAACGCCCCAGGCGCAGATCTCGTATTATTACGTTTCGCTCCAGGGTATCCACGTCCGAGTGCATGTAGCGGACCTTAAGCCCCGCGTTCTTAAGATAATCCGTAAGGCTCTCCGCCATCTTCTTTGTAAGAGTGGTGACCAGCGCGCGGTATCCCCTGTCTATCTCCTTGTGCAGTTCCCCGATAAGATGGTCTATCTGACCCTCCGTGGGGACCACCTCTATGGGCGGATCCAGAAGCCCCGTGGGCCTTATCACCTGTTCCGCGGATATTCCGCCGGCTTTCTCCTTTTCGTACTCGGCCGGGGTCGCGCTTACGTATACTATCTGGTTTACCTTGCCTTCGAACTCGTCGAAGCGAAGCGGCCTGTTGTCCAGAGCGCTGGGAAGGCGGAATCCGTACTCCACAAGGCTCTCCTTGCGGGCGCGGTCCCCGTTGGCCATGGCCCTGAGCTGCGGAAGCATGGCGTGCGACTCGTCGATTATTATCAGGAAGTCCTTGGGGAAGAAATCCAGAAGCGTGTACGGCATGGCACCCGGCGGGTTGCCTATAAGGTGGCGCGAGTAGTTCTCTATGCCCTTGCACATGCCTATCTCGCGGAGCATCTCCAGGTCATAGCGCGTGCGCTGCTCCAGGCGCTGAGCCTCCAGCAGTCTGCCGCGCTCGTTGAACCACTTAAGGCGGTCCTCCAGCTCCTCTTCTATGCTTACGAGGGCCCTCTCCATATGTTCTTTGCTTGTAACATAGTGGCTGGCCGGGAAAATGGAAACGTGGCTGCGTGTGGCGATCACTTCGCCGGTAAGCTGGTTAAGTTCCTTTATGGATTCTATCTCGTCCCCGAAAAGCTCCACGCGTATAGCGTTCTCCATGCCCGCGGGGATGATGTCTATGATGTCTCCGCGGACGCGGAATGTGCCTCGCTCAAAGCCCATGTCGTTGCGGGTGTACTGTATGTCCACCAGGCTGCGGAGGATGTCCATGCGGCTCTTCTGCATGCCGGGGCGCAGCGATATCATCTGCCCTTTGTATTCGTCCGGGCTGCCCAAGCCGTAG
>JAILDA010000005.1 GCA_024689865.1 Clostridia bacterium | reverse complement strand
GGAATCCCCTGCCTCACCTCCCTGGACACTGCAAACGCCCTTGCGGACATGATGGCCAGCAGATTTAACCTGGGCAACATGGAGCTGGTGGACATAAACGACATGCGCACGGAGCCGCAGCACATAAGCTTCACCAAGATGCAGGACTGCGGCAACGACTACATCTTCATAGAGAACTTCGACGGCAGCATAACCTGTCCGGAGGCGCTCTGCGTTATCCTCTGCAGGCCGCACTACGGCATAGGCGCGGACGGCATAGTGCTGATGGAGCGTTCGGAGACTGCGGACGTTAAGATGCGCAGCTTCAACCGCGACGGAAGCGAAGGAAAGATGGCCGGCAACAACCTGCGCTGCATAGGAAAGTACATGTACGACAAGGGCTACATGACCGGCCGCAGCATGACCGTGGAGACCGCCGGCGGAACAAAGCAGCTGAGCCTGTTCATAAGGGACGGCAAGGTAAGTTCCGTTGCTGTGGACATGGGCAAAGCTGAGCTGGACCCCGCGAAGGTACCTGTGGAAACGGCGAAGATCCCGGCCCCGAACGGCGCTTCGCAGGCCGGACCGGTCCTGGACCGTCCCGCCGTCATAGGCGGCAAGGAGTACCGCATAAGCTGCGTCTCCGTGGGCAACCCGCACTGCGTGGTGTTCATGGACGATCTGGAGTCCCTGGACGTAGCGTCCGTCGGTCCCAAGTTCGAATACTCGGAGCTCTTCCCGGACCGCGTAAACGCCGAATTCGTAAGAAAGCTCGGCCCGGACAGCCTCAGGGTAAAGGTCTGGGAGCGCGGAAGCGGAGCAACCCTCGCCTGCGGCACCGGAGCCTGCGCCGCGGTCATAGCGGCCGCGGAGAACGGCCTTGTGGAAAAAGGCCGGGACATAAAAGTAAGCCTCCCCGGAGGAGACTTAACGGTAAACTACACGGATGAGAGAGTGATCCTTACAGGAAGCGCCCAGATAGTATACGAAGGCAGCTTCGAGTACTGAAGCGAACGATCAAGTGTGTGCTGTTTTTACCATTCATTCGTGCTAAAATAGTACCGTCAAAAGACGCGGATATCCGCGTCTTTTTTATTTACTTTTTCCCGTGATATGGTATAAAGAAAGGAGGAAGCACAATGAAGAGAGGTCTGATCATGGAATACAAAGTCACGCTTACATGGGACCCTGAAGCCAAAGTATGGGTCGCAACCAGCGAAGACATAAAAGGTCTTGTTCTGGAAGACGGATCTTTTGACGCGCTGATCGCAAAAGTCCAGGCCGCCGTTCCGGAACTTATAGAAATAAACAGCCTTCCCGAAGGCAAGACCATATGCTACAGCCCTGGGCAGTTTCTGCGTGCGGTCAACTGATGGCTGAATACGAAAAAAGAGTCAGGGAGATCATTGGCAGCTTCGGCTGCTTTTTTATTCGGCACGGAAAAGGCGATCACGATATCTGGTTCAGCTTTATCGTTATCCTGTCCTTGCGGGTCCTGCCGCCGACTTCCGCCAGCACCGCCCTGCCCTTGCCGCGGCAGGATATGCGGTCGCCTTCCTTAAGTTCCGTATCCGGCTTAAGGCACTGCCTGCCGTTTACGCTTACAAGCCCGGCTTTTATGGCATCCTGAGCCTTGCCGCGCGCCGTACGGAAAGCCGAGGCGCAGATGCTGTCCAGCCTTAAGGACGCCACGGTATCCCTTATCTCTTTGGTCTGCTGAACGCCGGTGATCAGCTGCGAAATGTCCAGGACCTCGCAGGAAACGCTTGCGCGTCCCACGGATATAAGGTTCTGCGCAAGATAATCCGCCATGTCCGAAAGGACCACGGCATCCGCACCATCCTCCCTTACGAATATGTCACCTGTCACCGCCCGTTCTATGCCCAGTCCCAGCAGGGACCCCAGATAGTCGCGGTGCGTAAGCCTGGGGCTTCCCTTGGGTACGTTTATACGAAGCACGCAGATCGGCAGGTCGTCCGCAGACCCGCTGTCCGGGCAGCCGGCAGATGCGCCTCCCTGATCTTCCGGTGCTGTTCCGACGTCTCCCCACCGGTCTTTGGGGCGGAACAAACATATCCTGCGTTCCGCGTCTTCCCATCCGCCCTCGAGCGACCATCCCACATCCGTTCCCGCGCACAGTCCGCGGCAGATATCCTCCGCCTCCGCTGCTTCCGCAGGAGTAAGAAAATCCGTCCACACAGGCGAGCAGCGCTTTTCGCAGAGCCTAAACTTGTCTCGGAGTATTGCTGAAAGCATTCGATCTTCTTTGTTCATCCAAAAACTCCGCTATCTCCGCGGACATACGGTCCACCTCGGCTTCCAGTTCGCGGGCACTCATGCGCAGAGTTCCGCTCTTTAAGGCCGACAGCTGGATCATACCGTCGGAACTTACTATCTTGACGTTGAAATTCTTTCCTATCTCGCGGACCATGCGCTCTATGAACGCGTCCGCGCTCTCGCCTTCTTTTGTGTAGACGACCCGGAAATCTTCGGTCTTACCCGTGCTGCCCAGTCCTCCGGGCACCTTGTACGCGTCGAACACCAGCAGCACTTCCGTACCGCGCAGTGCGCTGTAGGATTCCAGAAGGTCCGACAGCCTGTCGCGGGCGGCGGCTATGTCCGTCCGGGCGGTCTCCTTAAGCTCCTTCCAGGCGAATATCATGTTGTAGCCGTCCACTATAAGGTAGGTCTTCTTTACTCCCCTGCCTGTCTTTGGATCCTCCGCGCGGTTGTACACGGGCGACGTGTATCTGGGGCGTTTTATGGGTCCGAACTCGCGGAGCATTATGCTCTCCAGTTCCTTTTCGTCGTAATCCGGAACGCTGCGAAGACGCGGTCCGCCCGCTTCTTCCTTTACACCCTCGGAACTGATGCGGATGCCGCTGTCCAGATGCATGTAGTCCCGCACCTTGTCCCAGGGCACTGTAACGCCGCTGCCGTGGCTGCAGAAGACGGACCCTGCCGGGTTCTCCACGTCCCTGTCCGGGTCGTATCCGGTCTCCTCTATTACCCTCTCAGGATCCGTGCATGGATAGTATCCAGCGGCGGCCAGGGAAAGCCTTCCGGTACCCCTTGTATAGGACAGAAATTCCGGCAGATAGTCCTCCAGAGGGCCCACCGGTCCAATTCCGTCCAGACTCATTACATTCCCGTGCTGGACAGGGCTGTTTATTTGCGCTTTAAGGCCCCTGAGATCGCTTATAGCGCGTCCTATCTGCTCCGGCGGTATATTTCCCGCACTGAAGGAATAAAATGGCTCTAACAGCACGTTTTCGGCTCCCATCAGAGCATTGCGCACCGCTCTGAAGGCTGCCTCGCGGAAGTCTCCGCCCTCCGTATGCTTAAGATGCGCGCGGCCGGCGACCAGCGTCATCTTTACATCCGTAAGCGGCGAACCCGTAAGCACACCGACGTGCTCCTTTCCCATAAGACAGGACATTATCTGGCTCTGCCATACCGCGTCCAGCTCGTCCGTGCTGAGCGCGGACTCCACCAGTATGCCCGTGCCGGGAGGCAGAGGCTCAAGCAGCAGATGCACCTCCGCGTAGTGGCGCAGCGGCTCGAAATGCCCTACGCCGTAAGCCGGAGCCGCAATGGTCTCGCGGTACGACGTTCTGCCGCGCTTTATCTTTACTTTATATCCGAATCTGTCTTCTATGAGGGTCTCCAGGACTTCCACCTGCACACGCCCCATGAATTCCGCTCTAATCTGCCCGGACCTTTCGTCCCAGGAAATCCGAAGCTGCGGATCCTCGTCGGACAGCCGCTTAAGCTTAAGGAAAGCCGCCTTCGGATCCGTGCCGTCCGTAAAGCCGATCTCGTACTCCACCAGCGAGCGCAGCACGGACGCCTTAAGATCCTTTTCCGCGCCCAGACCCTGCCCCGCAAAGGTCTTTTCCAAACCAGCGGCGGCTGCAAGTTCCCCGGCCTTTATCTCCTCGGCTGCCTCGAACTTTCTGCCGTTGTATCTTCTTATCCCGGTCACCTTTTCGCCGTTGATCACGTCGCGGAGCTTAAGGCTTCCGCCGGTGACTTTTATCCACGAAAGACGCAGATCCTGCTCGTCCCTGCTTATCTTAAAAACTCTGGCGCCGAATTCCTGCGGTCTTCCGGGCGCGCGCAGAAGAACGCCCAGCGCGCGCAGCAGAGCATCCGTACCTTCCAGTTTAAGAGCCGACCCGAAGAAGCACGGGAACACGCGGCGCTTTCTCAACATCTTCCTTACGGTGTCCGCGGACAGCTTTTCCAAAGCAAGATACTCCTCGGCTGCCTCGTCGGAGAGCATAGCCATGTCCTCCGCAAAAGCTCCGCTGCAAGAGCCGTTCTCCAGTTCCCGAATCGCGGCTCCGAAGTCCGCAAATCCCTCGCCGAGCTGCTCGTTAAGCTCCGCCAGTATCTCCGTGCGGTCTTTGCGGCAGATGTCCATCTTGTTTACCCATACCAGGACCGGAAGCCTGTAGGCCTCCAGCAATTTCCACAGCGTGGCGGTATGAGCCTGCACGCCGTCCGGTCCGCTTATTATAAGCAGCACGTAGTCCGCAGCGAAAAGCACCCTCTCCGCCTCGGCAGCAAGATCAGCGTGGCCCGGCGTATCCAGAAGCTGCAGCTTAAGACCCGCCTCCGGCAGATCCAGCTCCGCGGTCTTGGAGAACACGGTTATCCCGCGCTCCCTTTCAATAAAATGGGTATCAAAAAAAGCGTCGCCGTGATCCACTCTTCCGAGGGATCTTATGGCGCCGTTTCTGTACAGAAGGGCTTCCGCAGTGGTGGTCTTTCCGGCATCCACATGCGCCAGGACTGCAAGGGAAACGGTCTGCATAGGTCCGGTCTATCCCATCTTCTTCGCAAGACCGTAGCCAGCCGGCGGCTCGTCGCCGTCCTTAAGCATCTTGATCTTTTTCATCTGGTAGATGACCATGGAGACGGAGACTATAAGGCTCAGCACGTCCGCGGCAGCCTGCGAGCAGGCCAGTCCGTTAACGCCCCACACCCGGCTCATGATGAACGCTGCCGGAATAAGGAATATTACTTGTCTGGAAAGGCCCAGTATCGTAGCCTCCACCGGGCGCCCGAGCGCCTGGTAAAGACCGTTGATTATCATTACCCAGACGTGCGGGAACATGGTCGCGCACTGGGTCCTAAGCATTATGGTACCTATGCGCAGCGTTTCCGCGTCTTTTTCCACGTCCATGAATATACCCAGAACGTTGGGCGTAAGTATGAACAGAACGACGCTCAGCACTACTGCCACAACTGCGCCTATAGCCGTGCAGGTCCAGAACGCCTGACGCACTCTGGCGTACCTTCTGGCTCCCCAGCAGTAGCCTCCGATGGGCTGAAGTCCCTGGCCGAAGCCCAGGACCGCCGAGCCCACCAGCCTTGCGCACTTGTTGGCCACGGATACCGCCGCCAGAGCCGCGTCGCCGAACAGCCTTGCCATGTTGTTGATGAACACCGCGGAAAGGCTCATCACGCTGGAGCGCAGCAGCGTGGGAATACCCATTTTTGCGATCTCTTTATATATCTCCCACTTGGGTGTAAAGTACTTGAATCTTAATTCTATCAGCGTCTTGCCGCGCAGGAACGGGGTCAGCAGTATGAAGAAGCTTATAGCCTTGGATATGGTGGTCGCGAGAGCCGCCCCGCCTACTCCCATGCCGAATGTGCGGATGAACAGCGGATCCAGACCTACGTTGATGACGCATCCGGATACCATGCCTATCATGGAATACGTGGTGCTGCCCTCCGCGCGCAGAGTCTGGCTGCACGTTACCTCGCCCGCAGTAAACGGCGCTGAAATGAGTATGAAAGTGGCGTACTCCACGGCGTACGGCGCAGCGCCATCCGTAGCGCCAAGGAATATGACGAAATCAGAACGGAAGATGTAAGCTATGAACGCCAGAACGCTCAGCACCATCATGCATGTAAAGACCGAGGTGGACGCCACCTTGCTGGCCTCGTCCTCACGTTTGGCTCCCATAAGCTTGGATATGGGGCTTGCCGCGCCCATGCCGAAGGCCAGAGCCACCGAGCGCATCAAGTGCAGAAGCGAATCGTTTACACCTACCGCAGCGGTGGCGGTTATGCCAAGCTGGCTTACGAAATATGTGTCCGCAAGGTTATACAGCGCGTCTATCAGCATGGTGACTATCATAGGCAGCGCAACTACAGGGATGACCCTCAGCAGGTTCCCGTTCAGCATCATGTCTCTTCTTGCGGCTCTTCTTTCTTCCAGCCCGAGATTCTGCGACATTTTCTTCACTCCTTAAAGGATATTATACCATCCGGAGCGCTCAGCAGAAACTCCGCGCGTCTGTCTATTTTTTGTCAACCTTGCCGCCGCAGCATTTACCTTAGCCGCGCAGTTTGGTATAATCTCCTTGGCTGAAGAGCCTCGGAGGGAAAAGACATGAAGAAAGTTCTTAAAACACTGCTCTGCATAATTCTTGTGATCGTACTGATAGCCGTGGGATACGTGGCTTACGTATTCATAGATTACCACAGAATAGGCGACAACGTACCTCTTTCTGTCACCGCCGGAGCGCTGTCCGAAAAAGCCGGTACCGGAAAGACTTACAGGATAGTCTCCTGGAACATAGGTTTCGGCGCCTACGAGGACGACTACGGATTCTTCATGGACGGAGGCACCCAGAGCTGGGCCTGGTCCAAGGAAAGGCTGGACACCAACCTCAAGAACATTTCGGACCTTCTGGCAAAGCAGAAGGCAGATCTTTACCTTATACAGGAAGTCGACTTCGACGCCACCAGAAGCTACCACTTCGACGAAAGGGAATACCTGGTAAAGGACCTGGGCGATCAGAACTACACCTTCGCTCAGAACTACGATTCCCCCTTCCTGATGTACCCGCTTACGCAGCCTCACGGAAAGAGCCGCGCGGGCCTCATGACATTCTCGCGCTTCGTCATCGATTCAGCCGTAAGAAGAGAACTTCCGATAGAGACCGGCTTTACCAAGTTCCTGGATCTGGACCGCTGCTACAGCGCAAACCGCATTCCCATGGACAACGGCAAGGAACTTGTGCTCTACAACTTCCACCTGTCCGCCTACACATCGGACGGAAAGATCGCCAACGAACAGCTTAAGCTCCTTCTGGCGGACATCCAGGAAGAATACAAGAAGGGCAACTACTGCATAGCCGGCGGCGACTTCAACAAGGACATACTTGGAGACTCCTCCAAGTACTTCGGAAAGTCAGATATAGAATACACCTGGGCGCAGCCCATACCGGAAGGGACCTTCGATGGTTACAACGTTAAGCTGGAGTCCCCTCTCAACGAAGCGTCCCCCGTTCCCTCCTGCCGCAACGCGGACGGTCCGTACAAGCCCGGACAGTACGTTCTTACGATAGACGGCTTCATGGTAACGGACAACATAGAAGTTGTGGGGTCCGACGTCATAGACACGCAGTTCAAGTATTCGGACCACAACCCGGTATACATGAAATTCATCCTTAAGTAGAAAGGCTATGCAATGGTAAACGTATTCGTCGTACACGCCGGGAGCGACTACGACTTTGTAAAGGAACGCATGGAGCCCTTTCTGCTGGGCCTTAAGGACGAGAACGGCGAGCCGGCCAATCTGGGCGGCAGTTCCAACATCCTTACCCTGGAATCCGGAAAAGCCTCCAACTGGAAGCCGGACGCCAGGAAGAAGATAAAGATGGCGCACGTGGTCATCGTCGTTCTGGGCAAGAACACCTCCGACCCCGGCAAGGAAGATACACTGGGCTGGGAAGTCGCGCAGGCGGCAAAGCTCAACAAGCAGATAATGATCTACAACCGCGGCGCATACCCCGTGCCGTCCTACCTCTACGTCGTGGACCGCTTCACCAAACAGAGGCGTCCCGTGGCGGAGCAGATGACCATGGCCCAGATCAAAAACCGCATAGACAATTACTCCCGCGGTTACTACAACATATTCTCCCCGGCTTACGAGAATCTGGATCCGCAGCAGAAGAGCGAACACCAGAGCGAACTTGTGGAGCAGTACACCATGTTCCAGAAGACCTCCGAGGACCTGGTGTCCCGCAGGCAGGACGTCAACTCCTTCTACATAAGCGTAAACAGCGCGCTCACCGCGATCGTTGGCATAGTCCTGGGCGTGGTCAAGATCCCCGCCAACATATTCGTGGTCGCTTTCATGTGCGTAGCCGGAATAATCCTGGACGTTGCGTGGATAAACATCCTGGACGCCTACGGAACGCTCAACTCCGCAAAGATGAAGGTCCTGAACCTTCTGGAGGAGCAGCTGCCCGTTGCCCTCTACGATGTAGAGTGGCGCATAATGAGCGACAAGCTCAACAACAAGAAGTACGTATCGTTTACCCGCAGCGAAAAACGCATTCCTAAGATCTTCGCGTGCGTGTATTCGATAATAATACTCGCGGTCATCGTCTATTCCATGATCAAACTGTAGATCCCGGACCGCAGCAAACTACCGGACTGCTCATCTTTTACAGCCGGGGCACAGAGCCCGGCACACACAGTACATTGAACGACAGAAACTTCGAAATAATAGCGACCTCCACCTTCGGGCTGGAGGCCGTGGTAAAAAGAGAGATAGAGGCGCTGGGATACGGGATCACGGATTCGCGCAACGGAAGGCTCACCTACAAGGGAGACCTCCGCGCTTTGGTGCGCTCCAACCTGTGGCTGCGCTGCGCGGACCGCGTCTACGTTAAGATGGGCGAATTTACCGCTAAGACTTTCGACGAGCTTTTCCGCGCCGCGGAAGCCCTGCCCTGGGAGGAATGGCTGCCCGTAAACGCCCACTTCTCAGTTACCGGAAGTTCCGCAAGGTCCAAGCTGCACAGCGTCCCCGCCTGCCAGTCGATAATAGAAAAAGCAATAGTAAAAAGGCTGGGCGGGATCTACGGCGTTGAACGCTTTGCGAAGAACGGTCCTGTCTACGCCGTGCGTTTCATGGCGCAAAAAGACGAGTTCGTGCTTATGATAAACTCCAGCGGACCGGGTCTTCACGACCGGGGCTACCGCGTAAAGGACGTTCCGGCACCCATAAAGGAGACAATGGCAGCCGCCATGGTGAGCCTGTCGTTCTTTAAGCCGGGGCGTTTCCTTGCGGACCCTTTCTGCGGCTCCGGAACCATAGCAATAGAAGCTGCCATGATGGCCAGAAACATCGCTCCCGGCCTTACGCGCAAGTTCGACTGCAGCTGGTGGGAGCAGATCCCGGAAGAACTGTGGAAGGAAGAAAAAGCCGCCGCCTACAAAGCCATGGACCTGGACGCGCAGTTTAAGATACTGGCCAGTGACATAGATTCCCGCGCCGTACGCGCAGCAAAGAAGAACGCGGAAGCCGCCGGCGTGGACGACTGCATAGACTTTAAGGTCTGCGACGTAAAGGACCTCGCAAAGACTGTAGATAAGTACGTTACGCAGAACAGTTCTGCCGAAGCATCCGGCCACAGCTGTCCAGCAGCTCCCGGGCATTCAGTGACCGGAGATGCTCCCGCGGCTGTAGACCTGGACCGCGGCGTCATCATAGCCAACCCGCCTTACGGCATACGAATAGGCGAAGCCGAACTGCTGCCGGGCATCTACGAAAGCCTTCGCGGATTCCTCGCAGAACGTCCCTCCTGGTCGCTGTTCCTGATAACCTCGGACAAGACCTTCGAGAACGCCATGGGGCGGCCTGCCGACCGGCGCCGCAAGCTCTACAACGGCGATCTGGAAGTCTGCTATTTCCAGTACTACGGAACAAAGTAACGCACACCTCCCGGTAACGGGAGGTTTTTTATTGCGAAATTACAGGCCGAAGGGCGTGCGGAGCGCAAGCGGCTTTTTCGCAGGCTGCGATGCACTGCCTGTTCTGCGCACCGGACGACGAAAAAGGCTGCTTAAGGGCAGCCTTAGCGCGGACCGCGAGGATGCAGCAGAGCATCCGAAGCGGATCTCCGCAGCGTTTTCCAAAGTCCGGGGGAAAGAACAGCTTGCAGCGCAGCAGCCGAGAACTGAGCCGTGAGCGCTCCGCACCCCTTCGGCCGAATACCTGCAACAACAAAACGCGGCTCCGTTTCCCGGAGCCGCGTATCGTACATGCTATATACGGTGTTTAGAACAGTCCTGCGCCGAAGAGCGGAGCGAATACTACCGCTACGATGGTCATCAGCTTGATGAGGATGTTCAGGGACGGTCCGGAGGTATCCTTGAACGGATCGCCTACGGTGTCGCCAACGACTGCAGCCTTGTGGGTCTCGGAACCCTTGCCGCCGAACACGCCGCCTTCAACGTACTTCTTTGCGTTGTCCCATGCTCCGCCGGAGTTGGACATCATTATTGCCAGAAGCACGCCGGAGAGCAGAGCGCCTGCCAGCATTCCGCCCAGTGCCTGAGCGCCCATTACGAAGCCTATGATAAGAGGAGCAACTACAGCCAGCAGAGCCGGAGCGACCATTTCCTTAAGGGCAGCGCCCGTGGAGATCTGAACGCACTTAGCATAATCCGGCTTGGAGGTACCGGCCATTATGCCGGCATCTTCTCTGAACTGCCTGCGGACTTCTTCTATCATCTGGTTGGCTGCCTTGCCTACGGAGCTCATGGTGAACGCCGAGAACATGAACGGCAGCATTGCGCCTATGAATGCACCTGCAATTACCTTAGGATCCAGCAGGCTTATGGCGAAGTCAGCCATCTTGATCTTGATGACCTCGGAGTAGGATACGAACAGAGCCAGAGCTGTAAGAGCTGCGGATCCGATGGCGAATCCCTTGCCTATTGCAGCGGTGGTGTTTCCTACGGAGTCCAGAGTATCGGTGATGTTGCGGACTCTTTCCGGAAGCTCGGACATCTCGGCTATTCCGCCTGCGTTGTCGGATACCGGACCGTAAGCGTCTACTGCTATGGTCATGCCTGCGGTAGAGAGCATTCCTACGGCTGCGAGAGCTATGCCGTAAACTCCGCCGAAGATGTAGGCAACGATGATGCCTACGGCGATTATTATGATCGGGAATACGGTGGACATCATACCTACGGCAAGGCCGGAGATGATGGTGGTAGCCGGTCCGGTCTGGGACTGCTCCGCGATCTTCTTAACGGACTTGTATTCAGCGGATGTATAGATCTCCGTGATCTTTCCTATTGCAGTACCTACAACAAGGCCTGCGATGACTGCCCATGCAAACTTGAAGGTTCCGAAGAAGCTCTTTGAAAGAACTACCGCTACGATGGCGGAAAGGATCGCTGCTACGTAAGTACCTGCGTCCAGAGCCTTTGCGGGGTTGGAACCTTCCTTGCAGTTGACGGAAAGTATGCCGACTATGGAAGCCAGTATTCCGACTGCGGAGATGATGAGCGGGAATATTGCGCCCTTAACGGGGTCGTTGCCCGCGGCTACGAAGCTTGCGCCCAGAGCCAGGGTAACTGCGGAGATTATGGATCCTACGTAGGACTCGAACAGGTCGGAACCCATGCCGGCGATGTCGCCTACGTTGTCGCCTACGTTATCTGCTATTACTGCCGGGTTTCTGGGGTCATCCTCGGGGATGCCGGCTTCTACCTTACCTACAAGGTCCGCGCCTACGTCGGCAGCCTTGGTGTAGATGCCGCCGCCCACACGGCCGAACAGAGCCATGGAGGAAGCGCCCAGACCGAATCCGGTGAGGCACTGTCTTGCGGTCTCGGTGTCCAGAAGCAGGAACGAAAGTCCTACGCCCAGGATGCCCAGGCCTACTACGCAAAGACCCATTACTGCGCCGCTCCTGAAAGCGACCTTAAGAGCCTTGTTCATTCCGCCGTTCTCAGCGGCGGCCGCTGTTCTTACGTTGCCCTTGGTGGCTACCTGCATTCCGAAGTATCCGGCAAGAACGGAGAACGCTGCGCCGAAAACGTACAGAACTGCAGTTACCCAGCTGAGAGCAAATCCCAGGATGATGGTAAGAACTACGACTACGATGATCATGGTGCGGTATTCCCTGCCCAGGAATGCCATTGCACCCTCATGGATGAATCCGGAGATCTCGGTCATACGGGCGTTGCCCGTGGACTGCTTACTGATCCATCTGGCAAGTATGAGCGCTACTACAAGCGCACAGGCACCCACTACAGGGGCTGCGATCTTTAAAGCTTCCATAAAAAACCTTCCTTAATACAACTTGCTTACGAGTCACATTACAACGACAAGGATAAGGTTGACGATAAGAAATACTATCGCCGAGATGACCGTTATCTTTGCGAGCTTGTCATCGTATCCCTTTGCCTTCTTTCTGCCGTACATGGCGTCGGAACCTCCGCCCAGAGCGCTGAGTCCGTTGGAATCGCCCTGCTGGAACAGTACCGCAGCTACGAGCACGATCGAGATGATGGCAAGAATGACCATTAATGCGATCTTCATCAGAAAAACTCCTTAAAAATATAAATAGTTCTAAAATGATTTAAGGATTTTATCACAATAAAAAAGCGCTTTCAAGTTATTCAGACTAAAATATTATAGAATAATCAACCTAAAAGCGCTTTGATCTACTTAAAAGTGTACGATCTCTATGAAGTCTGCCGGTTTAAGGCTGGCTCCGCCTACCAGAGCCCCGTCTATGTCCGGCTGGTCCATAAGCTCGGACGCGTTGGCCGGCTTAACGCTGCCGCCGTACTGGATGGTGATCTCTTCGGAAATGTCCTCGCCGTAGATGTCCGCAAGCACTTCCCTTATGTAGGCGCACATGTCCTGCGCCTGCTGGGGGGATGCCGTGCGGCCGGTGCCGATGGCCCAGATGGGCTCGTACGCGACAGTCACCTTCTTTGCGTCTTCCGGGGAAACTCCGGCAAAGTCCGCGCGGATCTGAGCCTCTACGAAAGCGTTCTGCTCGCCTGCGTCGCGTGTCTGGAGAGACTCTCCGCAGCAGAGTATGGGCAGTATGCCTGCTTCCAAAGCCTTAAGGACTTTCTTGTTTACGGTCTCATCCGTCTCCGCGAAGTACTGTCTGCGCTCGGAGTGGCCTATTACGCAGTAGTCCACGCCTATCTCCCTGAGCATGGCCGCGCTCACCTCGCCGGTGTAAGCGCCCTCGTCCGCCCAGTGCATGTTCTGCGCTGCAACGGCTATTCCGCTGCCGGCGAAAGCTTCCTTAAGCGCCCACAGCTGGGTGAAAGGAGCCGCTATTGCTACCCTTACGTCGCTGGGCTTATACAGCTTCCTGAACTCTTCCGCAAAAGCCTTTGCCTGCTCCGCGGTCTTGTACATCTTCCAGTTTCCTGCTATGAATGGTTTTCTCATTACTTATCCTCCGGTTATTCAGCAGACCGTTCGTCTTTTGAAGATCCTTTATCTGTCCTGAAGCACTGCAACGCCCGGGAGGACCTTTCCTTCCAGGAACTCCAGAGAAGCGCCGCCGCCCGTGGAAATGTGGGTGATCTTGTCTTCCAGACCGAACTGGTTGATGGCGGACGCGCTGTCGCCGCCGCCTACTACCGTCGTAGCGTCGGAAGCAGCCATTGCCTCGGCTACTGCCTTGGTGCCGCCGGCAAATGCCTCGAACTCGAATACGCCCATGGGTCCGTTCCATACAACGGTACCGGCCTTCTTAACTTCCTCGGCGTAGATCTTTGCTGTCTTAGGACCGATATCCAGACCCATCCAGCCTTCCGGGATCTCCTTGATGTCTACTACTTTGCTTGCGGCGTCCGCGGCGAACTTGTCGGCTACGATCGCGTCTACGGGCAGCATCAGCTTAACGCCCTTGTCCGCAGCCTTCTTCTTAAGATCTCTGGCAAGATCCAGCTTGTCCTCTTCGCAAAGAGATGTTCCTACGCCGTATCCGTCCGCCTTTACAAATGTGAATGCCATGCCGCCGCCGATGATTATGGTGTCGGCCTTTTCTATCAGGTTCTCTATTACGCCTATCTTGTCGGATACCTTGGATCCGCCGAGCACTGCAACGAACGGTCTCTTGGGATCGTTTACTGCCTCGCCCAGGAACTGCAGTTCTTTTTCGATGAGGAATCCGCTTACTGCAGGCAGATAGTCCGCAACGCCTGCCGTGGAAGCATGGGCTCTGTGAGCGGTGCCGAAAGCATCGTTGACGTAGATGTCCGCAAGTGAGGCAAGATCCTTGGCAAATCCGGGATCGTTGGCTTCCTCTTCCGCACGGTAGCGGAGGTTCTGCAGGAGCATCACCTGACCGGGCTCAAGATACTTTGCCTCGGCGCGCACAGCGTCGTCCACTACTGCGTCCGCATCCGCGAATATTACATTAAGATGCAGAAGCTCGGAGAGCTTGTCCGCTACCGGCTTAAGCGTGTAATCCGGATTGGGCTTGCCCTTGGGTCTTCCCAGATGGCTCATGAGGATGACGGATGCTCCGTTCTCCAGCAGATACTTTATGGTAGGAAGCGCGGCGGTTATCCTGTTGGTGTCGGTAATTACGCCGTCCTTCATGGGAACGTTGAAATCGCAGCGGCAGATGACGCGCTTGCCCTTTACGTCTATGTCCTTAACTGTTTTCTTCATGTTAAACTCCTTTGCAATACTTGAAGATATCGTTTTTTTGCACTATAATTATACATCAATAAGCAAACGATTGCATTATCCGCTTGGAATTATACCGCAATTATAACGTAAATTAACAGATCGTTACCAATTATTCCGTATTTTTCGGAGGTCCACCATGAGCACCAAAGTTGCGCTTCTCGGATTCGGAACGGTAGGCAAAGGCACCTACAATGCCCTTACCACCAACGCCGCGGAGATAGAAAGAAAGACCGGCAAAAAAGTAGAGGTCAAGAAGATCCTGGAGATAAACCCCAAAGTCATCGAGTCCGGCTATGCGCCCAAAGAACTCTTCACCCAGGACTTCGACGCCATCCTTGCCGATCCGGAGATAAAGATAGTGGCGGAGATAATAGGCGGCATGGACCTTGCCAAGGAGTTCATACTCCGCGCTCTTCGCGCAGGAAAGCACGTAGTTACCCCCAACAAGGCAGTAATTGCGGCCAACTTCGAGGAGCTGCACAAGGTCGCTGCAGAGAACGGCGTCCAGCTCAGGTACGAGGCTTCCGTGGGCGGAGCCATCCCCGTGATAGAGACCATCCGCAAGTCGCTGGTCGCAAATACGATAACCAAGGTGGAAGGCATAGTAAACGGCACCACCAACTACATACTCACCAAAATGGAGGAGGACAACATCTCCTACGCGGACGCCCTTAAGCAGGC
>JAILDA010000001.1 GCA_024689865.1 Clostridia bacterium | reverse complement strand
GACCATACTCACGAATCTTGCCGCCGCCTGCATGCTGGTGTTCTCGCTGCTCTACACACCGTGCGTAGCGGCAATGGCAGCAATACGCAGGGAACTCGGCTCCAAGTGGATGATAGGCGTCATCATCTGGCAGTGCTTCGTGGCTTGGGTCGCAGCATTCATAGTACACTTGATAGGGACCCTGTTCTGACAGCGGCAAATTATTTTAGTTATGCAGCCGTTTCAGGCTTTGGTTTATGGGATCCCGTGGTCCCGCAGATGGTATTCCGCTGCCGGATGTGAGC
Organism: Clostridia bacterium; assembly: GCA_024689865.1. Lineage (GTDB taxonomy): Bacteria > Bacillota > Clostridia > Peptostreptococcales > Anaerovoracaceae > RUG13409. The sequence continues at coordinate 5,871 of JAILDA010000001.1, read as the reverse complement.
CGAAGCCTTTACGTAAGGCGGGACGGTCCGCCTTAGCGCAAGCGGCAAAGATCGATGACGATCTGCAGCCGTTCTTGCGCGTGCGGAAAGGCTGCGGTAAATATCCGACTGCAGCGGGACCTTCGAGGACCTGAGCACGGGAGAACATGAATAAAGCCTGAAAACAGGTCAAATAAATTATCTTTAGTTAACATACAGAGTGATCAAAAGACAGAAAGCCTGACAACGACATGAACATCTGGGACATAGTAATAACATTCGCCATAGCCGCCGTCCTGTTCCTGGCGATCAGGGCAGTGGGAAAGCGCAGGAAGAGCGGAACCGGATGCGGCTGCGGCTGCGCGGAATGCAGCTCTTCCTGCCCTATGTCTTCCGCTGCGAAGTCCGCGGATGACAAGGATAAAGAGGGCTGAGATGCAGACCGTTCTAATAGTTGAAGACGACAGAGCCATAACCCTTTCTCTGGAGGAGTTCCTCTCCGGGGAAGGCTTTGATGTGCAGACTGCGCCGGGCGAAAAGAAAGCTCTGCAGCTGCTGGCTTCCGGCAGACCGGATATCCTTCTTGTGGATCTGGGTCTTGCGGACGGGAGCGGTTTTTCTGTGTGCAGAGCCGCTAAGGCGCTCAAACTGCCTGTCATCTTCCTTACCGCACGCAGCGACGAGGAGAGCGTGGTACAGGGACTGGACATGGGCGACGATTACATTTCGAAGCCTTTCCGACCCAGGGAACTGCTCTCCAGGATCAGGAACGTTCTGCGCTATTACGGAGCCGATTCGTCCGTGGTCTCCCTGGGCGGAGGCATAACCGCGGATACTGAAAAAGGCGTTGTGTCCAGGAACGGGGATCCTATAGCGCTCTCCGCGCTGGAGTACCGTCTTCTTCTGGTTTTCATAGACAACCGCGGCCGGCTGCTTACACGCAATAAGCTCCTGGAGGACATCTGGGACATCGCCGGAGATTTCGTTAACGACAACACTCTTACCGTATACATAAAGCGTCTGCGCGAAAAGATAGAGGAAGATCCGCAGGATCCCAAGATAATAAAGACCGTGCGCGGCATAGGTTACAGGATGGACTAGCATGCATATGCTCAGAAACCGCGAGGTGCGCGTACAGCTTACATTATGCATCGTTCTGACCGTAGTCTTTGCGATCGCGGCGTTCTTTGCCGCGGGATGGGCTGCGGTCGTTTTAGTACTGGTGCTTGGAGCCGTCCTTACCGGTGCGGACCTGGCATTCCTCAGGAAAAGGTACGCAAGGCTTACGGAGATGTCGCGCAGCATAGACCGTGTCCTGCACGGCAAAGAGAGCATTTTCGAGGGCTCAGGCGACGAAGGCGAGCTTGCCATACTACAGAGCGAGATCCAGAAGATGACAGTTAAGCTCCGCGAGCAGTCGGACATGCTTCTTTCTGAAAAAGTGCGCCTTACAGACGCCATAGCGGACATGTTCCATCAGATGCGTACGCCGCTTACGTCCATGAACATACAGCTTTCTTTGCTGGAGGCGGAGGATCTGGACTACGAAAAAAGGGTGGAGCTTACCAGAGCCCTTAAGAAACAGATCGACAGGCTCCAGTGGCTTACGGAGACGCTTCTTAAGATGTCCAAGCTGGACGCGGGGACCGTGGAATTCCAGTCCGTTCCTGTAAAAGTAAGGACGCTGGTCAACAAGGCTGCAGGGCCGTTCCTTATTCCTATGGAGCTTAGGGGAATGCAGCTGGAGATCAAAGTGGCGGACGAGCAGTTTACAGGGGATCTTTCCTGGAGCACCGAGGCCCTCGGAAACCTTATAAAGAACTGCATGGAACACACACCGGAGGGCGGGACCGTAACGATAGACGCGGAGGAAACTGCCATTTATACACGAATTACCGTAGAAGACAGCGGCAAGGGCTTTGATCCTTCGGACATTCCGCATCTGTTTGAACGTTTCTACAGGGGCAGCAATGCCTCTTCCGAAAGCATAGGCATAGGGCTTGCTCTGTGCCGCGCCATAATCGTCCGCCAGAACGGCACCATAACAGCGGAAAACGCTCCTTCGGGCGGCGCAAGATTCATCATTAAGTTCTACAAGAGCGTTGTTTAGCATGCCCCGGCTGGTCCCGGCCCGCATTTTTTGCATTTACGTTTATCGGTTTTGTGTGTTATTTGTTTCCGGAAGACTGTTCCAGATCTTTTTTTACCGAAGACCGTTCCGGATCATTTGTCTGAATATCGTCCCGGATTTTTTTTCAGAATGTCGTTCCTCTGTCACTTTGCTGTCACTACGGCCCTGTAGACTGGAATCGCAAAAGGGATTTCATGATATTTGTTCGGCGGCGCAGCTGCCCAAGGAAAGGAAGATAAAGCAGAAATGGAGATACTCAGGATAGAGGGACTTTCAAAGGTCTACGGCGAAGGAAGCACTCAGGTAAAGGCGCTGGACAACGTGTCGTTCTCTGTGGAGAAGGGCGAGTTCCTGGCGATCATAGGACCGTCCGGTTCCGGAAAGTCCACGCTTCTTCACATAATCGGCGGCGTAGACAGACCCAGCAGCGGCAAGGTGTTCATGGACGGACAGGATGTCTACGCGCAGGACGAGGAAGCTCTTGCGGTATTCCGCCGCAGGCAGGTGGGTCTTATCTACCAGTTCTACAACCTTATACCGGTGCTGAATGTGGTGGAGAACATGAGCCTTCCGGTGCTTATGGACAGCCGCGAGGTGGATAACGACAGACTGGAGGAACTGCTGGAGATACTGGGTCTTTCCGAACGCAGGAACAATCTTCCCAACCAGCTGTCCGGCGGACAGCAGCAGAGGGTATCCATAGGGCGCGCGCTGATGAACGCACCGGCTGTGGTGCTTGCGGACGAGCCTACCGGCAACCTGGACTCCAAAAACAGCCAGGAGATAGTGGAGCTGCTTAAACTTTCCAATAAAAAGTACGGCCAGACGCTTATCATAATAACTCACGACGAAAACATAGCGCTTCAGGCGGACCGCATAATCGCCATAGAAGACGGACACATCGTAAGGGACGAGAGGATAAAGAGATAGGCAAAACGGCGCTTTGGCGCAGTAAGCCTGTACTTAAAAGGGGACGATCGGCAAATGAATGTTTTTAAGAATTACACCAAAAGATCGCTGAAGTCTAACCACTCCAGGACTTTTGTAACGATAGTAGGCATAGTATTGTCCATGGCGCTTCTGACCGCGGTCATCGAAGGCGCTTACAGCGGCATACAGTTTCTTGTCCGCCGCGAGATAAAACAGTACGGAAAGTGGGAGGCTTATTTTTACGACCTTCGCGAAGAGGAAAAGAACAAGCTTCTTTCGGATCCGGACATTAAAGACGGAACTTCCTGGCAGATGGTCGGCTGGGCCGACGCGGACACTCAGAACGAGTATAAGCCGTACCTGCTTATCCAGTCCGCTCCGGACGACCTTACGGACTTCGTAACGCTTAACATTACTTCCGGGCGCATGCCGGAAAACAGCAGTGAAATACTTATTCCGAATCATCTGCTTTACAACGGAGGCGTACAATATAAGCTTGGTGACATAATAAAACTTTCTGTCGGAGAGCGTATGTCCGGCGGCAGGGAGCTGATACTGTCTAAAGAGTATGTTCCCGAGGGCGAGTCCATAGAGAATGCAGTTGAAAAGACATATACCGTCGTAGGATTCTATGACCGTTTAAGCAGGGAAATAGAGCCGTACGCTTGCCCGGGATTTACAGCCATAACAAAGGGCGGCGGGACCGGTTCCTACGGCAGCTTCATAACAGTCAATAAGATCTCCAGGATCTACGAAACGCTTATGGACAAGCACATAAGCGAGCACACAGACGAACCGTTCGACAACATCTATTACCATAACGATCTGATCAACTACAACGGATCGGTATGGGACCGCGGCATCCAGAACGTGATATATGGTTTTGCTGCCATACTTGTAGTAATGATAGCCTTCGGATCGATATCGCTGATATACAACTCCTTCTCGATATCGCTGTCCGAGCGCACCAAGCAGTTCGGACTGCTTAAATCCATAGGAGCTACAAAGAAGCAGCTGCGCTCCGCGGTAATGTACGAGGCGCTGATACTCGGCGGGATAGGCATACCGATCGGTCTTGTAGTAGGATGCCTCGGAATAGGTATAACGCTCTACTGCCTTCGCGACGCGTTTGCGGCGTTCTTGGGAGTCCACGGCGTTCAGATGCAGATAGTCATAAATCCCGTTGCCCTTATTTTGGCCGCGCTTATATGCCTTATCGTAATACTCATATCCGCGTGGGTACCGGCCGGCAGGGCTGTAAGGATATCTCCGATAACAGCAATAAGACAGAACGAAGATACAAAGATAAAGGCCGGCGAGGTAAAGACAGGAAAGCTTACACAAAAGCTCTTCGGATTCGAGGGCATGATGGCCGCAAAGAGCTTCAAGCGCAACAAGAAACGCTACCGCGCCACGATAGTGTCGCTGTTCATGAGCGTTGTACTCTTCATATCCGCGTCCAGCTTCTGTTCCTACCTTACCAGCTCCGTGGACAGTGTTGTGTCCGACGGCACCCAGATGGATCTTTACTATTCCGAATACGGCAGAAAAGACCGCACGCCCGAAGAAACTGCAGCTCTTATTTCCGGTGTCGCCGGAGTAGATAAGGTCTGCTGGGGAATAAGCAGCCAGATACGCCTGCGCATACCAAACGAACTTATGAGCGACCGCTACTGGAAGCTGCAGAACACGGTAGGCAGCGTCTCCACACAGGAAGCGGACTACGTGGAAACGTATACCGGGCTGGCATTCTTAAACGACGAGGACTTCAGGGCGCTTCTTTCCGAGAACGGCCTGGACGAGAAGGGCTGGTTCGACGCAGAGTCTCCGAAAGCTCTTCTGTTCAATAAGGAAAAGGCCTACACCGAAAATGGTTCCGGCCGCAAGATAATACTGTTCGACCTGATAAATGAGTCCGGGCTGCCCGGAACCGTAAGTTGGTGCAATTACGAGACCGTGGAAGGCTGCGAGATGTATTATATCGGGTCCGAGGGCGGCTCACCCAAGGTCGCGTACTATCCGGAACTATATCTGGAGGAGTGCTACAAAACGGGTGCGGAACCGGATCTGTCCAAGGCAACGATTATTAAGGACGAGGAGGACGCTACCATAAAGACAAAGCTGAACATAGGAGCAGTTACCCGGACCGCGCCGCTGCTTCTTTCGTCTCAGAACGCGTCGATCATATATCCGTACAGCATGATGCAGGCCGTCACGGCCGGGTTCGATCCGGACCGCATCGGTACCAACGGCATACAGGCAGCCATCATGGCCAGAGACTACAATAAAGCTTACGAGGAACTGAAGAACGTTCTGTCTTCTTCCGGAAGCGACGCGGCAAGGCTTAACAACGTGGCGGAGAACCGCAATTCGGAGAGGATGGTCGTAACGATAGTCAACGTTTTCTCGTACGGTTTCATAATACTGATCTCGCTGATAGCTCTTGCCAACGTGTTCAACACGATCTCCACAAGCATACTGCTCAGACGCAGGGAATTCGCCATGCTCAAGTCCATAGGACTTTCGGAGAAAGGCTTCGGAAAGATGATGAACTACGAATGCTTGATCTACGGAGCCCGAAGCCTGCTGTTCGGCCTTCCTGCTGCGCTTCTGATGACTTACTGGATCTACAGAGTTACATCCAACGCAATAGACCGCAGCTTCTACGTGCCCTGGAACGGCGTGGTTATAGCAGTTGCAAGCGTTTTCATAGTCGTGTTCGCAACGATGCTGTACTCCACAAGGCGGATAAGAAAGGACAATCCCATAGACGCTCTGCGCAACGAAAACCTGTAGCGAAAGCAGCCTTATATTCAGGATCTTACTATCGA
>JAILDA010000049.1 GCA_024689865.1 Clostridia bacterium | reverse complement strand
CGGGCTGCGTTGCGCTTACTCACGGCGTGGGATGCGGACAGTACGGGTACGACGCGGAAATAACGGCCAGGACTCTTAAAGCCATGGGAACACACCCCAACATATACGCTGTGGTAGTATTGGGACTTGGCTGCGAAAGGTTCCAGTCCTCGGAACTCTACGAGGCGATCGCTGCTTCGGGAAAGCCGGCAGTACACATCGTGATCCAGGAGGAGGGCGATGTATTCAGGACAGTAGAAAAAGGCATAGAGGCTGCCCGCAGATTTGCAGAAGAGGCTTCCGGACTTAAGCGTGAACCTTGCAGCATCTCCGAACTGATCATAGCTACCAAGTGCGGCGGGACGGACGCTACAAGCGGTCTTGCAGCCAACCCTGCGGTCGGAAGCTGCTGCGACAGGATAGTGTCTCTCGGAGGCAGCGGAATAATATCCGAAGTAGGGGAACTTCTTAATACAGAGCACATCTTCATGAGAAGGGCGGACAGCCAGGAAGTCTCGGAAAAAATAGATCGCACGTTCTGCGATTACAGGGATTACCTCAGGCAGCACTGCAATCCCCGCTACGAAAAGCGCAACGATCTTGTTACTCCCGGAAACGAGGACGGCGGGGTCACCAATGTGGTCGAAAAAGCTCTCGGAGGGGTGGTGAAGTCCGGCAGCAGTAAGTTCGCTGATGTTCTGGAATACGCCGTTCCGCCGGAAGAGGGCAAGCACGGCTTCTTCCTGATGAATTACGGCAACCACGACGGCGAGGTAGTTACAGGAATGATAGGCTGCGGCGCGCAGATCTGTCTGTTCACTACGGGCAGGGGCACTCCAACCGGTTTCCCGTTCGTTCCTGTAATAAAGATCACCGGAAACGAAGAGACATATAGAAAGATGAAGCTTAACATGGACTTCGACGCGTCTCCTGTAATAAGAGGCGAGGCAAGCGTCGATCAGCTTGGCGGAGAGCTGTTCGAAAAACTTATCGCCGTTGCGGAAGGACAGCAGACAGTGGCGGAGATGCTCGGCGCGGACGAGCTGTTCTGCATCGCAAGGCACAGCTGATAACACAGGAGACGGAAGACTTGACCTACAGAGTAAACAACTTAATGTACGCGGCCGGCCCGGACCTGATCAATACGTTCCGCATCCGGATAACGCTTACGGAACCCGTGAAGCCTAAGCAGCTGAAGTACGCGTTAAGGAAAGCCTCTCGGCGTTTCCCGTATTTTTGCGTTAAGCTTGTTCGCAGGGGTTCGGAATACTTCATGGAGCCCAACCACCTTCCGTTTACTGTAGTTCCTTACAGCAAAGCTCCTGTGCTGGGAACGGAAGAGAGCAACTACCATCTGTTTGCTTTCATGTACAGGGACAGGGACATTTTCCTGGACAGCGTGCATTACATTACGGACGGCAACGGGGTGTTCCCGTTCATGAAGTCGATCCTGTATTATTACATAAGCGCGCTCCATCCGGATGCGGAGCTTAATGCGGGGGAGTTTGCGCTGGCGGAAGATCCCGTTCCTGCAGAAGAGGCAGACGACTATCCCTATCCGGATGAGCTTCTTCCGGAGGATCCTCTGGGCAGTTTAGAAAGACCGGAGGAGGTCTGGAAACTGGAAGATCAGCCCGGCGGCTACGAAAGCATGGACGATTGGACATCGTTCGTGTACACCATAGACCAGAAGGATCTTGTTGTGTTTGCATCAGGCGTAGACGGCAGTCCCGCAACTTTCGTTGCATCCATGCTCTACAGGAGCATATCCGATCTGTACCCGGACAAGCATCTTACGATGGTCTGCGGAATGCAGCATCAGTTCCGTCAGGCCCTCGGAAGGCCGCGCAGCCACATGTGCCACGTAAAGATAGTGCCTATGCTCTATCCGGACAGCCTTCGGGATAACGACATAGAGATGCTCAACACAGTCGGAAGGGGCATCCTTATCATACGCGCAGATGATTCCAACGATGTGCTTACGGTAAACCGTCACATAAGGAACGAAAGACTGATAAAGGATATGACTCTTTCAGAAAAGCACGACCACATGCGCAGGGAGATACTGGACGGAATAGGGGAGAACACCTTCGAGGTAAGCTACACGGGGTATGTATCCTGGAGCGGACTGGAGAAGTACGTCAAGAGCGTTGTGCCTTATCTGGACATGACCTTAAGCGGCGGAATATCCGCGGAGGTCTTTTCCGTGGGCGATGTTTTCAGCATGAACATAATGCAGCGCAGCGGCGTAAGAGATTATGCATACCGCTTTGAAGAACTGCTTGATGAATACGGCATATACTATGAGGCGGAAAGGCCGGAACACTTTGAGATCTGCGGATTCAGGCTGCCGGAATAAGATCCTGGCGGCCGGTACGGGACACAGCTTGGCACGGTGTTTGTGCATCCATTCGATTCCGTTGATCAGGAAAATGAAATAAAAAAGACGGGCATTGCCCGTCTTTATGTTTTTTTGTCATTATCAGAGCTCTATCAGTTCATACTCGCGGCTTCCGTAACCAAGATCGGCTGCGGCTTCTATGGTGTGGACTCCGTGCCGGGATTCTACGCGCTCCAGGAAGTGTTTCTGCCCCGGATCATCCTTTGCAGCATAGACAAGATCTATGCATGCCTGATCTATCGCAACGGGGTCCAGCGATGCCAGCATTCCTATGTCCTTCATGCAGGGGTCTTCCGCAACAGCACAGCAGTCGCAGTCCACGGACAAGTTCTTCATTACGTTTATGAAAGCGATCCTGCCTTCAAAATGCCTTACTACGGATGCAGCGGCGTCTGCCATGGCTTCGCAGAAATTATCCTGCGCAGCGTGAAGGTTCCAGGCATCTATGTTGTTCTCTGTTGCTCCGCCGGAATGGATAAGCGCCTTGCCTGCAGCGGAGGCACAGCCTATCGAAAGCTGCTTGAGCGCTCCGCCGTAGCCGCCCATGGGATGACCCTTAAAGTGCGCCAGCACCAGCATGGAATCGTAATTGAGGATGTTCTTGCCCAGTTTGTTTTCCTTGAGCACCTTGCCGTCCGGGATGTCCCAGACAATGTCCGGGCCTTCCGCATCCA
>JAILDA010000074.1 GCA_024689865.1 Clostridia bacterium | reverse complement strand
ATGGAACCTGCGCTTACGAACTGACCGTCTGCTCTCTTGACACCCAGTCGTTTAGATTCACTCTCGCGGCCGTTCTTGGAACTGCCGACACCCTTTTTACTTGCCATATCTACACCTCCTGAGAACGATCACTCTGCTGCTTCAGCTTCGGCTGTCTCCGCCTTCTTGCGGGGAGCCCTTACGGATACGGACTTGATCTGAAGCTCGGTATAGGGCTGTCTGTGACCCTGCTTCTTCTTGCTGTCCTTCTTAGCCTTATACTTGTAGATGACGACCTTCTTGGCCTTGCCGTTCTCTACGACCTGAGCCTTTACACTTGCACCGCTTACATAGGGAGTTCCTATTACGGTCTGATCGTCCTTTTCAAGTACTAGCACTTCCTTGATGGTGACTGTCTTGCCCGGTTCAACGTCCAGCTTCTCTACTCTGATGACGTCGCCCTCGGTAACGCGGTACTGCTTACCGCCTGTTTCGATTACTGCGTACATTAATATTTTTCCTCCTACTAACCCGTCTCGCCAATGCAGGTGGCTGTAAAGCACTTGAAAATTACCCGTTATGAGCGGCAACAGAAGTAATTTAACATAGGAGTACGCATATGTCAAATGGTTTTTAAGAAGTTTTTCTTTATAATATAGAAATCAGTCTTCTATGATGACACCGTCCGAGTCAACTCTGAGACCTTCGGAATCATCTTTCAGGGTATCGTCCTTTTTGGGGATGAACTTTTCCTTTATCTGGCCTTCCAGATCGTCCATCAGCTGCGGCCTGTCTTCCAGATACAGCTTGACGTTCTCCCTGCCCTGGCCTATCCTTTCGCCCTTGTAAGAATACCATGCTCCGGACTTCTCTATTATTCCGGCCTGAACAGCGCAGTCCAGAATGTCTCCGGATCTGGAGATGCCCTTGCCGTACATGATGTCGAACTCCGTGACCTTGAAAGGCGGCGCTACTTTGTTCTTTACTACCTTAACCTTGGTACGGTTGCCGATGACGGAATCGCCCTGCTTTATGGATTCGACGCGCCTTACATCCAGTCTTACGGATGCATAGAACTTAAGAGCTCTGCCGCCGGTAGTCGTCTCCGGATTGCCGAACATGACCCCGATCTTTTCTCTGAGCTGATTGATGAAAACGACCATGGTACCGGTCTTGTTTGCAACGCCGGTGATCTTCCTCAGCGCCTGGGACATGAGCCTTGCCTGTGCTCCTACGTGGGAATCTCCCATGTCGCCTTCGATCTCGTTCTTCGGAACGAGCGCAGCTACGGAGTCTATTACAACAACGGCAAGAGCGCCGCTTCTGATAAGCATCTCGCAGATCTCAAGAGCGTCCTCTCCGGTATCCGGCTGAGATACTAGAAGTTCGTCTATGTCAACTCCGAGAGCCTTTGCATATACAGGATCCAAAGCATGCTCAGCATCTATGAATGCTGCCCTTCCGCCTTTTTTCTGAGCTTCCGCTATAACATGAAGAGCGAGCGTAGTTTTACCTGAAGATTCCGGTCCGAATATCTCTATTATCCTTCCTTTGGGAAGACCGCCAATGCCGCACGCGATGTCCAGGCTGACGGAACCTGTGGAAACGGCTTCTATGTCCAGCCTTGCGGACTCGTCTCCGAGCATCATGATGGAGCCTTTGCCGAACTTCTTGTCTATCTGAAGAAGAGCGGCTTCCAGCGCCTTGTTCTTTTCTGCGTTCTGATCGTTAGTTTTAAGTGCCATAAAGACCTCCATGAATAAAAGAACATTTGTTCTATGGCAAGAATACCCTAAATCCGGTAAATGGTCAAGCGTTTTTAGTAAAAAAATGTTAGCATCCTGCGCCCCGTCAGTCAATGTTCCGGAGCACATTGTGTACCATTTTTACCATTTGATAGCATGCGAACTCACGGATGTAGTTCCTGTTGTTCCTGTTTGCGCGGAACTCCTTAACTGTAACTTCGTCGCCGTTCATCAGCCCTACGAAGAACTGCCCCACAGGCTTGCCTTCGTCTGCGTCCGGCCCTGCGTTGCCGGTTACAGATACGCATATCCTGCATCCGCTCTTTCTGCTGAGTCCGCGAACCATCTCCTCTGCAGTCTGAGGACTTATCGCTCCGTTTTTTTCCAGAGTCAGCGAAGACACGCCGAGTTCTGACATCTTGGCTTCGTTGCTGTACGTAACGATCCCTTTGGAGAACACTTTTGATGCACCCGGAACGTCCGTTATCATCTTCGCGAACATTCCGCCGGTGATCGACTCCGCGGACGCTATCTTTATGCCCTTCTCTTTAAGCTTGTCCATTACGATGACGAGCAGATCCTTGTCATCTTCGCTGTAGATATATTCTCCGATGCGCTCGCGTATCTTGACCATGCATTCCTCGACCGCATCCTGAGCCTCTTTAAGCGTCGGCCTTTTTGACGCGACCCGGAAACTGCATTCGAACTGCTTGGCGTAAGTAGCGATCGTAGGATCTGTCTGTCCGTCGATAAGATCCATAAGCCTGGTCTCAAGATCGGATTCCCCGATACCCGTAGTTCTTACGATCTTATAGAAAAGATACCCGTCATCGTGGGCGCTGAGCCTTGGAGCAACATGATCGCGGAACATCGGAACGTTCTCTCTGGGCGGACCGGGAAGCACATAAATATGCCTGTTTCCGTCCGTATAATAGAATCCCGGAGCCGTGCCGTTGGGGTTAGGCAGGATGACACTTCCGCGCGGGAACCACGCCTGTTTAACATTGTTTTCGGCCATTACCCGCCCCTGTGATCCGAACCAGTTCCGTAATGTTTCCAATTCTTCCGGGTGCTCTTCCAAAGGCGTGCCGAAGTATTCGGCTATCGTCTCTTTCGTAAGATCGTCCTCCGTAGGCCCAAGGCCGCCGGTGGTGATGATAAGTTCGCAGTCTTCGTAGGACTGCTGAAGAGCTTTCAGAAGCCTGCCTCTGTTGTCCCCGACTGTTATATGACGAAGAACGTCTACTCCAAGAGCATTAAGTTCCTTGGAGAGGAAGACGGAATTCGTGTTTACTATGCTGCCGAAAAGTATCTCGGTGCCTATCGTAAGTATCGTTGCTTTCATGGCGTCTTGCTACATGGAGAATACGTTCTTGTTCTTGATGATGTACTCCGCTCCGGAAACTATCGTCATTACGAGCGATGCCCACAGGAGCACCTTGCCTATGATGTCCAGCGCCTTGCCGTACGGCTGAAGGAGCAGGAATATTACCGCGAACATCTGGAGAACGGTCTTGATCTTTCCTGTCATGCCTGCTGCAACTACAGTACCCTGGGACGCTGCAACTGTACGCATTCCTGATACTGCAAACTCTCTGGCAAGAATAATGATCAGCATCCAGCCGGGCATTATTCCTTTGTCTATGAACATGCAGAACGCAGCGTAGACAAGGACTTTATCCGCGAGCGGATCCATTATCTTGCCGAAGTTTGTTATAAGGTTCCTTTCTCTTGCGATCTTGCCGTCGAAATAGTCGGTGATAGATGCGATGATGAACACTATCAGCGCCGGAATGTTGAGCCCGAACGCGTACAGCACGACAAATATGGGTACGCATATGACTCTTGCTATTGTTAATTTGTTCGGAAGATTCATGTCTATATCTCCTCCCCTGAAAGATCGTAATCGAAAGCGTCAGTTATCTTAACTTTTGCGAAAGATCCGGGTGCAGTACCCGGCTTTCCGGTAAAAATGACGCTGTTGTCTATGTCGGGCGCGTCCATGTAAGTCCTGCCTATGCAGGTACCGTCGTCTTCGACTTCCTCCACAAGGACTTCCAGCTCGCGGCCGATGAGCTTTGTATTGTTTTCCAGAGATATTCTCTGCTGCAAAGACATTATGCGGTCCAGCCTGCGGGCTTTAACGTCAGATCTTACCTGGCCTTTCATTTCCGCGGCTTTAGTGCCTTCTTCCCTGGAATAAGAAAATGCACCAAGGCGCTCAAAGCGCATGGACTCTATGAACTCCATAAGTTCGTCGAACTGTCCGGCTCTTTCTCCGGGGAATCCGGTTATAAGCGTTGTTCTGATCGCGATATCCGGAATTTGTTTACGTAATTTTGTTACTGTATTAACTATGGTCTCATGCGTTGACTTGCGGTCCATGGCCTTCAGAATATCGTCCGAGCAATGCTGTATTGGAATGTCTATGTACTTGCAGATCTTATCGTTGGTACGTATCTCTTCTATGAGGCCGTCCGTTATCTCATCCTCGTAGCAGTACATGAGACGTATCCATTTAATGCCGTCGATCCCGCTGATCTTTCTGAGAAGCTTCGGCAGAGCATCACTAATGCCCAGATCCCTGCCGTAGAAGGTGACGTCCTGAGCGATCACAACAAGCTCTTTGCAACCTTCCGCGGCAAGCTGACGTGCTTCATTAAGGATGTCCTCTTCCCTTCTGCTGCGGTATCTTCCTCTGATCTTAGGTATAATGCAGTAACTGCAGTTGTTTGCACAGCCTTCGGCTATCTTTATGGATCTGGTCCAGGGAACAGTAAGGATCTGCCTGCTTCCGAGTTCTTTATACGTCGATCCGCATGAGCCGGCATTCACTCTGCCGACGTCGGATCCAAGAACTATTGCAGGAAGCTTGTCGTAATCGTTTACGCCGAGGATGTAATCCGCTTCAGGAAGCTCTTTTTCAAGTTCAGAAGTATATCTTTGAGTCAGGCATCCGCTGACTATAAGAAGTTTGTTTCCGCCGGATGACTCTTTGACTTCGTTAAGTTCAAATATTGCTTCTACAGACTGTTTTTTTGCGTCTCCGATGAAACCGCAGGTGTTTACCAGAAGGACGTCGGCTTTTTCCGGCTCATTGACTATAACGCAGCCCGCATCTGTTAGAAGACGGGCTGCGTTCTCTGAATCTACTGTATTCTTTTCACATCCGAGAGTGCGGATATAGACTTTCTTCAAAACCCTATCTCCTCTTCAACTCCGGAGGATCCGCTGTTTGCAAGCTCCTCCAGACTCTGGAACTCCGCAAGGGTCATGTTTACCTTCCTGGGTCTTGCTCCGTCCGGCGGACCGACTATGCCGCGCTCCTCCATAAGCTCTACAAGCCTTGCCGCACGGTTGTATCCTATGCGGAACCTGCGCTGGAGCATTGAGACGGAACACTGCTCGGCCCTTACGACTGTTTCAATGGCATCTTTAAGAAGTTCGTCCTCGCCGTCCTCTTCTGACGATGCGCCGGCAGAGATGCCTGCGTTGTTCATGGCGTGGATGATGTCTTCGTTATAGTTTGCCATGGTGTACTGGCCCTTAACGAAGTCTATTACGTCCCTTACCTCGTTATCGGAAATGAAGCATCCCTGGACGCGCAGAGGCTTGCTAATGCTCTGCGGACCGTAGAGCATGTCGCCCTTGCCCAGAAGGTTCTCCGCTCCGCCTACGTCCAGTATTACTCTGGAGTCTGTCTGCGAAGAAACAGCGAATGCTATCCTGGACGGAATGTTTGCCTTAATTACGCCTGTAATTACGTCCGTAGAAGGTCTCTGTGTGGCTACGATAAGATGCATTCCTGCTGCCCTTGCCTTCTGAGCGATGCGGCAGATCGAATCTTCGACAGTGTTCTTTGCAGTCATTATAAGCTCGGCAAGCTCGTCTATTATTATGACTATCTGCGGAAGGACCTTGTCTTCCTCTCCGTTAGCGCGTACGGTCTCGTTGTAGGACTGAAGATCCCTTACACTTTCGGCAGCGAACTTGTTGTAGCGGTCGTTCATCTCAGAAACTGCCCATCCCAGAGCTGCGGAAGCCTTAGCGGCATCCGTTACGACAGGTATCATAAGATGCGGAAGTCCGTTATAAATGCTGAGTTCTACGACCTTAGGGTCTATGAGTATGAGCTTTACTTCTTCCGGTGCAGCCTTGTAAAGAAGGCTTATGATCATGCTGTTGATGCAGACGGATTTACCGGAACCGGTAGAACCGGCAACAAGCAGATGCGGCATGGATTTAAGGTCAGCAACTATGGCCTCTCCGCCGATGCTCCTGCCGATCGCAACGGTTATCTTCGACTTGCTCTTCTGGAATTCCTCAGATTCGATTATCTCTCTGAGCGTTACCGTGGATATCGTATCGTTAGATACTTCTATGCCGACTGCGGCTTTTCCGGGTATAGGCGCCTCTATTCTGAGGCTCTTTGCCCTTAAGTTGAGTGCAAGATCGTCGTGAAGAGAGGCGATCTTTGAGACCTTAACACCTGTAGCGGGCTGGACTTCAAATCTTGTTACCGCGGGACCTTTTATTACGTCCACGACGCTTGCGGCAACGCCGAAACTGTGCAGAGTATCCTCAAGAAGTTCCGCCTGGTCCTGAATGTTGGGGCCTGTGGAAGATCCTCTGAGCCCGGACGGTTTGTTAAGTAACTTGATCGGAGGATAAACATAATTGCTGGAAGACTTGTGTTCATCAGTCTTTGTATCTGTCTTGGGAGCAGTTACAGGCTTATCAGAGCTGTCGGGCTTAACTGCAGGTTCCTCATTATTCTGCGGCCTTTCCGATGCAGTCTGACGGATGTCGCGGACTGAAGCCTTATTATCCTTTGCGCCTTTGGAAAACAGATCGTCGTCCATTACCATGTCCAGAACGTTCTGCTGGTTTTCGGTGATCCCTTCGATAACGAGATGGTTCTTGGGCGTCTTAAGTCCAATGTCTTCCGGAGTGAATCTGGAAGTACTTCCCGCAGGAACCGGCGGGAGTTCCGAAACTATATCATCCTCAGGCTGAGTATGGGCATCGAAGCCTTCGATGGAATCCATGTTGAGCTTTGGAAGCGAATCGGTGTCTACTCTTTCCTGTATCTCTCTTGGCGTCCTGGAAGCAACTGAAGCTATCGCAGCGGCAGCCTTGGCTTTGTCCTGCTTCTCCTGTTCCTTCTTTGCTTCTTCTGCCTTTATGCGTTCTGTTTCCTCGTCCCTCTGTCTGGCGATGTCTTCTATCTGCTCGCGCTCGGCTCTGGCTTCTTCCCTTGCCTGTTTGCGGGCTTTGGCATGGAGCCTCGCGTTGTCCACAAGCGTTGAGAGAGGCGTATTAAGTATGAACATCAGGCAAATTATAATGCCCAGCGCGCTTACAAGATAAAGACCCATCTCTCCGATGAGGTTCTTGATGAAACCGCCCGCGTATACGCCTACGATGCCTCCGCCTTCTGTGCCCATGGCGTAGATGCTCTTGAGCGACATGCTGAAGTCGTAAGACGCCGAACCCTTAAGAGGAACCTTAAAGTTAGCGATAAGACATGTAAGCAGCACGAACAGCACGATCATTTCGATAAGCGATCCTACTGTAACGAGCGATGTCTTGCGCGCAAATACAAGCACACCGTAAACTATAAGGAAGAACGGCAGAATATAGGCGACCCATCCCAGAAGACCGCCCAGGAATGCCTTTACCGCAACGCCTACCGCGCCGGTAGTGCCTGTAAGCAGGCTGAATACAAGGAAAAGACCCACTGCGATTATTACTATCGCGATTATCTCGTCCTTTATCCTTTTCTTGCGCCTTAAGGCTTCGGCTTTCTCTTCCCTTATCTTTTTTTCTCTTTCTTTTTCCGCTTTTGTTTGCCTTGGCATAGCAGCCTCCTTTTGATATCAAGTTATTATATCATATGCAGGCTCGAATTTATATATAAGAATGTTTGCAGAAAACATTTGTTTTTCGTTAAAATGTATAACACTTTTACTGTTTTTTGTGTATAATAGCAACAAAAAGTTGTAAAGGAGACAAAACTCATGACCAGAAAGCCCAATCTCGCCGTTGTAGGCGCAACAGGACTGGTAGGCTCCACATTCCTTAAGGTGCTCGAGGAAAGAGACTTCCCGTTCGAGAACCTCTATCTTATGGCAAGCTCCAAGTCCGCAGGTAAGACAGTAACTTTCAGAGGCAAGGATTATGTCGTGGAAGAGCTCAACGAGCATTCCTTCGATAAACCCATAGATATCGCACTCTTCTCCGCAGGCGGCGGTACTTCCGAGAAATTCTCCCCCATCGCTGCTGCTCACGGATGCACAGTAGTCGACAACAGCAGCGCTTGGCGCATGGATCCGGAAGTCCCTCTTGTCGTTCCTGAAGTAAACCCGGACGACATCTGGTGGAACAAAGGTATAATCGCCAATCCGAACTGTTCCACCATTCAGGCAATGCTTCCGATCAAAGCTCTGCACGACGCATATAAGGTAAAGCGCATCGTTTACAGCACTTATCAGGCAGTATCCGGCGCCGGAATGAAGGGCCTCTCCGATCTGGCAGAAGGCCTTAAGGGCAACGATCAGTGCAAGGCTTTCGCTCATCCGATAGTCGGCAATGCCCTGCCCCACATAGACGTCTTCCTGGATAACGGATATACCAAGGAAGAGATGAAGATGATCAACGAGACCCACAAGATCCTCGGCGATGACAGCATCCGGGTTACCGCTACCACCGTACGTGTTCCGGTTCGCTGCAGCCACAGTGAGTCCATCAACCTTGAGTTCGAAAAGCCGTTCGATCTTGACGAAGCACGTGAGATCCTCAGGAAGTTCCCGGGAATAGTCGTTCAGGACGATCCCAAGAACGCTGTATATCCTCTTGCCCGCGAAGCTGAAGGAAAGGACGAAGTTTTCGTCGGCCGCATCCGCAGAGACTTCTCCGTCGACAGCGGAATGAACCTCTGGGTAGTAGCGGACAACATCCGCAAAGGCGCTGCCACCAACGCAGTCCAGATAGCCGAAAAGCTGCTGGAAAGACTGTAATCATAAATGAATAAAGAAAACGACATGGCCTTTCCGGTCATGTCGTTTTTTATTGCTATGCAGAGAAAAAATATCATTCAGTCTCAAGATCTATAGTGTTTCTGACTTCCTGAAGAGTCATTCCGTTTGCTTTTGCAGCGGCGGCCAGATCTTCGTACTCGTATTTTCTGCGCGCAGTTCCGAATCCGGAAGACTCTTTTAACCGCATCTCACCGAGACTCGTTTTTACGGTCTTAATGCTTCTGTCCATTCTGAAACACTTTGTATTCGTCTCCCTTAATCCTATGGTGGAAGTGTATTTAAATATCAGGCGTATCATCTTATCCCGGTCTTTTGGATCGCATATAACGCGAAGCAAAGTGCCGGGTCTGGATTTTTTCATGCCTACGGCAGCTGTATAGACCTCATAAGCGCCGGCTTCGAACAGACGGTCCATCACGAAGCTTATCTCCTCAGCGGTCATGTCGTCCACATTGCAAGATAGTTCCGAAGCATATTCATCTTCTTCTGCGGTCTTTCCCCAAAATGCTCTTACACAGCTTGCTGAGGAAAAGTCTCTTTTGCCCATGCCGTAACCTATGGAATCCACTTCCATTGCAGGCATAGGGCTGTAATCGCCGGCGAAGAATTTAAGCAGCGCGGCTCCGGTAGGAGTGCACATCTCTCCTTCTATGTCTCCTGAATAGATGGGTACGCCTTTCAGCAGATAAGCAGTCGCGGGAGCCGGTACGGGAAGTATGCCGTGAGCGCACTTTACCGTTCCGTAGCCGGTACGTACGGGAGAAACAATGATGCGTTCAGGCGATAACTCTTCAATGAACATGCAGACCGAGGTAATGTCCGCGACAGCGTCCAGGTTACCTACTTCGTGGAAATGAATCTGATCGACAGGTCTTCCGTGGACCTGGCTCTCTGCTTCAGCAAGCATCGAATAGACGTTGATAACGTCGGTCTTTACCTTATCCGACAGACCTTTTAGGGAATCGACAGTCGTCCGTATGTCTTCGAATGTACTGTGATGGTGCTTATGATCGTGAGAATGATCGTCTTCGGCACCCTCTTCCGTTCCGTGTACGAAAACAGAAAAGATGGTGCCTTCGATGCCGTATTTTACAGTCTTTTCGACCTTGAACTCAACGCCGGGTATCCCTGCCGAGCGCAGCTTATCCAGCATTTTTTCCTTATCCGGAAGCAGTTCGAAAAGCGCGGCGGCTATCATGTCGCCTGCGGCGCCCATTGAACATTCCAGGTATAAAGTATTCATTCTGCCTCCGATCGACCTATTAAGAGGATGGATTACAGTCAGCCAAAAGTATTACTTCAGTGCTTTTTCTACAGCACGGCGAAGATCCTCAAGTGTTCCGTCGTTATAAATAACAACATCTGCACGTCTTATCTTCTCTTCTTCCGGAAGTTGGTTGGCCATGCGGGCAAGCACCTGCTCCCTGGAAAGACCGTCTCGGTCCATTATGCGCTTGATGCGTGTCTCCAGACCAGCGGCAACTACCCAGACTTTATCAACCATGTATTCACGGCCGCTCTCGTAGAGCGTGGGAGCATCAAAGAAAACTTTGCTGTACGGTCTTTCAAGGACCGCATCGTTAAGCGCTTTTAAGAAAGCTTTATCCATGGACGGTCCCATGATGTCGTTAAGCTGCTGAAGTTTTTCCTTGTTGTTGAAAACTATGTCGCCCAGTCTTTTGCGGATAAGAGAACCGTCTTCAGCTAATATCTCTTCACCGAATGTTTCAGCCAGCAGCTGAAGCACATTCGAACCAGGATCTGTAAGGCTTCTTGCTATAACATCTGCATCTATTACAGTGTATCCCATTTCCGTTAGATAGTTAGCAACAGTCGTTTTGCCGGAACCCGTACCGCCGGTCAGTCCGTATACCATAACAGTATTATGTCTCCTTTCTGAAATTGCAAGCTTCGAACATGCTATTTAAGATCGTACCAATTATCGGCAGTATTCTCTGCAACTATAAGCTTTACCTTAAGATCCGCAGCGC
This sequence comes from Clostridia bacterium, assembly GCA_024689865.1. Lineage (GTDB taxonomy): Bacteria > Bacillota > Clostridia > Peptostreptococcales > Anaerovoracaceae > RUG13409. The sequence goes on along the minus strand of JAILDA010000074.1, from coordinate 21,089 downwards.
TCTCCATGCACTCCTTAAGAAGCTTGGACACACCCTCCGCGTCCTCTTTCCTTGCCCTGATTATGAGCTCGTCGTGTACCTGCAGGATAAGCTTGGAATCCGGATACTTTTCGGCAAGCGCGTCGTACACTTTTACCATGGCGATCTTGATTATGTCCGCAGCCGTTCCCTGTATGGGGCTGTTCATTGCCAGCCTCTCGCCAAGCTGTCTTACCATGTACTGCGATGACCTTATCTCGGGTATGGACCTTCTTCTGCCGTACAAAGTCCTAACGCTTCCTATCCTTTTAGCTTCCGCGACCTGTGCGTCCATGAACGCCCTTACGCCCTTGAAACGTTCGAAGTAATCCTTTATGTACTTTTCGGCCTGTTTTCTGCTTATGGTAAGCTCTTCGGCAAGTCCGAAACCACTCATTCCGTATATTACGCCGAAGTTGACCGCCTTGGCGTTGGACCTGAGCTGAGGAGTTACTTCTTCCAGAGGAACGTTGAATACCTTGGACGCAGTCTCCCTGTGTATGTCGTGTCCGCCGGAGAAAGCGTCTATAAGCTCCGGATCTCCGGCCATGTGCGCCATTACACGAAGCTCTATCTGGGAATAATCCGCTCCGACAAGAGTATACTCATCATCACCTGCTATGAAAGCTTTCCTAAGCTGTCTGCCAAGGTCCGTTCTGACGGGTATGTTCTGAAGGTTCGGCTCGGTGCAGCTGAGACGGCCCGTAGCGGTTACAGCCTGCTGGAAGTGAGCGTGAATCCTGCCGTCCGGCGCGATCAGCGGCAGCATGCCTTCCACATACGTGCTGTTTAACTTGCTGTATGTCCTGTAATCCAGGATCTCATTAATTATCGGATGCGTGTCGGAAAGCTTTTCCAGTATCTCCGCGCTCGTAGAATAGCCTTTGGCGTTTTTTTTACCGGCCGGAAGGCCCAGTTTTTCGAACAGTACCGTACCAAGCTGCTGGGGCGAATTAATGTTGAACTTTTCTCCGGCAAGCGCGTATATCTTTTCCTCAAGTCCGGAGATGTATTCTTTCATCTTTTTGCCGAATGTTACGAGCCACTCCCTGTCCGCGGGGAAACCTTCTTTTTCCATGGATGCAAGGACTTTGCAAAGCGGCAGTTCGATGTCGTAAAGTACACCGGAAAGACCGGCATCCTCTAAGTCTTTTCTTTGTTTTTCTTCCAGAGCGCAGATGTAAGCGAGCTTTTCTGCTGAAGATCTTCCGTCGTCCTCCGTTTCGAAGAACGACATCTGCTTCTGTCCACCGCCAAGATCTGCGTGGAACTCCTGAAGAACAAGAGATGCAAGCTCCGGCGCCTTGCCGCTGGGAGACAGAAGATACGCAGCAAGCTGGCAGTCGAATTCCGTCCTGAATCCGCTTATGTCTGCGCCTTTGGCAGCAAGATAGTAATAAACTCGTCCCAGACCGAATCCGCGGAGCCTTGATTTGCTTCCGGAGGCAGCCTTAACGAACTCTTCCTCAAGAGCAGGCCCGACGGTAAAACAGCCGTTTTCAGCGATTATTTCCGCTTTATCAAGTTTAGGTATGCCTACGTGGTTTTCGTCGCTCAGAACGTCTATTACGAGGCTTTCAGAGGCAAATATACCTGCCAGATCGGAAAGCTGCGCGGGTCTTATCCCGGGAATAATAACTTGTACGTCCTGTACTGCATTATCTGCGCTTCCAGATAAAAGATCGGTATCCTTAAGCTCTTTTCTGAGCTTTTCAAGGTACGTTATGAATTCAAGCTTTGTATAGATGTCTATAAGCTTATTAACGTCCCTCTCTTTTATCCTTAGATCTTCTACTGAATAATCTACCGGAACATTCTTTATTATGGTGGCCAGCCTCTTGGACATGAGCGCGCTGGCTGCGCCCTCCTCTATCTTATCCCTCAGTTTTGCGCTGTCGACTTCGTCTATACGTTTTATAAGTTCCTCTAAAGATCCGAACTGCTGTATAAGCTTAACGGCAGTCTTTTCCCCTACTCCGGGGATCCCGGGAATGTTGTCGGAGGTATCGCCTCTCAACGCTTTATAATCTATGAACTGCTCGTGATCGAAGCCGTATTCCTCTTTCATGGCTTCGTCGTCGTAGAGCTTGAATTCGCTTATTCCTTTTTTCGTAATGATGACGGAAGTCTTATCGGTCGCAAGCTGCAGAGCGTCTCTGTCGCCGGTGATAATGTATGCCTTAAGACCTGCTTTTTCGGACATAAGAGCAGTCGTGCCGATTATGTCGTCCGCCTCGAAACCGTCGGTCTCGTAGCGGGCTATGCCCATTGCGTCCAGTATATCTTTTAGAACAGGCATTTCCATGGCCAGCTCTTCCGGCATCCCTTTGCGACCGGCCTTGTAATCCACGTATTCCTTGTGACGGAAAGTAGGAGCCTTGCGGTCGAAAGCCACCAGCATGTGCGTGGGACCATAATCCGCCATTATTTTAAACAGCATGCTCAAAAAGCCGTATATCCCCTGGGTATACATGCCGTCTTTTGTTATCATCGGCCTTTGTATTGCGTAGTAAGCACGGTTTACAAGGCTGTTTCCGTCGATTATTACGATCTTATCCATTTTACTCAAAATGAAAAGGATCCCAAAGTGCCGTTGGGCTATAATTCACGCCCTATCTATTGATAGGTGGGGTGCCTGCGCCCGCATCTCTGTCTTCCACTGATCTTATGAGGCCTGACATAACATGCGGACCGACGTCCGGCTCCCCGGAAATGAACTGTAGGTTGAATTAACGCCCTGACGAACACCCCAGGATCCTATGAAAACTTACTCGTAGAGGTCTACGTCGCTGTTGGTATATACCTTCTGGACGTCGTCATCGTCCTCCAGGACCTCTATCATTTTCTTGAGCTGGCCTAAAGCTGCGCCTTCCGGACTTGATGTCATGGAAGGTACCTGCTCTATGTCCGCTTCCAGAGGCTCAAGACCTCCGTCTTTAACTGCCTTAAGAACGTCGTTGAAAACGTCCGGACTGCAGAGAACGTCGAAGCTGTCGTCGTACTCTACTATGTCGTCCGCGCCGGCTTCCAGAGCTACCATCATAAGATCGTCTTCAGTAACTCCGGTCTCTTTGTCGAATACAAGAACGCCCTTGGTGTCGAACATGTAGGATACGCATCCCGGAGTACCGAGATTGCCTCCGAACTTATCAAAAGCGTGCTTTACGGAGGACGTAGTCCTGTTCTTGTTGTCCGTAAGCGCTTCTACGATGACGGCTACTCCGCCTGCGCCGTAACCTTCGAATTTGAGTTCTTCATAGGTCTCGCCGCCGAGTTCGCCTGTGCCCTTCTTTATAGCTCTTGTAATGTTGTCGTTTGGTAGTCCTGCAGCCTTTGCCTTATCTATCGCGGTCCTGAGAGTAGGATTATAATCCGGATCTCCGCCGTTCTTTGCCGCAACTGTTATAAGCCTGGCGTATTTAGTGAAGCTTGCAGCTCTCTTGGAGTCCTGCGCTGCCTTTCTGCCGGCTATGGTGCCGTGTCTGCCCATTGGAATCAGCTCCCTTCTGTAAGTGTAAACTCTTTTTCGCCTTGATTTTACCATTAAAAGCGGGCTTGTTCAAGATACAACCTGAACAAGCCCATCGGTTTCAAAGATGTAAAGAATTCAGCCTTTCACGGCTTGCGCCAATGCCCCGGCGATCCCATCCGTATCGGATGGCGAAAGCCTGCAGACCTTCCTGTCGTAGGTAAAGATTCCGTTTGTTTCGTCCTCAACGTCCGAGACCTGAGTGTATATGGAACCGCAAAGCCCCTGCTCTGCTAAAGGAACCAGGTCTTCTAGATAGACTTTACGGAATGCCTTAATATACTCCTCCTTGGACTTGAACAGCTTGTAACCGTAGGTCTTTACTGGATTAAAGCTGTGATCGTTGATCTTATATACGTAACCGCCGAACTCGGATAAAAACTGCGGAAGATCGCGGCGTTTACCGAGCTTAAGCTTTCCGAAATAGATGTGCAGGCTGTCAACGTCCGTCTTTTTCTGATGGAACCATCCGCTTGTGGAGTCAATAAGCCTGGATGGATCTAACGACTTAAGCTTTTCATAAGCTTCATCCGCGCGGAACTGGCCCCATCCTTCGTTGAATATCGTCCAGAGAAGGATACTGGGGCAGTTATAAAGATGCTTTGCCGTTCTTTCCATCGATTTCAGGAATATCTCCCGGGATTTAGGATCCGTGTTGGTATGAGCGTCGTTTATTCTCTTAAGGCCTATCGTAGGACGAAGCGTATCACGTCGGAAACTGTAGATCCCGTTGTTCACCATGTCCTGGAACACGATCATACCAAGCCTGTCGCACTCGTAATAGAAGTTAAGAGGTTCTATCTTGATGTGCTTTCTGAGAGTATTGAATCCAAGTTTCTTTAGTTTCCTTATATCTTCTGCAAACAGCGCCGGAGAAGCAGGAGAGTATAAGCCGTCGCTGAAATACCCCTGATCCAGAAGACCGTTGAAAAAGAAAGGCTTTCCGTTAAGGCACATGCGGGGCTTGCCGTTTACCGTCTCGGAAGTGATTGTTCTTAGAGCAAAGTAGGACTCTATCTCATCCTTGCCGGATGTAACCGTAATCTTGTAAAGATACGGGTCATCCGGAGACCAGAGATGAGGAGCCTCCGGGACCAGTCTTATGCGGCCGCCGGAGAACGGCTGTTCCCTGCCCTCGAAATAGACAGTTCCTTCGGAAACACCGTGTATCTCTATGTCAGCACCCTTAAGATCCGAATCGATCTTTAAACAGGTGATATATTTGTCCGGCACAGGTTCCAGCCAAACAGTCTGCCATATTCCGCTTACAGGCGTATACCACATTCCGCCGCGGGCCTTCTTCTGTTTACCGTAAGGATACTGAGTGGACAGATCGTTGAATGCGCGTACTGTAAGTTTGTTTTCTCCATAAAGAAGCAGATCAGTAATATCAGCGGAAAACGGAAGGTATCCGTTATCGTTAGAAGCAGCCGGCGAACCGTTGACAAGCACTTCGCAGCTTCTGCTTACGGCGCCGAAATTAAGGATGATGCGCTTACCTGCCCATGAGGACGGTATGGTAAAGACCTTTTCATATATCATCCTGCTGCCGTATTCGACTCTACCTTCGTATCCGGAAAGAAGGCTCTCCGGACAGAACGGTACTAATATCGTTACCGGATCGTCTCCTTCGAAGCAGAAAGACCATTCTCCGTTAAGGCAGAGCCAGTCCTTGCGTACAAGCTGCGGCCTGGGATAGACGTTCCAGGGAGTGCCGCTCAGGGCCTCGCCTTCAGTTGTATATAGTTTTACCGGTGTAAAGTCTTTCATTATCCAGCGTTTTCGGAAACATGCTTGCTTTTCGAAATAAATATTATGTAAATAAACAATATTATAAGTACTATCAGTGCCGCCAGGAAGATCATGTTGCTGGGAAGAAAGGACTTTGTACCATCGTTATTGACTATCATTTCTGCGTTCTTAAGGACCGCGGCGCCTATGGCCGGCCCTATTACGCCCGGGATAAGCACCTGAGCGATTATCCTGAGCCCCTGGAACCTTCCGGCCATGTGCTCCGGTGTATAGTTCCTGATACCTGTACCGAATACAGCCATTCCGGAAAGATATCCGCTCATCATAAGCAGCGAACCAATGAATACAGGGATCTTCATCGCAAGCCCCTGAGTCTTTATGATCCCGGGGAAGACGAAAAGCAGGACGTATCCAAGACCCAGCATCTCCATGGACGGGTATATCATCTTACGCGTTCCGTGTTTGTCGATCAGTTTGCCGTATATCACAGTTACGACCGCGGCAAGTATTATTGCCGGAGCCATAATAAGCACATAATCGCTCATGCCCAGAGACTTTTCGTAATAGATTATAAGATAAGGCATGAAGACCTGTATGGATATTCCGAAGATAACAAAACCGATAAGAAGGAAATAGAGCCTCTTGTTGTTCTTTATTACCGACGGTCTGAATCCATATAGAATTGTCTGCATATAGCCTAATTCGTCCGGTCTTTTTGCAGGAGCGTCCTCAACTATTACAAATCCCAGAACGCCAACAACTAGAACCACTATTCCTATAACAAGGTATATCGTAGTCCAGCTTTCCGACTTGTCCAGATCGAAGCCCATGAATCCGCCGAAAACCACAAGTATCGCGATCAGCGGCATCATTGAGTTTATGCCTTCGGCTGCGCCCCTGTTCGACTCGTCCGTTCTGTCGGTGAGCCACGCGTTGTAAGCCGCGTCGTTAGCCGTCGACCCGAAGAAAGTCATTACGCAGTCAAGAATTATTACTATCGTAACCGCAGCGGCAGCTGTCCCTGCAGCCGCGCCGAAGACCGAAGATATGATGTCCAGCCTTACGAACGCAAATGCTATTATCGAAATGCCCCACGCAATGTATCCTGCGCACATGAATATCCTGCGCCGCTGGAGCCTGTCGGACAGCGCGCCGATGAAAATAGTCGTAAGAGTAGCCGCGACAGCGCTTGCTTCTACCATAAGAGAGATGTCCGCTGCGGAAGCATTGAACATTTTATAGATGAACACGTTGAAGTACATGTTCTCCACTACCCAGGCAATCTGTCCTGTAAGAGAAAAGATGATCAACGCAAGATAGAACTTCTTTTTACTCATTTAAGTCCTCCGGGAAATACACTCCGGTCATTTCTTTCGATAACGGAAAACTAAAGATCACTTAAAATTCAGATCGTATATCTGTTCCGCTAATTTAGCATTAGAGAAATCGAGTATTATCCATGTAGGTGCGTACGCAGAAAGATCTGCAGAAGCAAAGTTCTTATTAAGCATCTTAGCGTAAGTGTACGGATGACCGAATTTAGGAGTTCCGTTAGTGCTTAAGAAGCTTATCCTGAGGTCCGAATCTATCATTGCGGACTGCTCAAGTCCCGCTATGAAGGCATTCCATTTATCCGAAGCTCCGTACTTATATCTGTCCTGGATCATGAGGGTGTAATAATTCTGTTTCTCCAGTACCGCGTTAAGAGAAACATCATCTTTTCCTCCCTGATCTGCCCAGAACAGCTGAACTCCGGACTTCTTACCGTATGCGTTCGCGTCTTCGTAGCGGCGGAACAGGACTATCCTTCCCCGGCATTCTGCCATTTTGGGAATCGAATCGCTCAGGTACCAGCGGCCGGGATCTTTATCGATATATCTATGCAAAAGCTCCTGAAATGCTTTTACGTCATCGCCTTGCTCCATTTTAACGGCAAATACTATCGTCTCCGTGGGATTAGCTTCCAAAAATGCGTAGCAATCGCTCAGAACATCCTCAAGTCCAAGCGCAGGAGACCAGGGCCAGATGCCTTTTCTGCACTTGCAGAAACCGTGGCAGAAGATCAGCTCTTCCTCCCCTTCTTTACCGGAAATTTCCAGACGGACGTCCAGATATCTGCTGCCGTCCTCAAGCTGAGTCTTTATCGAGGAAGACTGACACTTGGAAAAGTATGCCAGATCCGCCTTTTCCGAGCCGCTGTCGTGCGTTCCCGGAAGATAGACTTCGCTTACAAGCATGTCGTCGCCCAGCCTGGCCATCCATTTGGAAGAGTTCTCGACCTTTGCAGAAGATCGCGGTATCAGCAGAGGCTCTATCAGGAAATACATCAGAGCAACTACTATCAGACATATTAAGCCAATGATAAGCTTCTTAACTATTCTGTTCATGTTCCACCTCTGTTATAGATCAGTCCGTCCTCTTAAGGGATCTAAGGTATGATTTCTGTTCCTCTGTTATCCGCCTGCTCTCGACTGCTTTCTGAATGGACTTGTTATGCGTCCAAAGATCCAGCATTTTATTCTCTATGTACGGAAGGACCGCATCGTATTGTTTTGCAAGTGCTGTAGCATAATACCAGGCGCGCATCATGTTAACGTAGTATTCTTCTGAAATAATACCTGCGACGATATCCGGATATTCAGCGTCAAAATCTTCGTCCAGATAATGCTGCATCAGCATGCCTGTTCCGAACCTTACGACGTAAGTCTTGCCGGATGATATCCAGGTCTTGATATGCTCGAGGAGTCCGGTCCTGTGCTTTTTGAAAACAGCCGGTGAGAGCTGATCGCAGGTGGCCCAGTTGTCTATGTATGGCAGGAACTTCTCTACGCGGTCCATGCAAGCATCAAAGTCCTTTATTCCGGAAATGATGAACGCGTGCAGCTGATCCTCATCGAAATACCGGTGAGGCAGAATGTCAAGAAATCCGTAAACTTCAGGGTCTTTAAGCAAACTCTTTGCAAGGTCCTTAAGCTGCGGAGTCCTAACGCCTATGATCCGGTCCTTGTCTACCGTTGGCAATAGTTTGCTCTGGAAGTCGCGGTATTCAGGATTCTTAAGATCAAACAATCTTTTTTGTATTTCGTTTACGTTCATGTCTCAGTTTTGCTTCGGACACACTAGCGCATCCCGAAGAATTCCAGCACATATTTCGTTGCAAGGCTCATCAATACCGGGTCCTGAAATCTGTGATCGGCGTTTAGCACAGGAATGAATTCGATGATGTTGTTTTCGGCAAATTCCTTGCTTTGTTCGAACGGAACGATCTCATCCTTGGTGCCGTGAATTATAAGGATGTTGTCAGCATAGTCAAGGTAGTCCCAGTCTCTGACATCCTGCTTTACAAGTTCGTCCAGGAAAGAACTTGTAATTACTACTTTTCTGTCGAAACCTACAGCAGCATCCTTGCCTTTCTTTAGCTTTTCAGTTTCACCGCTTCTCATTATGCTGTTCATGAGCGTGCCGTACATATCAACAGCTGGACTACGCAGAACTGTCTTAACGAAAGGATCGCCTTTTTCGTGCAGGTATTTAAGGATGAGATATCCGCCGAAGCTTGTAGCGTAAGCATACAGTTGATCCGTTGCGTACATCTTCTTGGCTTCTTCGATGACAAGGTCAAGATATGCTGTGCAGTCGTCCAGCGACAGCTTCTTTTTAACGTCGTCGCCGTGCGCCGGCCAGTCGAAGACTATTACTGCAGCATTCTTGTTTTTAGCCAGTAACTTGTCGGAAAACTTTTCGGCAGCGTTGTTGTCCTTATGGCCCGCAAATCCTGTGCAGAATATCACTGCCTTTTCCACAAGGTTCTTGTCTAAATAATAAGTCTTGCAGCGAATATTATGACTGTTCTTATTTATCTCAAAGTATTTATGCAGCATTATTGTTTATTAAGCGAAAGCAATGCGATGGATTCTATGTGCTTCGTATAGCAGAAATTGTCGTAAGCCGTTACTGATACGATACTGTATCCGGCGAGTTCCGCTGCGCGTAGATTTTCCGCAAGCGTCTTCGGATTGCAGGAAACGTAAACTATGGTCTCAACTCCGTAGCTGAGGATCTTCTGAAGCGCTTTGGGCGATATGCCGGGGCGCGGAGGATCTACCATTATCACTTCCGGAAGAACGCTTAGACCTGAAAGCACCTCTCCCACATCTCCGGCAATGAATGAACAGTTATCCAGACCGTTGATCCTTGCAGCTTCTTCGGCAGTTCTGACGGCCTCTTCCACTATCTCGACTCCGATCGCTTTATAAGCCTTAAGAGCCATTGCCTGCGTCATGGTACCGGTACCGCAGTAAAGATCGAATACTGTCTTGTTCTCCAGCGAAGGCAGAAGACTGATGGCATCACGGTAAAGCCTTTCGGCAGCTTCAACATTGGTCTGGAAGAAAGAAAACGCACCGACTTTAAACTTAAGGCCCAGGATCTCCTCGTTGTAATACGGTCTTCCGTAAAGGAGCCTTACATCCTCTGCGATTATTGCGTCCGAACGGTTATCGTTTATCGTATGCATGATCCCGATAACATCATCCTTAAGATCAAGCGAAAGGATCACATCTTTATATCCATTTTCATCGAACTTTCCCCGGGAACTTGTAACGATGTTAACAAGCAGCTCCCCTGTCCTTACGCCTCGCCTTAAAACAAGGCTCCTGAGCAATCCGTCATGAGTCTTTTTGTTATAATGGATGTATCTTTTATCCAGACAGAATGACAGAGTGTTTTTAAGTATGGTCCTGAAATCTTCGGGGACAAGAACGCACCCATCCGCGGGAACTATGGAGATGAAGCTCTTTTTGGCATGAAGCCCAAGTAATGTAGGTCCGTCCTTTACCTCGTTTCCGAAGGTAAATTCCATCTTGTTCCTGTATCCGGACTCGGACGGAGCCTTAACGATTCCGCGGAAAACAGAAGCGTCTATTCCGGACGCAGCAAGGCAGTCCAGAACTTCCTTTTCCTTTATCTTAAGTTCTTCTTCCTGAGACAGTCCAAGATAGGAACAGCCACCGCAGCGACCGAAAGACGGACACAGTGCTCTGCCCTTTTCAAGCTGTTCAGGATCCAAACGTCGGTCAGCAGCCATACTTATCCAGAAACTCCTTCTTGAATTCCGGGAAACGGTCCTCTTCTATGGACTTACGAATGTTTTCCGCCAGGCGTACAAGGAAATAAAGATTATGCTCAGCCAGCAGCATGGACCCGAGTATCTCCGGATTCTTCTGGCGGAACAGATGCCTTACGTATGATCTGCTGTAGTTTCTGCAGCAATAGCAGTCGCATTCCGGGTCTATCGGTGTAAAGTCGTCGAAGTACTGCGCGTTGTTTATGTTAAGGCGTCCATGGCTCGTCATGGCCATTCCGTGTCTCGCGAGCCTGGTAGGCTCCACGCAGTCGAACATGTCTACGCCATGTTCAACAGCTTCCAGAATGTAATCCGGAGTTCCTATGCCCATAACGTATCTGGGCCGGTCGGCAGGAAGCATGTCCACTGCATAATCAAGAACACCTACGTATTTTTCCTTAGGCTCGCCGACGGATATTCCACCTATGGCATAACCCGGAAGATCCATGTCCACTATCGCGTCCGCGCTCTGCTTCCTCAGCTCCTTAAAGAATCCGCCCTGCATTATTCCGAAAAGAGCCTGATCATCCTGCCTTTTATGTGCTTCGGCGCAGCGCCTGAGCCATCTGGTAGTTCTGGCCTGAGACTTTGATATGTACTCGTAGTCCGCATCAGGCGGCGCGCATTCATCGAAAGCCATTATTATGTCCGCGCCGAGTGCGTTCTGCACTTCCATGCTGCTCTCGGGTGTGAACATGTGCTTCGAGCCATCGATGTAAGAACGGAACGTTACGCCTTCCTCGGTTATCTTTCTGAGATCGCCGAGCGAAAAAACCTGAAATCCGCCGGAATCAGTTAGGATGGCGCGGTCCCAGTTCATGAACTTATGAAGACCTCCGGCCTTTTGCACTAGTTCGTGACCGGGACGAAGATAAAGATGATAGGTGTTGGCAAGGATTATCTGCGCGCCTTCGTGACCAAGAGACGCAACATCCTCCGGCTTCATGGCTTTTACCGTAGCCTGAGTGCCGACAGGCATGAAAACAGGCGTCTGGACATCTCCGTGAGGAGTATGTATTACGCCCCTTCTTGCTGCGGAGTTTTTGTCTTTTTTTATAAGGTCGTATGTTATGGCTTTATGCATGCTCTTCTCCGTAAAGTCGTTTTTTATAGTTTATCAAAATATCGCTTTTGTATCAATATGTCGCGGACTGCGGAGCTCTATGCTATAATTAACAAAAACGGTTGATCAAGCAAAGGAGGCGCAAATGGACATATCAAGGAAACTTGCCGAATTTACTGCAAATACATGCTTCGAAGACATCCCCGCAGAGATGGTCGAAGTTGAAAAAAGATCGATACTTGATAACATTGCAATAATCAGCGGAGGAGTAAACGGCGACGGATGCCGGCAGTTCCTAGAGTTTGCGGAAGAAATGGCTGCGGGCGGTAAAGGCGAAGCCACGCTTCTGGGCTACGGCAAGAAACTCCCCGCCATCTGGGCTGCGTTTGCTAACGCATCCATGGTAATGGCTCTGGACTTCTCCGATACGTCTCAGACTGCAACGATACATCCGAACACCTCTACGTTTACCGTAAGCCTTGCCCTTGCGGAAAAGCTGGGAGGTGTATCCGGGAAAGATTTCATAACTGCGATGGTCTGCGGTTCCGAGGTAGCTTGCAGGCTCGCAAGAGCTGCTGTCGCATCCAGATTCGCCAGCTACGGATTCTACATGCCGCCTGTATTTACATCTTTCGGCGCGACTGCAGCAGCATGCAAACTGCTGGGCCTTAACGCGGACCAGATAATAGACGCATGGAGCCTCAATCTTTCGCAATATGTCTGCAGCTCCGAGCTGACAAAAAACAAGGAAACGCCCATACGTTCCATAAGAGAAGCTTTCGGCGCAAAGTCCGCCCTGTCCTCCGCCCTTCTGGCTGCTAAAGGAATTAAAGGGTTCAAGGACCCGTTCGAAGGAGAACAGGGATTCTATAAAGCATATTTCCAGAACGATTACGATCCGGAACCGGTACTGAAGGATCTCGGCACCAGATGGGAAGCGCAGAATCTTGTGTTCAAGCCCTGGCCCTGCTGCATGGGAAACCACGGATGCATAAACGCTGCCATGAACATAATGAAGGCTAATGACATAAAACCGGAAGACATAACGGATCTGATCGCTGAATCCACCGGTACTTCCAGAGTAGTACTGGAACCCGCAGAAGATAAAAAGAGACCCAAGAACGCGATAAACGCAAAATACAGCATGCCCTACACTGTTTCCACTGCGATAATCGACGGCGAAGTTACTCTGGCGAGCTTCGATCAGGACAAGCTGACCAGACCGGACGTACTTGCTCTGGCGGACAAGTTCAGCTATACTCTTAACACTGACTGGGACAAAGATCCTGAAATGAAGACTGCCGGACGCCTTACGATTAAGACTAAGGACGGAAAGAGCTATACCGAACTCGTGACCAAGACGCTCGGCAACCCGGATAATCCCATGACAGATGAAGCATTCGCTGCCAAGTTCCACTCCTGCATGGACCTTGCAGTAGCTCCCAGGACCAGAGAGCAGCAGGATCAGATAATGGAGCATGTAAAGGCTCTGGAGACGATCAACGACATGCGAAGCATTGCAGACATGCTTTGATATGATGATCCGTCGTGATAATTGATCCTTCTATGAAATAAAGCCCTGCAATAAATGCAGGGCTTTTGTATTTGATCAAAAACTGTAAAAGAAAAGGCCCGTCGTTTCCGGCGGGTCTTTTTGTGAGTATCAAGTGTGCAGTAAATTACTTACCTTCAATGGTCTTGATAACGGGCTCGAGCCTCTGCCACTCTTTCTGAATGTCAGCAGCATCGAATGCATAGTACTTGGAAGTACCGCCGTTAACTCTCTGTCTTACATAGAAGGAGTTAGCGTCTTCGGACTTCTCTACGTTGCCGAGTGCATCGCATACAGCCTTGATCTGAGCTACGACTTCTGCCGGAACTTCAGCTCTGCAGATGATAGCGGTGGTGTTCGGTACGTTGTACTGCTCTGCCTTTTCCTTGCCGAATACGTCGAACAGGGTCGGAACCTTCTTGATATCGTCAAGGCCCTTGGTGTCAGCTGCATAGTAGCTGAAGTCGTTGTCCGGACGGCAGTTGATGATCGCCTTATACTTGTCGGGCTGCTGCAGATACTTGACTGCGGAAGTCTCGTCGAAGATGGCGATATTGATGCTCCTGTTGGACGGATCGATACCGGTCTTAACGGAGTCGGAAGATGCGGGTACCCAGTGGACATACTCGCTCAGTCCGGTCTGGTTGAAGAGGGACTTAAGCTTGGTGGTCATGATGGAACCGGCTCTGTCAGCAACAAGTACTTCGTCCTTGTGCTCTTTAGCATAAGCTTCGAGCTCGGCCCAGTTGCTGTAAGGTGCGTCTGCCTGAGTGATCAGCATGCATCCGGAATACGGATAAGGCTGGGTGAATCCGGTAACGATCTGGAACTTGGTCGTATCGAACGGAGCGTTTTTCCAGTCGCCCTTAACATAACCGGTAAGAGCGTCGAGACCTACTACCATAAGGGTAAGTCCGTCAGCGTCTTCCTTGAGCATCTTTTCAGCAAGGTTCCAGCCGTTGGCTGTCTTGTTGTACTCAACTTCTGCTTTCTTTCCGGTCTGCTCGCGGATCCAGTCTGCCATGGTGGTTGCGTTGACAGCTGTCAGGGAGCTCTCATCGTACGGGAAGAACAGAGTAACGTCTCCGTCCGGCCACTTGGGAGCTTCTGCCTGATTATTGTTTCCGCCGCCGCCGTTTCCGCAGGCTGCAAGTCCGAACACCATTAACAGTGCAAGAACAAGTGCAATAACTTTCTTCATTGTGTTTCCTCCTGTAAAGTACACTATGATACTATTTCAAACCCGGAGTTCCGGAGTTTGTTGATGATATTAATCCTCTAACTCAGCGGCCTGTTTCCTGGCCTTGTCGTTCTTGGACTGCTTACCCTTCTTAAGTATCGGAGAAAGGATACCGTAGATCAGGACGAGAGTACCGACGACTATGAATACGCAGGAGATAGGTCTTGTAAAGAACATCTTTCCGCCGTCGGAAGATGCCGCGAATCCCATTCTGAGGTTCTCTTCGAGCATTGGAGCAAGAATGAACGCCATCAGGAACGGCAGGCTGGATATTCCGAAGACATCCATCAGTATGGCCATGATGCAGCTTACGAGCATTACGATCATGCTGAAGAAGTTGCGCTGAGCCATGTACGCACCTGTAAGAGCAAGTACTACGACTATGCTGTACAGATAGTGATAAGGGATCCTCAGCAGAGCCGGGAACGTAGGCATTCCGATGGTCTCGTAAAGTATTACTACAATTGCGGACAGGAATGCTGCGGTAAACAGCGTGTAAACAATGGTCGGATTCTCCCTCATCAGCTGCGGGCTTGCTTCGATGTTCTTCATCAGCAGAGCCTGCAGGAACTGCACGCAGGAAGCATCTCCGGGAATACCGAGAGCGATCAGCGGTATCAGAGCGCCGCCTATCGCGGAGTTCTTGGCAGTCTCACCGGCGATTACGCCCATGATCTCGCCCTTGCCCCACTTGGACTTATCCTTTGCAAGCATGTTCTCCGTAGAGTAAGCCATAATGGAAGCGACAGGCCCGCCGAGTCCGGGCAGGAAGCCGATGACAAGACCGATTATCCATGCGCGGATGAAGCCGATGAAGTTGTGGCTCAGATCCTTGCCGGGCCATCTGTAACGGCCTACCTTTACATCTACCTTCCTGGCCTTCTCACCTCTGGCATACTCAAGTATGATTATACGTCCGGCGAAAAGTCCGAGCATTACCGGGATAAGGTTGATCTTATCGCGGAACTGCATGATGTTGAAGAAGATGAACCTGTTGGCGCCGTCGAGCTTCTCGGTACCGATGCTTGCTACGAAGAGTGCAAGACCGGCTCCGAACAGACCCTTGGCCAGGTTGCCCTTGGAAAGACCTATTACCATGAGGATAGCGCAGTAGCAAAGTGCCGCGTACTCCCAGTAATAGAGCCTGACCGCCCAGGAAGCTATGGCCTTGCAGCAGAATACGGCAAGAATTACCGAAGGCAGTGTTCCGAGGAACGATACTGTTACCGATACGGACAGAGGCCGTACCGGATCGCCCTGTTTAGTAAATTCGTAGCCGTCCCATACAGTCGTAAGCGATGATGATGTACCCGGAATACCAAGCAGTATGGAACCTATGCAGCCGCCGCTCATGGATCCGATTACTATGGATATGAACAGCGCCATGGTCATGGCCGGGTTGAGCTTATAAGAGATAGGAAGAAGTACTACGATAAGAGTACTGCTTCCGAGTCCGGGGATTGCGCCGAGGATAACTCCTGCGAGGGATCCCAGTACTACGTAGATGATGCCCTGTACAGTCAGGAGACCTTTAAGAGCTTCGAGAAAATATGCGCCCATTTATGCCTCCTTACTTGAACAGCTTCCAGATGATGCCCTTGGGCAGTCTTGCCTGCAGACCAAGGATGTAGGCAGCGTAGATGACCGCGCCTGCAACTACAGCGAAGATCAGTATCCTTATGACCCTCTTCTTCATCGGCATATCCGGTACGGAGACCTTGGAAAGCATCAATGTGAGAATGAAGAGAATGATAGGTACTGTGGCAGTAAAGCCGATAAGATAGAACAGCAGCGTCATAAGACAATAGATACCGAACACCTTGCTTGCAGCGATCCACTGCTTCTTGGTAAGGAACGGCTTGATGTTACCGTCTTTGTCACGCTTCGGTTCTTCCTGATTGAACAGGATGGCGACAGAGCATAAGAGCATTATGCCCGCGCCGATCAGCGGGAAGAGTTTCGGACCGGGGTCTCCTGCATGTTTCGCTTCCGGAATGTAGCTCATAGAATAAAAAGCTATCCAGAGCGAGAACAGGATACCGAAGATGCCAAGCCCAAAATCTTTTTTGTTTTTGATCTTCATAATCCACCTAAACACAACAAAAGATATAAAATTACTAGTACATTATGCAACAAATCGTGAGCTAAATCAATAGCTAAGCACCTTTTTGTTAATGTCTTGAATAAACAGGTCAGTCGTCTAATTTCCAGCCGGTAGGTACGAAAAGCTCCGTATAAAGCTTTATTGCGTAGCGGTCGGTCATTCCTGCGATATGGTCCTTAACGACTTCGTCTATCCCGTCCTTGTCCAGAAGCAGGAGCTGTTCTTCCGGAAGTTCCTGCGGCCTTTCATGATAATAATCGTAAAGGCTTTTGATCAGAGACCTTATTCTGAACAATTCTTTTTCCTGCTTGACGACCGGGCTTCTGTAGACGTTGTCGAACATCCAGTTGCGCAGCTCGTCCATGGCCTCGAAAGCTTCCGCTGACTGACGTATCTCCGGCTGCCCTTCGGAATTTATAAGAGCATCCTTTACAAGAAAATCTATCCTTTCTCCATGTGAACTGCCGAGTACTTTAATGCATTCGGCAGGAAGGTCTTCTCCGCGGATGACCCCTGCCCTTATTGCGTCGTCTATGTCGTGGTTTATGTACGCAATGCGGTCCGAGAGTCTGACAGCCTGTCCTTCCAGTGTAAAAGGCTTGTCCGGTCCTGAATGGTTAAGGATACCGTCGCGGACTTCCATGGTAAGGTTCATGGTGCGTCCCAGAGCATTTCTTTCAATTACATCAACGACACGCAGGCTCTGCTTGTTGTGGGAAAAGCCGCCCGGGTGGATCTCGTTAAGGAAAGCCTCGCCGCTGTGCCCGAAAGGCGTATGCCCAAGATCGTGTCCCATTGCTATGGCTTCCGTAAGATCCTCGTTAAGATCCAGCGCTCTTGCGATGGTCCTTGCGATCTGGGAGACCTCAAGAGTATGAGTAAGCCGCGTTCTGTAGTGATCCCCTTCCGGTGAAAGGAATACCTGAGTCTTGTGCATCAGACGCCTTAACGCTTTGGAGTGGATTATCCTGTCCCGGTCGCGCTGAAAGCAAGTGCGTACCATGTCCGGCTCTTCGGGATACACTCTACCTTTAGATTCTGAAGAAAGCACTGCGAACTTTGAAAGCGTCTCTTTTTCCCTTTTTTCTATGTCTTCTCTGAGAAGCATGATGACTCCTATATGATTAGCATAAGAAAGATTATGTTAACAGTTTATATTAGCAACGATCCGGGATTAAACACCTGTGGATCCGAATCCGCCTTTGCGTTTTCCTTCCGCGGAATCGTCTTCGATAATGCCGTAAGGCACCAGGACCGCCTGAACGAACGCTTTGCCCGCCGGAAGCTCCAGGACCTTGCCGCTTTTGGAATCGTTGGTTATCGGGACCATTATGTGACCTTCGTTGTCGGAATCGTAATAATCCTCGTCTATAAGACCCATTGTGTTATCCAGCTGAAGACGGAATCTGGAACCGATCCCGGATTTCGGCAGAATAAGAAGCATCCACCCGGGCTGCATCTTTATCCTAAGGCCGGTAGGCACCTTAACGCCTTCCCCAGGGGCAAGCGTAAGATCGAACGGGCAGATGATATCGTAACCAGCAGATCCGGCTGTTGCCCTTACAGGAAGCTTAACGTTTTCGAAAAGCCTGGCTGCAGCAGCCTCCGTGCCCCCTACGCAGCTTACAAAGTCCGACTTAAACTGCCCTATGCTTACTTTTTCGAACTTTCCTACTCTGTTGCTCATGTCAACTAAAAGCCTTTCTCAAAAAACAGCTTGTCCATTACATCCGGGAACTTGTTCAGCGGAAGAAGCTGCATGGAATGCTCTTTCGCAAGCTCGTCCGCAGCCATTCCGTGGGCAAACACAGCCATGCACGCGGCTTCGAACGGATCCTGCACAAAGCTAAGCATTGCAGTGATCATTCCGGCAAGGACGTCTCCGCTCCCCGCCTGAGCAAGACCCTGATTGCCCGTCCTGTTCTTATAATATCTGCCGTCCGGCGCCGCAACGACAGTTTCAGGACCTTTAAGCACCATTATTACGTTGTTCTGCGAAGCGTATTCCGCTGCGCAGCGGACAGGATCTTCCTTTATCCTTTCCAAAGGGACTTCTGCAAGCGCGCTGAATTCGCCCGGGTGCGGCGTAAGTATCAGCGGACAATCGAAAGGACCGAGTTCGTTTCCGCTCCATTTAAGCAGTTTCAGAGCTTCCGCATCCAGTACCAGCGGGACTTTGCACTTATCATAAAGCACATTGAAGACTGCGGTCTTGAAGAAATTGTTTACAGCGCCGCTACCGAAACAAACTGCGAGCATGTTCGGCAGCAGAATGGATATGGTCGATTCCGGATCTGCGTGCAGGTCATCCGACGCACGGTCGCGGTAAGGATGATAGACAGGTGTAAGGAACCTTGTCGCACAGATGTTGTAGATGCTCTCCGGGAGAGCAACGTTTATGTACTGCGCGCCCAAAGCCTTGGCGCCTATGATGTTGAGACATGCAGCGCCTGCCATTCCAAGGCTTCCGGATATCAGAAGGATCTTGCCGAACGTTCCCTTGTTGGCATCAGCCGGCCTTTTTGGGAAACGCTCAAGAAACTGATCCTTGTTAAGATCCTTGTTTACTTCGTAATAATACAGATCTTTCATTAATGACTCCTCCGGATGATAGACATTATTACCCGGTCATTATAACACAAAAGGACCGCTGAGCAAAACGTGCGGTCCTTTGTTTGTGCTGTTATTGCATAAGCTCTGAGTTGTTAAGATCAGGCCTTGATAATCGGGGTATCTTCCAGTCCTTTGCGGGTAAGGTTTACTCTGCCCTTGTCGTCGATCTCGTAGCACTTTACGGTAACGGTGTCGCCTACGTTCAGAACATCAGTCACCTTCTCTACGCGCTTGTTGGAGATCCTGGAAACGTGCAGGAGTCCGTCCTTGCCGGGCAGAACTTCAACGAACGCGCCGAAGTCCATGATCCTTACTACCTTGCCGGTGTAGGTCTTGCCGACTTCAACGTCCGCGGTGATGTATTCGATCTCCTGCCTTGCAGCCTCTGCGGCCTCCAGGTTCGGGGAAGCGATGAATACGTTGCCGTCGTCATCGATGTCCACCTTGGCTCCGGTACGTGCGATGATGCCGTTGATGGTCTCGCCGCCCTTACCGATGACCAGTCTGATCTTCTCGACAGGTACCTGCATGGAGATGATGCGCGGAGCCCATTTGGACAGCTCTGCTCTGGGCTCGGATATCTCTTCCATCATCTGGCCCATTATGTACATGCGGCCTTCACGCGCCTGCTGGAGCGCCTTCCAGAGGATGTCCCTGGAAAGTCCGTGGACCTTTATGTCCATCTGGATGGCTGTGACGCCCTTTTCGGTTCCGGCGACCTTGAAGTCCATGTCGCCGAGGAAGTCTTCCATTCCTTGTATGTCGGACAGGATGGCCATGGTGGAGCTTCCGTCCTCTTCCACTCTCTCGACGAGGCCCATCGCTATGCCTGCGACCGGCGCCTTGATGGGAACGCCCGCGTCCATGAGAGCAAGCGTGGATCCGCATACGGAGGCCTGAGAGGAAGAACCGTTGGAGGACAGCACTTCGGAGACGACCCTGATCGCGTACGGGAACTCTTCCTTGCTGGGAAGTACAGGCAGCAGAGCTCTCTCAGCGAGAGCGCCGTGACCGATCTCTCTTCTTCCGGGGGATCTGGGCTGCTTGGCTTCGCCTGTGCAGTATCCAGGGAAGTTGTACTGATGCATGTATCTCTTTTCGGTCTCTTCGTCCAGTCCGTCCAGAGTCTGGGATTCGGACAGAGTGCCGAGGGTGACTACGGAGAGCACCTGAGTCTGGCCTCTCTTGAAGAGTCCGGTGCCGTGGGTCCTGGGAAGGACGCCTGTCTCGCACCAGATGGGCCTTATCTCGTCCAGCTTTCTGTTGTCAGGACGGATGCCTTCGTCAAGTATGAGGGAACGTACCTGCTCCTTTACGATGTTGTAAAGAACGGCGTCGATATCCTTCTCGCCTTCCGGGAATACCTCCGCGAAGTGCTCCTTGGTATCCTGCTCCACAGCGTCCATGTTGTCCAGACGCTCCTGCTTGTCCTTGGTGAGGACTGCTTCGCGCATCTTGGGAACAGCGTACTCGCGGACTGCGGCGTCCAGTTCCTCGGAGGGCTTTCTGATCTCCGGCTGGATCTTTTCCTTGCCTATCACTTCGGCGATCTGCTTTATGAGACGGCAGAGCTTCTTGATCTCCTCGTGCGCGAACATTATCGCGTCAAGGCATACGTCCTCCGGAACTTCCTGAGCGCCGGCTTCCACCATCATGATGGCTTCTTCGGTACCGGCGACATACATGGAAAGGTCGGATACTGCTCTCTGCTCGAGAGTCGGATTGATGACGAAACGTCCGTCTACGCGGCCGACCTGAACGGAACCGGTGGGACCATCCCAGGGAATGTCGGAAATTGCCAGTGCAACGGAAGAACCGATCATAGCGCAGATCTCCGGAGCGCAGTCCGGATCGACGCTCATGACTACGGCCTGTACCTCAACGGCGTTGAAGAAGCCCTTGGGGAACAGCGGCCTTAACGGCCTGTCCATGAGGCGGCACTTGAGTATGGCCTTCTCTGCGGGACGGCCTTCTCTTTTGATGAATCCGCCGGGGATCTTTCCTACGGCGTAGAGCTTCTCCTCGTAATCGCAGGAGAGCGGGAAGAAATCGGCGTCCGGATTGGCAGTCTTTGCCATGCACGCGGTAACGTT